>NZ_CAJXGF010000004.1 GCF_913053745.1 uncultured Nitratireductor sp.
ATGACCGGCGAACCGGTGCTGTGTTTCGATGGCGACGAGGCCGGTCTGCGGGCCGCCTGGCGCGCCGCCGATCTGGCTCTGCCCCTGGTGCAGCCGGGGCGCAGCCTGCGCTTCGCGCTCTTGCCGCAGGGCAAGGATCCGGACGACCTGGTGCGGGAGGAGGGCCCGGACGCTTTCGCCGCGGTGCTCTCAGGCGCGCGGCCGCTGGCCGACATGCTTTGGATGCGCGAAACCTCGGGCAAGGTGTTCGACACGCCCGAGCGCCGCGCGGAACTGGAGCGCAACCTGCAGGCGCTGACGTCACGGATCGGCGATGAAAACCTGAAGCGGCACTACAGCCAGGACATGCGTGAGCGTGCCCGCGCCTTCTTCGGCACCAATCAGGGGCAGCGCGGCGGTCAGCGTAGCTTTCGAGATGGCGGGAACAATGGAGGCGGTCGGGGCCGCGGGTTTGGCGGCCGCCCGGGTGGCGCAGCCGGACGGCTCGCGGTTTCGGAAAGTCTCGCACGTTCCGCGCTGGTGCGCAGCTCGGCGCCGGCCATGCCGTTGCGCGAGGCCACGCTTCTGGTGTCGCTGGTCAATCATCCCTCCTTGCTCGACGAATATTTCGACGCGCTCGACCAGATGTCGCTGGCGAGCGCAGAGCTTGGCCGGCTGCGCATGGCGATCCTCGATGCGGTCGCCCACAATCCGACGCACGATCGCGAGATCCTGTTAAAGACAATCGATGCGGACGGGCTGCTTGGAATCTGGCAACAGGCGGAAGCTCGTGTGAAGTCAGCTTATCTTTGGTCGGCTCTTGAAAGTGCGGCACTGGATGACGCGCGGGAAGCCTTCGCGCAGACGCTCCACTTGCACCGGCGCGCAGGCTCTCTACATAAGGAACTGAAAGCGGCTGAACTGGCGCTGGCCAACGACTGGAATGAGGACGATGCCCGGCATCTGGTTGAGATCCAGGCGGAGCTGAGCAATCTGCAGGCAACCGAAGCGCTCATTGAAGGCTTCGGCATTCTATCGGGGCGTGCGAATCGGTCTTGATGACGAGCGCGCATCGCGGCGGGTCTTTGATCCGCCAAAACGCGAAAAAGTATCGGAATCGCTGTTTGATTCGGTTTTTTGGCACGAATCGCGGCGCTTCGGCTTGACGTCGTGTCAGAATGCGGGAATCAGGATCGATTCGAAAAAGAGCTGTGCTGTCACGGACGAACGGGCGGCACGTAAGAGCAAGATACCGAAATTGGACGTGACAGGGAGTCCACCTAAGTATCAGGGTTAATCCGGTATTAACGCAGCCGACGCTAGATCACGAATCAGGTTGCGAAATGCCGCGACGGACAGCCGTTGCAGCGGCGGCGACGGGGTGGCATGGACCCCCGCTCGGTTGGAGAAGGCAAAGCATGGCGACAAAAGAGAAGGAAGAGGTCGAAACCGAACGTGAGGGCTCCGACGGCCCTTTGCTCGACCTTTCCGACGACGCAGTCAAGAAGATGATCAAGGCCGCCAAGAAGCGCGGCTATGTGACGATGGATGAGCTCAACGCCGTCCTGCCTTCTGGCGAAGTCAGTTCCGAACAGATCGAAGACACAATGGCGATGCTCTCGGATATGGGCATCAATGTGGTCGAGGAAGATGAAGTTGCGGAAGACAACGATTCCAACGACAACGAGGAAAGCGGCGAGCTGACCACACAGTCGGGGACTGCCGTTGCCACCACGACAAAAAAAGAGCCGACGGATCGAACCGACGATCCCGTGCGCATGTATTTGCGCGAAATGGGCTCGGTGGAGCTTCTTTCGCGTGAGGGCGAAATCGCAATCGCGAAGCGCATTGAGGCCGGCCGCGAAACGATGATCGCGGGGCTCTGCGAAAGCCCGCTGACATTCCAGGCGCTCATCATCTGGCGCGACGAGTTGAATGAAGGCAAGATCCTGCTGCGTGAGATCATCGATCTCGAGGCGACCTATGCCGGGCCGGAAGCCAAACAGGCGCCAGTCGTGCAACGTCCCTCCGAGGAGGAGAGTAAGCCGGCGGCTGAGGAAAAACCCAAGCGCACCCGGAGCGACGACGTTACCGATGTGGGTGGCGAAGGACAGCCCGAGGAAGAGGACGACGAAGAGGATGAAGCCAATCTGTCGCTTGCCGCGATGGAGGCTGAACTCAAGCCCGGTGTCATGGAGACGCTGGACTTCATCGCCGACACTTATAAGAAGCTTCGCAAGCTGCAGGATCAGAAGGTGGAGTCGAGCCTGGCCGATGCGGACAGCCTGTCGTCGAGCCAGGAGCGCCGCTACAAGCAGTTGAAGGGCGAACTTATCACTTCGGTGAAGTCTCTCTCGCTCAACAATGCGCGCATCGAGACCCTGGTCGAGCAGCTCTACGACATCAACAAGCGTCTGGTGCAGAACGAAGGCCGTCTGCTGCGCCTCGCCGAGAGTTATGGCGTGAAGCGCGAATCCTTCCTCAAGGAGTATCAGGGCTCCGAACTCGACACGAATTGGACCGAGCGTGTTGCGGTTCTTTCGGGCAAGGGCTGGAAGGAATTCAGCAACAGCGAAACCAGGGCAATCGAGGATCTGCGGGCGGAGATTCAGAACCTGGCGCAGGAAACGGCGATCTCGATCGGCGAGTTCCGCCGCATTGTAAACCAGGTGCAGAAGGGCGAACGCGAAGCGGCCATTGCCAAGAAAGAGATGGTCGAGGCCAATCTGCGCCTCGTGATCTCCATCGCCAAGAAATACACGAACCGCGGCCTTCAGTTCCTGGATTTGATTCAAGAAGGCAATATCGGCCTGATGAAGGCTGTCGACAAGTTCGAGTATCGGCGTGGCTACAAGTTCTCCACCTATGCGACGTGGTGGATCCGGCAGGCAATCACCCGTTCGATTGCCGACCAGGCGCGCACGATCCGTATCCCGGTCCACATGATCGAGACGATCAACAAGATCGTCCGCACCTCGCGCCAGATGCTGCACGAGATCGGCCGTGAGCCGACCCCGGAAGAGCTGGCTGAAAAGCTGGCCATGCCGCTCGAGAAGGTGCGCAAGGTGCTCAAGATCGCCAAGGAGCCGATTTCGCTCGAAACGCCCGTGGGCGACGAGGAAGATTCGCATCTCGGTGATTTCATTGAGGACAAGGGTGCGGTTTTGCCGATCGACGCGGCTATTCAGGCGAACTTACGCGAGACGACGACGCGCGTTCTCGCATCGCTGACGCCACGTGAGGAACGTGTTCTGCGCATGCGCTTCGGCATCGGCATGAACACCGACCATACGCTGGAAGAGGTGGGCCAACAGTTCTCGGTGACGCGTGAGCGCATCCGACAGATTGAGGCGAAGGCCCTTCGCAAGCTCAAGCATCCGAGCCGTTCGAGAAAGCTGCGTTCGTTCCTCGATAGCTAGGAACTCTGGAGTGGCTTGCCCTCTCGCATCGTCAAGGATTTGCGTGTGAGAGGAAATGAAAAACTGAAAGCCGGGTCTGAGCGCCCGGCTTTTTGTGCACAAGGGCGTCTTTCAAAACCCTGCAGGGCAAGGCAGTCGATGACGATTACACATCATGATGAAATGAACGGTTTGCGGGAGATTGGGCGTATTGTCGCCAACACCATGCATGCCATGGCGAAAGCCATGGAGCCGGGCATGGCCACCGGAGAACTGGATCAGATCGGCGCAGCGTTGCTGGAGCGTGAAGGCGCGCTTTCTGCGCCGCAGACGACCTATGATTTTCCCGGGGCAACCTGCATCAGCGTGAACGAGGAGATTGCTCACGGCATTCCCGGCTCAAGGGTGCTTGCCAAAGGCGATCTGGTCAACATCGACGTTTCGGCATCGAAGAACGGTTTCTATGCCGATACCGGTGCCACGTTCCGATTGGGCGCGGTTAGCCCGGAGCTCGAACAATTGTGCCGGGATGGCAAGCGGGCGATGGAGATCGGCATCGCGCAGGTGCGCAGCAACGGGCCATTGGCCGGGATCGGAAAGGCTATCGGCCGCTTTGCCGAACGCCGTGGCTACACGCTGATCCAGAACCTGGCCAGCCACGGGGTGGGACGCTCGCTGCACGAATATCCCGAGGAGATCGCCACCTGGCCGACGCGCAGCGACAGGCGCCGGATCAACAGGGGGCTAGTCATGACGGTTGAACCGTTCCTGTCCCGTGGAGGGCTTTGGGCCATGCATGGAGAGGACGATGCATGGACATTGCTAGCCGAGCCCTGCGCTCCGGTGGTGCAGTATGAGCATACGGTCGTGGCAACGGACCGGGGGCCGATCGTCGTCACTTTACCTGGCTGAACTGGGGCTGCCTGCTTGACAGCGCGTTCGTCTGGATGCTCCACCAGAACGATGAAACAGACGATCCTGTCCGTCCCCACTGACGGGCCCGGACTTTATGAGTTCACCGGAGAGGCGACGCGTTTCGTGCGCGAGGCTGGGGCCGATGCGGGACTTCTGACCGTTTTCGTGCGTCACACATCCTGTTCGCTGACCATTCAGGAAAATGCCGATCCGGATGTGAAACGGGATTTGCAAACCTTCTTCGAGCGGCTGGTTCCGCCTTCCGACGATCCATCCATGTCTTGGCTCGTGCATCGCCTGGAAGGGCCGGACGATATGCCGGCTCATATCAAGGCTGCGCTCACGCAGACGTCCATCGGTATTCCGGTGATGAGCGGTCAGATGGCGTTGGGCACGTGGCAGGGGCTCTATCTCTTCGAACATCGCATTCATCCGCATCGGCGGGAAGTGGTTCTGCACCTCGCCTGAGGGTTTGGCGCGCGTCCGGTTTCGCGGGGATGCGTGTAAGGGTAAAACAACGTAGTGTTGCGGTAACAACGGGAGTAAGCGCATGTCATTCTTGAAGCGTCTGTTCGGGGGCGGAACGGGCACATCCGAAGCCGGCGAGGGTAAGCCCGTGGGAGACGCGGTGGAGCATAAGGGCTTCACGATCCAGCCGACTCCCTTCTCCGAGGGCGGGCAGTTTCAGACATCCGCCGTGATCACGAAAGAAGTGGATGGGGCGCTCAAGGAACATCGCCTGGTGCGCGCCGACCGCTTTCCAAGTGCAGACCTTGCCGCCGAGCAGGCGATCCGCAAGGGGCGTCAGGTTATCGACGAACAGGGTGAGCGGATTTTTGACTGACCGGACAATTGGGTCGCGGTCGCATCTCGTTTCAATATGCTCTGCCTTCTTGGAGCCGACTGGACCGTGGGCGAAGGTTCGATCAAACTGGCGCTGAATGGCTCACCGGGCTGAAAGGCTTTCATATTGACCCTCGCCGCATCTCTTTTTCCTATCTTTTGCTGGGGCTTCTACACGGTCTTTGCCAGTTGGCTGGAAAAACGCCGGCCTTCGCTTTCGATCATCATGGGCGCACAGCGTCACCGCTGGGTGCGCAACGCGGTTCGCCGTGAGACCCCGATGGATGCGATTCTGTCGGGCAATCTGATGGGGGCAGTGTCCTTTTTTGCCTCGACCACCGTGCTGATCATCCTGGCGGTGATCGCGGTGTTCGGCCAGATCAATGCGGTGGTGGAGGCCGTGTCGGTCATGCAGCCCGCGCTCGACCTTTCGAAGGCCGCCGTCGAGCGGCACCTCGTGTTTTTCCTCGTCATGTTCGTCATGGCGTTTCTGGCCTTCACCCTATCGCTGCGACAGTTCAACCATTTCTGCATCATGCTTGGAGCGGCCGACGAGGCCGAGGAAAGCGACCCGGAGGAAATCTACATCATGGCCGCCCTCAATACGATTGCGGCGCGGAATTTCAACCAGGGTATTCGGGCCTATTACTTCTCCATCGGCATGATCGCCTGGTTCGTTTCCACATGGGCGGCCATTATCGTCAGCCTCCTGATCTTTGCTTCTATTCTCTACCGGGAATTTTTCTCGGCGGCACGCGAACTGGTTGCTGGCCTCAAAGTGGAAATCGCCGATCCGGCGCAACCCAAGGAGAAGCCGGTGAGCCCGGGAACGGCGCACAGGGACTGAAAATCCCGCGCTCAAGCGCGTGCCGCAAGGCCTTCGATCAGCGCGGCCAGAGCTTGCCCGTGCGCCTTGCTGTCGCCACCGGCTTCGATTGACAGTGCCGCGCGGTCGAAGGCTGCGGCAAGCAAGCCTGTCAACGCGTCGAGAGGCAGGGGGCGGATCGCACCAACCTGCATGGCGGCATCGAGTCCTTCGCGCAGGGTGCGATTGCCGTGGCGGCTCTCAATCTCATCCATTCTTGCGCGCCCAAGAACAGCGGGTCCGTCGAGCAGGAGCAGACGCGTTCGCCCGGGTTCCGACATCGCCTTGAGGTAAACCTGTCCTCCCTCAATCAGCGCTGCCGTCGGGGAGGTCGTGTCGAGGGTGTGGCGCTCGATGCTATGGGCCACGATCGTCGCTTCGCGCTCGATCACAGCGGTCATAAGCGCCTGCTTGTCTGCAAAGTGATGATAAAGCGCTCCGCGCGTCACCCCGGCTGCGCGGACGATCTCCGGGGTTCCCGTTTCGGCATAGGATTTTTCCACGAACAGCCGTCTGGCCGCTTCGATCAGTTTTTCGCGGGTTTCTTCGCTGCGTTCGCGGTTTGAACGCCGTGTCGAATTATGTTGCATACATGCAGCCTGTATGTTAATTGATGATACATGCAGTCTGTATGTTTTAGAGCGTTAGACGGTGATTGCAACCGCTTCGCTGGCAGCGAGTGTAAAAACAGCCGATTGCGATGAATGTGCCGGGCCGGTTTGTCTTGTCCGGAATAGAAGCAGGTCCGACCGACCTTCGTTTTATGCAGCACAGATTGGAAGCCGGATATCCGTGTTTCCTGGGAGCGTCTTAAAAGGAGAGATCCCGATGAAAGTCACCAGCTACTACCCCGTGATCATGACCGGTAAAGTTGCCGAGACGGCGGCGTTCTACTGCAATCATTTCGGTTTTCAGCCCGCTTTCGAGGCGGATTGGTATGTTCATCTTCAGTCCAAGGAAGACCCGAGCGTCAATCTCGCCATCCTCGACGGAACGCACGAAACAGTTCCCGAGGCCGGGCGCGGTCAAGTTTCCGGCCTGATCCTCAACTTCGAGGTCGAGGATCCGGATGCCGAATATGATCGGCTGAAAGGAGCGGGGCTTCCGATATTGCTGGAACTGCGAGACGAAGCCTTCGGCCAGCGGCATTTCATTACCGCCGATCCGAACGGTGTGCTTATCGACGTTATCAAGCCGATCCCGCCATCCGCGGAGTTTGCCGATCAGTATTCGCAGGATGCGGTTCCGCAATAACCTTGCAGATAAACCGGACGCCGCGGCGTGATCGCCCCGCGGCGTCCGGTTCGTCGCGATCAACCGTCGACCACTTCGACGACTTCGATATCGAAGATCAGGTCATGTCCGGCCAGGGGATGGTTGGCATCGACGGTGATTTCATCATCGCCCACGCCGACCACCGTCAGGGAAATTTGATTTCCGTCCTGGGTGGTTGCCTGAAGATTGGATCCAACCTTGACTTCGAGATCCGGCGGCAGCGCCGTGCGCGGCACAGCCTGAACCTGGTTTTCGTCGCGCGCGCCATAGGCTTCCGCTGCGGGAATGTTCAATGTGCCGCTGTCGCCCTGCTTCATGCCCTGAATCTGCCGGTCTAGGCCGGGAATAATCTGGCCGCTGCCGACCTTGAACTCGAGCGGCTCGCGTCCGGCCGAGGAATCAAACTGCGTGCCGTCGGCCAGTTTGCCCGTGTAATGAATGCGCACGACATCGCCGCTTTTGACCTGGCTCATGTCTGTCTCTCAATCTTTTTTGTGTGAGAATATGTTGACGCGGCATAGCGCCGAGCGTCGGCGAACGGGGATGTGGCGTTGCCTTTCATCCCTTGCCCACACAGCCTAGTGGGTCGCAAGCGGCCCTGTAAAGCGATTGAGGAAAAACGGCCGGGGACGGTTTCGGTCCCCGGCCGTCCGCAGCGGCGAAAAATGGCCCCTGGGCTTGGGGAGCACCTGGGGTGGGGCCAGCCGCCGCGAAGCGATATGGGCACATCAAAGGATGCAGGTATTCGACGGATCCGAAGAGACAGGGCGTTCCGCGCTGAGAATGTGGGGCATCCTTATCGGGATGCCTTGCGATGACAGGCGGTTCCTGAAACTCAGGATTGTCGATCCGCACCTCCTTTTGTGGTTATTTGCCAACGATGGCCCAGCGCACGCCGAACGGATCGCACACTTCGCCGTAGCGGTCGCCCCAGAACATGCGTTCCAAAGGCACCGTCACTTCCACGCCGGAACCGATGGCGCGCGCCCACCAACCGTCGACATCCTCAACGGCGAGGGTCAGTGTGTATCCTGCATGTTCGCGCAAGGGCTGACCGTACTCCGGATAGGCATCGCACAGCATGATCGAGCCGCCATGGATATAGAGGTGGATATGCATGGTGCGGCCGTTCTCGTCTTCCGGTTGTCGGAAAACCTCTTCGGCAGCGAAGGCCTGTTTGTAGAATTCAGCGGCTTTCGAGGCACCCTCCACAGTGAGATAGGGGACGACGCCTCCAAGAACCTTGGGCATTTCCTGTTGGTCGGTATCAGCATGCGTTTCGGTCATATTCCTGCTCCTTCATGACAAGGCCCGGTGTCGGGTCTTGTCATGAAGACGAATCTGGCGGTGCATCTCCGACAGGGTCGGTCATTTTAAGTGCGATCCGCGCATTGCGGGGAAGGCTACTCTGCCGGCGCCAATGTGCCGTCCTCCGGTTCCTGCAGCCCGACTCTGCGCAACATGACCGCAGCGACGAAGGCTGCGACCAGGGAGATCACGGCGCAAACGACGGAGGCGACGACCAAACCGTTGGAAAATGCCAACCTGGCGTTCTCGACGAGCATGGTTGCGCTTTCGGTCGGCAGGTCCTGAGCGACGGTCAAAGCGCCGCCCAGTGTGTCGCGCACGGCCTCGTAGGCGGGACCGGATTGAGGGGTTGCGGCCATGCCTGTTCTGTAGATGGCCGTCACAACGCTGCCCAGAACGGCGATGCCAAGCGCGCCTCCCAATTCCGTGCAGGTTTCGGCGATTGCCGATGCCGCGCCGGCGCGCTCCGGTGTCACCGTGCCGACGACGAGATCGGTGGTCAGCGTAAAGACCGGCGCAAGCCCGATCGAAAACACGGTGAAGGCAATGATCATTGCAACAAGGTCGGTGGTTTGGGCGGCCCACGCAACGAGGCCGAAGCCGATTGCGGCCAGTATCAAACCAGCTGCCATCAGGAACGGCGGGCGAATGCTTTGTGCGAGCAACGGGGTGATCATCGATCCGGCAATGAAGGCGATGCCGGACGGCAATGACCACAAGCCAGCGGCGAGCGGTGAGAGGCCAAGCACCAATTGCAGGAACTGGGCGATGAACAGGAACGAACCGAAAGCGATGAAAAAGGCCATCAGGTTCACGAGAAGCGAGGCACTGAAGGCAGGCTTGGCGAACAGGCTTATGTCGATCAGTGGATCGGCGAGCCTGCGCTGGCGCAGCATGAACAAGATGCCGATCGCCATGCCGGCACCGATTGCCACGGCCGCTTCACCGGAAAGGCCGATCTCGGCAATGTGCTTGATGCCGTAGATGATTGCGAGGATCGCGGCGAGCGACAGAGCAGCACTCATCAGATCGAGCCTGCCTGCATCGGGATCGCGAAATTCCGGCAGCAGCGCCGGTCCGATCAGCAACAAAAGCAGCATGATCGGAACGGCGATGAGGAAGACGGAGCCCCACCAGAAATAGGCCAGCAGCACCCCGCCCACCAAGGGACCGATGGCGGCGCCGGCGGAGAAACTGGCGATCCAGACACCGATGGCAAAAGTGCGCTGTGCGGGGTCATGAAACATGTTGCGCAGGAGCGAGAGTGTCGACGGCGCAAGCGTGGCGGCGGCAAGGCCGAGCAGCGCGCGCGACGCGATCAGCATGGCGGGCGTTGTGGAAAAGGCCGCGAGTATCGAGGCAAGCCCGAAGGCGGTTGCGCCGATCAGCAGAAGTTTTCGCCGTCCGATACGGTCGCCGAGCGTTCCCATAGTGATGAGGGCGCCGGCCAGCAAAAAGCCGTATATGTCGACAATCCAGAGCAGCTCCGCACCGCTCGGTTTCAGATCGGCGCTCAGATGGGGTACCGCCAGATTCAGCACGGTCATGTCCATCGAGTAAAGCATGCATGGCAGAGCGAGCACGGCGAGCCCGATCCATTCGCGCCGTCCAGCGCGCCGCGTTTCGGTTGAAGCAAGCATAACATTATCCTTTCGTCCCGGCGGCAGCGCCACGCGGCGTTCGGGGATCGATTGTGGAGAGTCAAACTGAGCCAGACATGGATGCGACGTCGGCACATTGCCACATCGCAACTGACGACCTGGTGTCAGGATGCCTCGGAATCAGGGTTACGCGTCATCGGGGGCGACCGCACGCAGTTCGATCGAGCCATAGGCTGCGCATGGAATCCTGCCGGCGATTTCGCGGGCGCGCTCCAAGCTCTCTGCCTCGACCAGAATGAAGCCCATGAGTTGTTCCTTGGTTTCGGCATAGGGTCCATCGACCGAGATCACCTTGCCACCGCGGCTGCGCAGATAGAGCGCTTCGGCGGTTGGATGCAGGGCATGGGCGACGACCATGTTGCCGGATGCCGTCAATTCTTCGTCGTAGGCCGAGGAATCGCGTACCAGTTTCTGCATCTCCGCCACCGGGAGCGCGTCGAGAACGGCTTCGCTGACGTGAACAAAACAAACATATCGCATTGGGTCACTCCTTCTTGAAAAGGCGCCTATCGGCGCCGACGCTCAGAGGACGTGGGCCCGGACATCTTACCGACAAAAATAATCAGACGGCTTTGGCGTTTGCGGAAAGTTTGTCGAGATGCTGGCGGATATGGGCGGCCTCCGCTGGTGTGCGGGCAAGCGCAATGGCGCGGCCGAAGGCTTCGCGTGCTTCCTCCGCACGTCCGATCTGGCTCAAATAGGCGCCGCGCACGCCATGGAAATAGAAATAACCGGACAAGCACTCCGCCAACGGTGCGATCAATTGCAATGCGGCCTCCGGCCCTCTGATTTTGGAGACAGCGACAGAGCGGTTCAGCGTGATGACGGGAGAGGGCGTCTGGCTTTCGAGCATCTGGTAGAGAAGGTCGATCTCTTCCCAGTCGGTTTCCTCCGATGTGCGGGCGCGGGCATGAAGCGCTGCAATTGCCGCCTGAACCTGATAGGGGCCGGGCTGGCCATGGCGCAGGGCCTTCTCCACCAGGGCGAGGCCCTCATCGATGCCGGTCCGGTTCCAAAGCGCGCGGTCCTGTTCCTCAAGCAAAACGGCGTTGCCGTCCGCATCGGTGCGTGCCGGGCTGCGGGCGTGTTGAAGAAGCATGAGAGCGAGAAGGCCCATGATCTCCGGTTCGGAGGGAAAGAGCCTGAGCAGCAGACGAACAAGGCGGATCGCCTCGTCACAGAGCGAGGCGCGCACCACCTCGGCACCGCTGGTTGCCGAATAACCTTCGTTGAAGACGAGATAAACCATCGCTGCAACCGCGCCTAGCCGTTTCGATCGTTCGACGGCATCGGGCGCGGCAAAGGGCACATCGGCTTCCGCCACCCGGCGCTTTGCCCGTGTGATGCGTTGTTCCATAGCCTTTTCGCCGACCAGAAAGGCACTGGCGATCTCACGCACACTGAGGCCGGAGACGATGCGCAGCGCCAATGCCACTTGCTGGGTTGCCGGCAGGTCGGGATGGCAACACACGAACATCAGCCGAAGAATATCGTCGCGATAATGTGCGTCGTCCAGCCGTTCCGCCATGTCGGTCTCGACGTCTTCGAGGTCCGAGATGCTTTCTTCCGCCGGCAACGCGGTGTTGCGGCTGTCACGCCTCACATTGTCGAGCGCGGCGTTGCGGCCGACGAAGATCAGCCAGGCCGTGGGGTCGCGCGGTGGCCCCTTGACCGGCCAGTTTTTCAGAGCCCGCAGACAGGCTTCCTGAAAGGCCTCCTCAGCCCGATCGAGGTCGCGGAAATAACGCAGGAGCGCACCCATCGCTTGCGGACGCGCGCCGGTGAGCGCGTTCTCGATCCAGGCCAGCTCGGTCATGATGCGGCGGTTTCCTTTCCGGACAGATTGCCCTTTTCAATGATTTGTATAGGGCGGATTTCGAAGGTCACGTTCTCGCCTTCCTTCATACGTTTGGCGAAATCGACAACCTCGTCGAGATTGTCGCAATCGACGACATAGAACCCGAGGAGCTGTTCCTTGGTCTCGGCGAAAGGACCGTCGAGAACGAGCTGCTCGTTGCCCGAGGAGCGGATTGTCGTTGCGGCGGAAGTGGGCATGAGCCGGATTGCGGGCCCCATACGCCCCGTGTCTACGAGCTCCTTCTGGACCCGCCGACGCTTCGCGAGCACCGCGTCGTCCTCTTCCTTGGACCAGGACATGACCACGTCTTCATTGTGGTAGCAGAGAATTGCGTAAAGCATTCCGGTTCCTTTCTCGATTGGAAGACGGCGAAGCTTGCCGCATTCCGACACAATGCGTCGAGAAAATTCTGGATCCGATGGCGCCGAACCATCCACCGGAATATTGTCGGGGAAACTTCCTACCGGCGTTCAATCCTGATAGCTGAAAGCCGCGTCACAAACCGAGAGCCAGCCATGTTCGCCAACACATTTCCCGACCGCGCCCTGATTGCCGAGACCGTGGCCAAGATGCTGATCGAGATAAAGGCGGTGCATTTCCGCGCCGACGAGCCCTACACGTTCACATCGGGGCTCAAGAGCCCGGTTTATATCGATTGCCGGAAACTGATTTCCTATCCGCGCATTCGCTCTGCGATCATGGACTTTGCCGCCTCCGTCGTGCTGCGGGATGCCGGCTTCGAAAAGTTCGATGCCGTGGCTGGTGGCGAAACGGCCGGCATACCCTTCGCGGCCTGGCTTTCCGATAAGCTTGGCCTGCCCATGCTTTACGTGCGCAAGAAGCCCAAGGGCTTTGGCCGTGATGCGCAGATCGAGGGCGATCTGAACGAGGGTGCGCGTCTGCTCCTGGTGGAAGATCTGACGACCGACGGAGGCAGCAAGCTGAAATTCGCCGAAGCCGTTCGCAAGGCCGGCGCGGAGGTGACCGATACGTTCGCCGTGTTTTACTACGGCATCTTTCCAGACACACCGAAGCGCCTCGAAGACGCCGGAATGCGGCTGCATTATCTCACAACCTGGTGGGATGTACTGCAGGTGGCGCGCGCGGAAAAACTGTTCGACGATAAGACACTCGACGAGGTGGAGAAGTTCCTCAACAAGCCGCTCGAATGGTCGGCCGCCAATGGCGGCATTTCCGAACTCGGAGAAAAAGCCGGCTGACCGCGAATTCTGCGGCCCGGGATAATCGTGAGACCGACTGGAATGAGACGCGGCGGTTCGGCTATTCGAACCGCCGTTTGCATTTAAAGCGGGATCTCGCCGAGCGCCGCTTTCTGCGCATCGGTCAGCGGCATATGCGGTGGCAGCGATGCCTCGAAACTCCGGTCGTCATGCAATCTGGCCGTCAGATATTTGACGGCGGGAATGAGCGGATGAGCCGAAATCGCGGTGCGGGCACTCGAGGCGGCTTCGAGTGCATGATCATTGGCAGGCTCCGACCGAAGTTTCGCGACAAGCGGTGCTGTAACGCTCGCTGTAGCCGATATGCAGCCGGCATAGCCTTCCGCTTCGGCCTTCGAGAGTGCCGCCTCATTGCTCGGAAAAACGTCGAAATCTTCGATCTTTGCAAGTTCCGATGCGTATTCGAGGTCGCCGGAACTGTCCTTCGCGCCGGCAAAGCGGTCGGGGAACGTCTCTTTTAGCCGGCGGGCCAGCGCGGGCGAAAAGGTCAGCCCCGTCATCTGCGGAAAATTGTAGAGATAGAGGGGGATGGATGCGTCGTTCGTCGCATGTGCGAGGCGTTCGAACCAGGCGAACAGCCCATCGTCGCTCACGCCTTTGTAGTAATAGGGCGGCAAGACAAGCGCTGCGGCAAAGCCCAGCGTGTGCGCCTGCATGGTAAGTGCAACGGTCGTCTTAAGGTCGGGCGTGCCAGTGCCGACCATCAGCCGGGTGCGATCGAGGGAGCCGGCGGCCGCTTCCATAAGCGCAATCCGCTGGCCCTGCGAGAACGAATTGGCCTCTCCCGTGGTGCCAAGCACGTTCAGCGCGTCGCACCCATTGTCGAGCGCCCATTCTGCATGGCGCAGAAAACGGGCCGTGTCCGGGTCGCCAATATCTGTCACGGGGGTGGGAACGGCGGCGATCACACCGCTCAAGCGTTTAGGGGGCACGAAAGAACTCCTTTGAACATATCGCTCGCTCTCTAAAGCAATTTTCCTTTGGCTGGAAACACTCAGCTTCCCACGCATAATGCCAAAGCAAAACCCGGCCGGAGGAGGGAACGTCCGGCCGGGCTCCTTTCGCCGGCCCGGTGACCGGGCGCGGGGCGGAAAGCTGCTACAGCTTAGTTAGCGCTGGCCACCGGCGCGACAAGCGGGGTAATCCGTCGCAAGGCCACGCGGCGGTTTTCACGTTCGCGCTCTCCGGTATCGATTTTGAGGTAGCGCTCGCCATACCCCTGCGTGACCAGGTTTTCCGGCGGTATGCCGAAGACGTCCGTCAGGGCGCGTGCAACGGATTCGGCTCGACGATCCGAGAGCGCCAGATTGGCAAGATCCGAACCCACCGCATCCGTATGGCCTTCGATCAGGAAGGTTTCGCCCGGATTTTCGTCGAGCATGCGTTCGATTGCAGTGGCGATCGCCTCGAGCTCATCGATCTCGCTCTCGTCGATATCCGCGGAACCGAAGGCGAATTCGATCGTGTCCAGATCGACGCGGCGTACCATGTCGCGAACGCGTGCCGAGCGCTTCACCTCTTCAAGCGAATACATGCGCTGCACCGGCTCAACCGGCGGCTTCTCGAGAAAGGCGTAATAGCGGTCGGGATCTTCCACCCGCTCGGCCTCGAGAATGTAATCGCTGACCGGGATGGTCAACCGCAGCGGCGGCAGGTCGCGAGCCGGATCGCGCCAGCGATCGACCGTTTCCAACCGCTCCTCGGGCACGAACACAAGCACCTGCTCGCGGCCGTCAGGCGCGACCCGCACCCGGCGGATCACATCACCGTAACGGTTGCGAACGGTCACCAGACGAACGCCGTTGGGACGCGTAACAACCTCGCGGACCCGGCCGCGCGGCAGTTCCTCGTAGTAGACCTCGTCGTCGTCGCGGATGAGACGGTCGCTGTCCTGGCTTTCGACGAAAACCTGATTGTTGATCTGGATGATCGTGCGGTTGTCGTTGAATTCGCGCACCACCTCAGCGTCCTCGCGGCGCTGGCGCAGCTCGCGCCGGCGTTCGCGGCGTTCCTCGCGTGTCGCGCCCATTTCGATGCGCTCACCCCGTTCTTCCATCAGAGTGCGGATTTCGCTGCGCAGAGTCTCCGCATCGATGGTTCCGGCCTGGGCCTCGGCGTCGCTTTCAGGGGGAGGGGCGGATTGTCCTGCTTCATCCGCAGGCGCCGCAGTCTGCGGGTCTGACGGCGTTTCGGCATCGCGATCGCCATTCGCCTCCGCGTCGGATCGAGGCTGTGCCTCGCCCTCGGCTTCAGGTTCCTTCTGGCTGTCCAGAACGGGCGCGGCGTTTTCGGGAAGGACCTCGGTTTCCGGCTGCGCGGAGTCCGAACCGGTCGTCGCCTCCTCTTCCGTCTGGCCTTCCTCTATGACGGGCTCGTCGACGGCCGGCTCAGAGGTTTCGGGCGCTTGCTCCGGCTCATCTCCGCCCACTTCGGTCTGCCCTTCGGTGTTCGGTGCGCCTTCTTCGGCCTCCACCGGCGGTGTTTCCTCCGTGGGAGCGTTTTCTGCCGGCGGAGTTACTTCGTCGGCCTCATCTTCCTGCAGTTCGGGCGCTTGCTGCTCGCCAGATCCGGCAGGTTGTTCGTCTTCTTCCGCTTCCAGTTCCACGGGCGCGTCTTCCGGCGCCGTTTCACCCTCGGCTTCGGCCGGTTCCTCTGCGGGAGGAGCGGTTTGTTCCGTTGCCGGAGGTTGCGCGTTTTCCTGTGACGGCGGCTCTTCGACGGGCGCTTGCTCGGATTCCGGTTCGGCAGTCTGCGGTTCGACCTCAACCTCCGGCGTCACCTCAGGTTCGACCTGAGGGGCAGCCTCGTCTTCTGCCGGAGCAGGGGTTTCGGTCGGCGCTTTCTGGTCGAGCTCACGCACTTCGCCGCCGCCATTGTCGTTCGCCGGGGCGTTTTCCGGTTCCTCGGTTTTCCTGTCCTGTTCCTGTCCCTCGCCGCCACGTTTCTTCAGGAGCGCGCGCCAGGCTTCTTCCGTCATGCCCTCAGGCTTTTGGGCCTGAGCGAGCACCGTGCCGGCGGACCGATCCGAAGCAAATCCAGGCTGAACCGCGAGCGGCGCCGCGGCGATAAGCAGGCCGAGGGCGGTTGTGGTCATGATCCGCTTTCGCGTTGTCATAAAATCTCTCCTGTATGAGGGCGTCCCATCGCCGCCTTAACCCCCTCGATGGCGTTCGGTTCCCAATTCCGTTCGATTGATACCGGAGCGTGTGGAACCATGGCGCCGGGGTGGCGAGAGGGTGACGGAATTGCGGTTGACGGGGCGCTTGACGCGGGGTGGATGGCGGTCCAAACCTCGATCATGACGACGACCGAATTCTGGAAAACCAAGACGCTGGCCGAACTGAGCGATCGGGAGTGGGAGGCACTGTGCGATGGCTGCGGCAAATGCTGCCTCGCCAAGCTCGAGGATGAGGAGACCGGCGAGATCTATTGGACGAGCGTTGGCTGTCGTCTGTTCGATGGCGGGACCTGCCGGTGCAACGATTATGAGAACCGGCTCACGCGCGTGCCCGATTGCGTTCGCCTGACGCCGGAGAATGTGGGGGACATCCCCTGGCTGCCGAGCACTTGCGGTTATCGGCTCATGGCGGAAGGAAAGGACTTGGCCTGGTGGCATCCGCTCGTTTCCGGCGATCCCAACACCGTGCACGAGGCCGGCATTTCCATGCGCGGCCGCGTGAAGGCAAGCGAAGACGAGCTGACGCAAGCGGAAGACTATTTCTCTTTTATCCTGGATGAGGAACCATAGTCCGCGTATGCGGCTTTTCGTCCGGGACGAGCAATCAACGAGGAGGATGACGATGCCCGAGGAAAAGACGCGCCGCCTGGTACAATCTTATCTGGATGCATTGAACGCCAATGACCACGATGCGGCGCTGGCGCTGGTGAGCGAGGACGTGGCGCACGACCCCTTCGACGGTGAGCGGGAGATCGGTCGCGAAAAGCTGCGCTGGCGTTTGGGGCTCGAGGCGCGGCATTTCGATGAGCGTTTCGCCGACATTGCCGTGATGAGCGCCTCGGGCGGTGTGCGGGCTGCCGCCGAGTTCACGGTTCGCGGCACCTATCGCAAAAGCGCGGATGGCCTGCCGGAAGCAAATGGTCAATCCTATGTCTTGCCAGGTGGTATGTTTTTCGAGGTCGACGGAAATGAAATCACCCGCATCAGCGAGCAGCGAAACCCGGTGCAATGGCGTGCCGCACTGTCTGCGGATCGCTGAACGCAGTATGAACGGCTCATTCCCAAATCGTTCAGACGCAGTTTGACATTGTGATCTCCATGACGGGGCGCGTGAGGGTCCTGATCAAACAAGGAGAGCACCATGTTTCAGAAACTGAAGATCGCAACCCTTTCGACGCTGATCGGATTGGGCACATTGGCAGCGGCTCCGGCCACGGCTCAGGCCGACAGCCTGTATTTTGGCTTCGGCATCGGCGGCCCGTCGGGCGGTTATATTCATGGCAATAGCGGCCGTAGCCATCGGGCCGAGCGTCCCCGCCGTCATCACCGTGCCTGCACGCCGCGTCAGGCCGTTCGCAAGGCGGAACGTTTCGGAATTCGTCGCGCCCGGGTCGTGCGGGCCAACCGCAATGTCATCCGCGTCGTTGGCCGCACCCACCGGGGACGTCAGCATATGGTTTTCGCGCGCGCGCCGCGCTGCCCGGTGATCCGCTAACCGTTAGCCGACCGCTGACAAGCACAAAAAAGCCGCCGGTAAATGCCGGCGGCTTTTTTGGGCGGTGAGCCTCGGCTTACTTGTCGAGCTCGAAGGTCACATTGACCTGCACCTGATAGGTGTTCTCGCCGGCTTCGACCGGAACGGCTTCAGCGGAGGCCTGCATCCGCACCGCCTTGCCGGCATAGGGCATGGGCGGACGCTGTTGCGCCTGCTCGGAAATCTCGATGATATCGCCGAGTTTGACGCCAGCGGCCTCCGCCAGTGTTCTGGCCTTGTCCATGGCGTTCTGGACGGCACGTTTGCGTGCCTCGGAGACAGTGGTCGAGGGGTCGTCATTGGTGAAGCTAAGGCCGCCGCCCTGATTGACGCCCAGCGTGACGGAGCGATCGAGAACCGCGCCGACCTTGTCGAGATCGCGGATGCGCACGGTCAGCGTGTTGCCGACCTCGTAACCGACGATGCGCGGTGACTCTTCCTCGTTCTTGTCGTTCGGATAGACGTAGCGCGGATTGATCGACAAGCCGCCGGTCTGCAGGTCGCGCGATTCGATCCCGTCTTCTTTCATGGCGTCGATGACCGAGGTCATTGCGTCATTGTTGGCGTCGAGTGCGGCGCGCGCGGTTTCGGCTTCACGTACGACGGCGATTGTAAGGATCGCCATATCCGGGCTGATCGCGGCTTCTCCCTCGCCGGTCACGATGATTCGCGCGCGGTCGTCATCGGCATGAGCCGGCGCTGCGGCGAGAAGCGAAGCGGCAAGCATGGGGGCTGCAAAAGCGGCAGGAAAGATGGATTTGGTCATGGAAATCTCCTTTTGCGATGTCCGGATACGGCAACTAGCGAGCGATTGTGTATCGATTGCGGCAAGGTGACTTGTGCAGCGATGAAAAAGCAACTACTCCATCGCCCACCGGGCCTGTAGCTCAATTGGTTAGAGCCGGCGGCTCATAACCGCTTGGTTGGGGGTTCGAGTCCCTCCGGGCCCACCAGAAACGCCGTTCCGGGAGTGTCAGAATGCACCTCCCGGAACGGTATTCGTCTCAAGAACCCGATCTTTCATCCCTTGTGTATTTCCTGTCATGGCATTGTCCATTGGGAAAGCAACCATCATGTGATGGTGTCCTAATCCCTTTTGTTACTGGCGGCTGCGCCGCACATTGGGCTTTCTGAAAAATCGGCCTGCGGAAACAGGGTGTCGTTTCCAGGGTGTGTGAAAACCCCGCCGGCGGTTACCGGCGGGGCCTCTTGCTTGGTGTGCTCCGTTTTACTGAAGCTGATTGCTCCTGTCGCGCGGCCGCAGGATTTGCGGATTGATGCGCAACGGGCGATCGAGCTGCTGTCGGGGCACCCGGTTGGTCGGCGGCGCCACGCGGATCTGCCGACAGTTGGGGTACTTGCCCGTCGTGCCGGGCGGACAACGGCGCTGCACAATCGGGCGGCAGTTCGGATACCTACCCGTTGTGCCCTGCGGGCAGCGGCGCTGTACGACCGGGCGGCAATTCGGGAACGTGCCCGTTGTGCCCCGCGGACAACGCGGCCGTACGATGGGTGCGCAATTGGGATAGCGCCCCGTCGTTCCCGGCGGGCATTGACGCTGCACCTCCGGCTTGCGGCAGGCCCCGGCCACCAGACGGGTTCCGCGCGGGCAGACACAGCGTCCGTCCTGGGTGCGGATCATGCCCGGAAGCAGACGGCACTGCTGGCGGATCGGCCGGCAGTTGGGCGGCGTGCCCGTCGTGCCGCGCGGGCACTCGCGCTCGATCTGCGGCTTGACGCAGCGGCCGTTCTGGAGCCGTGTTCCACGCGGGCAAACACAGCGTCCGTCGCGCGTGCGGATCTGACCCGGCAGAAGCCGGCACTGCGGCCGGGGATCTGCCTGCGGCTTCGGATCGGGCTCGCGCGGCGGCGTTGGCCGGGGCGTGGGCAGCGGAACCGGAGCGGTTTGCGTGCCGACGCACTGGCCGTTGCGGAAGGTGGTGCCTTCCGGACAGACACAGCGCCCGTCATTGTTGAGAACAAGACCCGGCGAACATTGCTGGTCCTCATCCTCATCCGCCAGAACCGTGAAGTCATGGCAGTCATAGGCGCGGCCGTCTCCGGTCCCATCCGGCGCACCGGAGAGGGAGGGCGCGGTGCGCACATCCGCTCCACGGTCGATCACCGCAGCGCAGTTGCGTCCCGATGCACCATTGCCCACCGCGTTGGCGAGGCCGCCATCTTCCGGCAGCTCGACAACGACCTCATGCGTGCGGCTTTCGCCACTGGCAAGGGTGAGGTCGGCTTCGCAGGCGAAGGGAAGCTCGGTCGGTTCGGGCGAACAGCCGAAGGGCGGGTTCACCGAAACGATCCGGGCCGGAACGCCGCCGAAACCTTCTACCCGAAGCGCATCGCCGATGCGAACCGGACCGGAGATCGATGACGGACCTTCATTGCGGATGGTGATCTGGAACGTGCAGGGCTGACCAAGCAGGCACTCCGCATCGCCGGTCTTTTCGACCGTGATCCGGGTGCCGCCCTGAGCACAGGCCTCGCCGATGGGATAGACGATGTCGTCCCCCGGAGCCGGGCCGAAGGAACCGCGTGCGCAGTTCTCGAACCGCTCATTGGGTGACACATTGACCGTCACATCGAAGTGCCGCGCGGTTCCGGGTGTCATGACGGCGCCGGGGATCTCGCAGGTGAGATTGGCCGCAGGCACCGCGCCGCAGGACCATTCCGGACCGTCAGGCGTGACAGTCTGGATGTCGACCGGCGCACCGCTGCCGATGATTTCGGCCGCGTCGTTGACGCGAACCGGTCCGACGGGTGCTGCCGTTCCGGCATTGCTGACAGTGATCCGGCAGGCCACACCTTCGGCGAGCGACACGGTGGGCTCACAGGTCTTCTGGATGCGCATTTGCGGCTGGCCGCCCGGGATGCCCGGTATGGTCGCCGTCGCACAGGCCTCGTTGTTGGCGAGATTGGTTTCGCCTTCAAGCGCGGTCACTTTCGCACAGTTCTCGACCTCGTTTGTCGGATAATCGCCGACGATTGTGGTCACGAGAATGTCCGTCGATGCGCCTGGCACGAGATTCAGGCCCGGATGGTCGCACTGGAACGTGTTGCCGGCGAGCGGCGCGCACGACCAGGGCGGCGAGGGGCTGAACGATGCCGAGGCGACATCACCGGCCGGGAACGTGTCCACGAAGCTGACAGGACCGTTGATCGGCGCCGCACCCGCATTGATGATTGTCACGACATAGGTGCAGAGACCGTCTGGCGTACAGACCGTGGGTTCGGCCCGCTTGCGCACGGCGATGTCCGGAATGTCGTTCTCCGGCGGCGTGCAGGCCGGATCGCCCGGCAGGCAGATCGCGATGGTGGCGCAGGCCTTGTCGTTGGTCGGATCGCCGAACGGATCCTTGCCGCTGGCCGTGTAGTCATATGCGGCGCAATTGCGGATCGCGCTCCAGCTCCATGCCGGTCCCGGCTGGAAGCCGAGCTTCAGCTCCACGAATTCGCCCGGGTTGAGCGTGGTTTCGGGGTGTTCGCACGACATGGGGCTCATCATCGGCACGCAGGTCCACGGCGCATTTGGCCCCGAGACCACCGCTGCGTTTCCGGGCGTCGTCACCTCATCCAACACGATCTTGCTGGTGTAAGGCGCATCGCCCGCATTGGAGACGCGAATGGTGAAATCGCACGAACCGTCGATCTCGCATTCGGCCTCATCGGCGCGCTTCTCGACCTTGATGTCGGGCTCGCCCTCGTCGTCGGGCGGGCATTCGAGGTCTTCGGGGATTTCAATGTCGACCACCTGCGAGCAACACAGGCCGACGCCTTCAGCGGGACCCGCATAGGTCTCGATGCTGGTGACGATCAGATGCACCGTATCGCCGGGCAGTGCGCCGGTGATTTCCCATTCGAGCGTGCCGCCGCCGGCGGGAACGGCCTGGCTCGGCGGATCGATGGTGATGCCGGGCGTGGTGGATGTCACGGTGACGACATTGCCTGCCATCTCCGGGCCGACATCCATGCGATAGATATAGGCACCGCCACCGGGAAGGCAGTCCACTTCACCGGTCTCGACCGAGAAACAGGCCTCTTCCGGCCCGTCGCCGGGCGGCGGGGGAGGCGGTGGCGGATCGCAATCCGTTACATCGATGATGATAGCGGTGGGATCGCCGGTCTTCCAGTCGCCATCGTCCGGCAGGGCCGGGTCATGGGACGGAATGGTGGCGACGAGCCCGCCGGTTGCGGTGCGGATCACGGCCACATTGGCCTGATTGTCGACATTGGTGGCGGCAGGGAAGGCCGCCTGGTCGATCTTTGCCTTGATGGTGATATCGATGGCGCGCTCGGTCAGGCTGCCGTCGCCGTCGAGATCGGCGGCGGACAGGTGAAAATCCGACTGGGTGAGCGTGTCGTCCAGGGTACCGGTCGTGCTGACCACATGGGGTGGAACGGCTCCGCCGCCAGCACCGATGATATCGCCGCTGAACGTGGCGTCGACAATCGCCAGATTGGCGGGAAGCTGATCGGTAAACTCGAAGGTTACATTGGTGAGGAATGCGTCGAGGCCTGGGTGCGCGATCATGTCGGGCGTGCCGCGCACGCCGAGGCGCAGGCGATATTCCACATAATCGCAGTTGAGCTGCGTTCCGCGCTTTTCGAGGAAAGGCGTCAGGTCGGGCTCGGTTTCCGGCTCCAACGGTTCAAGCTCGATGCGTGGGCCTTCGGCGTCGCCCGGCGTTTCGAGAACCTCAAGCTCCTCGATCGTCCGGTCCTGTGCTCTGGCCTGATTGATGCCGGAAAGCGGTATGAACGCGGTGGAGAGCGCCATGCCCGCCACCAGCAGCCAGCGCGGCGAGCGCGCTTTTTCTGCAAGGGGTTTCATGATCGTCTCCATGACATTGTTGACCGTCAGCCGGTCGGCGGGAATTGTGAACATGTTCATCTCTCCCTCCCTCACGGCGCACAGGATTCAAGCGGCGTTTCAAGCGGCAACGTCACCTTGCAACAGGGGAAGTAGCCACCCGCCTCGGCATCGGACTTTCTGTAGAAGCACAGGCCGAGATCGACGGTTTCGCCGGGAATGTGGCCATTGATGCCGAGTGTGAACGGCGTGGCCAGA
Organism: uncultured Nitratireductor sp.; assembly: GCF_913053745.1. Lineage (GTDB taxonomy): Bacteria > Pseudomonadota > Alphaproteobacteria > Rhizobiales > Rhizobiaceae > Nitratireductor. Next base: position 23,133 of record NZ_CAJXGF010000004.1, read on the forward strand.
CCGGGGACCGTCTGCTTGGACGGGGAAACGCCGACGCCGGGCGTCAGCGATTTCGCGGAAAGCGAATCGCCACCGATGCCGGCGCGGTCATGGATGTAGAGATCGGCTTCAAGCCCTGCGGGCGTACAGAAATACGCCGCCGTCTCCAGCTCGATACAGGGCGGGATATCGTTGGGCGGCGGGAAGCCGGGCGGCCAGCCGGGGACGGGAATGTCACCCGGATAGGGGATAGGCTCGTAGTAGCCGGCGCGGCCCTCGCAGGGACGCCAGACCTCCACGTCGCCGACATGCCCCTTGACCTCGGGGTCTTCGAAGAAGCCGTCGTAATCGGCAAACCACGAGCCGAAGGGCGGTTCGTTTTTTGGCCGCACGAGCGTGCTTCTCGTAAGCTGCACACCATGAACGGCGAGCGGCCCGCCCTCGATGAGCTGCTCTTCAAGGGCAGGGTTGTCGCGCAGCCTGTCGCCGGTTTTCACCAGCGTGGCCGCGCAGGCATTGCGGTTGAAGAAGCCTTCGGCGTCATAACCATATTGCAGGTCGATGCCGCCGGCTCCCTGTCGGTATGGTTCGGGAAAACCGACCGCATATTCCTGCGGTGCCGGCACCCAGACGCTTTCGGTTTCGGGATCGTCGGGGCTTTCGCGCCAGTAGCGCAGCACCGATGCCTCTCCGCTGTCGGCAAAGCTCGAATAGTCGTAGCGGTTTTCAACTTCGCCGCGCTGGGCGAGATACATGAAACCGCGCGTGTCGAAAGCAATGTCGGTGACGGGGAGGTCTTCCTCCGCCTCCACCGTCAGCTCCCAGCGCGGGTCGCCGGCGAACGTGCCGTCGCGAGCGATGCCCACGGACCAGATTTCCGCTTCCTCGCCAACGGCGTAGTAGAGGCGTCCACCGTGCATGGAGAGGCCATGAACGCGGCGCTCTTCCTGCGTGTAGCCCCAGCTTTTCGGCTCTTCCGCGTCGAAGGCAGCGCCCTGAATGTCCATCACGGCGCCATCGTCGGCCACGGGATCGAGCCCGCGTGCCGCCCTTCCGTCCACGCCATGATCGAACGTGTCGATGAGATTGCCGTCGATGTCGATGCGGTGAATGAGGCCGCTGTCGAGATCGGAAGCGAAGAACTGGCGATGCGACCGGTCGAAGGCGATGTTGCCGATGCCGGGGCCGCTGTTCGTGTCGATATTGGCAAACAGGGTCACGGCGCCGGTGATGCCGTCAATCTTCCAGATCGAACCGGGACCGCCGCCATTCTTCTCGCCGAACTGCCCGTCCATGAAGCGCGCGCCGGCTTCGCCGCGGCGCTGCCGTTCGGGCCGCCCGTCCTCGTCGGCGTCTTCCGTGACGATCTGGAGGCCGTGCAGGGACGTGGCGGCGGCGTAAAGGTTCGGCACGATGGCCGTTGTCTCTTCACGCTTGCCGTCATCGTATGCAAGGCCGAACACCTGGCCGATTTCGGCGGCCGGCACTTCGAAGGGCGGCGGCGTAAAAACCACCTGTCCGCTGGGCGGGGCGCCGAGCCAGGTCATGTCGAAGATGCGCAGCGAAGCGCGCTCGGTGTCGATGAAGGTTTCGTCCACCGGGTCGACGCCGGGGAGCAGTCCCTCCTCGAAGCCGGGAATATGTGTGCCCGGGAAACCGGTCACGGCCATGAAGCCCGGTTGGATGATTGCGTTTTCCTGCGCGCTTGCCGGCGCGTTCGATGAAATTCCCGCCATCACGGCGAGCGCTATGGCCGCGGTGCTTTCAAGAAAATGTCTGGCGATTGTGCCAGAGTGACGTGGTGCGTTTCTGCCGCACCGTGTCGGGAACTGCCGGTTTTGCCCCATGCCTTGCCTCCCGAAACCGTTTCGGAAGGCTGCCGGATGGGCGTCATTTTCGCGCCCGGTCCCTGTTGTTCCGGTGTATCCCCCCGAAGCGAGGTTCTTTTCAACCCCGTCGCCGTTGAACCTACGCCTCGGCTTACCCAAGGTCAACAAAACCGCCCCGGCCATAAGCCGTGGCGGCTCCAGCGACCGTTTGCATTCGATATGCCGTGTCATCACAACACTCCTTTCCGGGTGCGCACCATGCGTACCCTGCAGGGTTTGTCGGACGAGGCTGTGAAAAGGTTCACACTGGAAACCGGCCGAATGCCGGTAGACGAAGGCAAATCCGTCCCTCGGGCGCATTCCCGGGATCTGTATTCTGAGACCTGTTCCCACGGGTCGGCAAATGGACTAGCTTTCGAAGGATTGGGGGAAAAGCGATGAACCGGAACGTCCCGTCGCGCGACACAGTCTCGAAGGGCCGGTTATGAGCGGTGCTGCGGACCAGATGTCCGACGCAGAACTTGTGGCCAGAACGGCGCGCGGCGAACGGACTGCGCTGAGGCTCTTGTTCATGCGGCATCACACGCGCGTCTACCGCTTCGTGGTGCGCCAGACGGGATCGGAGACCATGGCGGAAGAAATCGCGAATGAAGTGTTTCTGGAGGTGTGGCGCCAGGCGCCACGCTTCGAGGCACGCTCGCAGGTTTCCACCTGGCTTCTCGGCATTGCGCGGTTCAAGGCGCTTTCGGCGTTGCGCAAACGCAAAGAGAAGGCTCTGGAAGAGGGGCAGGCCGAGGCCGTCGCCGACAGCGCGGATACGCCGGAAGTCTCGGCGATGAAGGAGGACAAGGCGACGGCGCTGCGCGGTTTCGTCAACCATTTGTCGGAAGAGCACCGCACGGTGGTCGACCTTGCCTATTACCATGGCAAGTCGGTGACCGAGATTGGCGAGATCCTTTCCGTGCCCATCGCCACCGTGAAAACCAGGATGTTTTACGCACGCAAGAAGCTTGGAGAAGCCTTGCAGGCGGCAGGATACGATCGAGGCTGGCCATGAGCGAGAACCCACAATCGAACCGCCGCGACCGGCTGGAGGCGCTGTTGCCGTTCTTTCTGAATGGCACACTCTCCGGGGCGGAACTGCGCGAAGTGGAGGAATGGCTCGCCTCTGATCCACAGGCAATGGCCTCGCTGGCCGAAGCCGAAGGCGAGTATTCCGCAACCCTTGCCGACAATGAGGCGATCCGCCCGACGGACGATGCATTGGCGCGCTTTTCAGAAGCGTTGGCTGAAGAGGCTGGGCCGGAAAAGATGGCAAAGCCCGCATTTAGGGAGCGGCTTGCCCGCATTCTGCCCGCGTTTCCGGTTCAGGCTGCCTGGGTGGCTGCGGGTCTGGCGCTCGCCATTTTGGTGGGGCAGACCGTGTGGCTCGGTCTATCGCAGACGGAGCAATACTCCGTCGCCGGCGCGGAGGATGATGATGCACCCTTCGCCTTCGTGACCTTTACAGCGGAAGCCTCGATGGCCGATGTCTCGGCGTTGCTGGACGAAAGCGAAGTCGAGATTGCTGCCGGGCCGCTGCCGGACGGACTCTACCGGGTGCTTATCCCGGCCGAAACGGCCGCACAATACGATGAGATCGTTGCCGGGCTGGAGCGGGCCGGTGTGGTGGAAACCGTTGTGACGGGGCGTAAACCTGGTGATGAATAGGGCTTTCACGCGTATATTGAGCGGTGTCGTGCTTGCCGTTTTTCTGGAGGGCCCCGTGTTCGCCCAAACCGCGTCGCCAAACGGATCGGCGCGGACGCTCGTGGCGAACGGAGTGCGTGAGGATGCGGCAGCGGGCGAGCGCCATGTGATCTATCTGCCCGAAATGCTGGCCGAGCTATTCGGGCCCGGAATTGGCAGCGACGCCTCCGCGCGCTCTTCTGCGCCCCCGGCTGCCGATGCCGCTGCGACAAACGGGGATCCGGCAAATCCGAACAGCGACGGAGCGGCCGCGTCGGTATCCGTATCTGCCAGCGCAGGGTCGTTTGCGCGGCCGGTTGAGCCGCAGCGGGCCATTTCGGGCGCCATCGTGCCGGACGAAGTGCTGGTCACCCTGGCTGGTGACGAGGGGGTGGTCAACGCGGTCGCCGCGCAATTCGGACTGGAGGTGCGTTCCGCCCGCGCTTCGACACTTCTTGGCCGCACCGTTGCACGCCTTGGCATCCCCGATGGGCGTCCTGTGGGGTTCGTGCTCGCTCAGCTTGCCGGCGACGGTCGGCTGGCCGATCGTGTGCCAAATCATCTGTTCGAACTACAGCAGGCGGCGGGCGTGGTGAATTACGCCTTCGAACGCATCGCACTCGATGCCGGTGTCGTGAGTGGAGAGAATGTAAGCGTCGCGGTGATCGACACCAGCTTCGACGAGGAGCATCCCGCTCTCAAGGGACGCATCGCAGGCACGTTCGATGCGCTCCCGAATATGGCTGTGAACGACCGTGATCATGGCACGTCCATTTCCGGCCTAATCGCTGGCGATGGACCGTTTCGGGGAATCGCGCCGGGCGTTCGCCTGCTCCATGCACGGGCTTTCGAGAGCGGTGTGTCGAGCACCGACGTCCTTCTTGCCGCCCTCGATTGGGCAGTGGAAGAGGGCGCGCAGATCGTGAATATGAGCTTTGTCGGGCCGGAGAACCCGCTCTTTTCCGCAGCCTGTCGCAATGCGGTTGCGCGCGGCGTGGTGCTTGTTGCGGCAGCCGGGAACAACGGGCCGAATGCGCCGTTCGGTTATCCTGCCGCCTATGAGAGTGTCATCGCCGTGACGGCGACCGACGTTCGCGACAAGCTTATGGGCAAGGCCAATCGCGGCCGCTACATCGATCTATCGGCGCCGGGCGTAAACGTGGTTGCGCCCATTTCCGGCGGCATCGATGTTGTGACGGGCACCTCTTTTGCGGCCGCCGTCGTTTCCGGTGCGATTGCCAATCTCATGCATGCCGGTGAGGACGCAACGCCGGAAGCGCTGGCCGAACTGCTGCGGACCACCGCCGTGGATCTCGGTGTGCCGGGCCGGGATGAGGATTTCGGAGATGGGTTGCTGAATGCCAAGGCGGCCATGGAGGCACGTGTCGAAGATTAGGTTTTCTCGTTTTATCGGGCGAGATCGACGGGCGCGATGATTGGGCCCTTCTTGTCGCGTGTGCGATGGGCCGCCACCCCGTAGATCTCCGCCAGATACCGGTCCGAAAGCACCGTTTCCGGCGCGCCGAACGCTGCAAGTTTTCCTTGGTTCAAGAGCAAGACCCGATCACACCAGCGGGCGGCGAGCGTCAGGTCGTGCAGTGAGACCAGTGTTGTGCGCCCTTCGGCTGCAAGCCGGTTCAGCGATTGCATAAGTGTGATCTGGTGCGCCGGGTCGAGGCCGGAGGCCGGTTCGTCGGCGATGAGGAGAGGGGTTGCCTGCGCAACGGCGCGTGCCATCAGCACACGCGCCTGTTCGCCGCCGGAAAGCTCGGTGGCAATCCGGTGGGCGAGCGGAGTGACATCGGTCATCTCCATTGCGCGGGCGATGGCGCTTTCGTCTTCGTCGCCGGCGCGGCGACCGAAGGCACGCCATGGCAAGCGGCCCAGCGCCACGAGATCGCGCACGGTGAGACGCCAGCCGATGATGCGCTGCTGCGGCAGATAGGCGATAAGGCGGGCTCGTTCGGCCGGGCCGACAGAGGCGAGATCGTGCTCGCCGAGCCGCATGGTGCCGTGAGCGGCCAGATGCCCGGTGAGCGCGCGCATCAGCGTGGACTTGCCCGCGCCGTTCGGGCCGAGCAGGCCGATCACGTGACCGGCCTCTATATCGAAACCGATGCCATCGATCACGCGTCTGCCGCCGAGCGTTACGCCGAGATTGTCGACCTGGAGCCTCATCACAACATCTCCCGGCGGGCGCGCATGACAAGCCACAAGAAGAAGGGTGCGCCGATCAATGCCGTCAGAACCCCGACATTCAATTCGCCGGCCGGAAGAACCACGCGCGCGGCGATGTCGGCAGCCAGAAGCAGCGCCGCGCCGCCAAGACCCGCCGGCAGCAAAAGGCTGCTCGGCATGCGGTTGGTGAGCGGACGGACCAGGTGCGGCACCACCAGTCCGATAAAGCCGATGGTGCCGGAAACGGCGGTTGCTGCGCCCACCGAAAGTGCGACGCCGGCGACGATCAAAACGCGTGCGCGGCCCATATGAATGCCGAGATTGGCGGCGGCTTCCTCGCCGAGCGACAGCGCATCGATGGCGCGGGCCGAAACGGCAATAAGCAACCATCCCGCGACCATGAGGGGCAGGGCGAGCATCACATGCTCGATGGAGCGGTCCTTTAGGGAGCCGAGCAACCAAAAGACGATTTCGTAAGCGGCAAAAGGGTTGGGAGAGAGGTTGAGGACCAGAGAGGTTAGCGCGCCGGCAAGGCTCGACAGGGCAATGCCGGCAAGGATGAGCGTCAGCGTGGAGCCTTGCCGCGACGCGATTGCAAGCAGGATGAGCACGGCCAAAAATGCGCCGATCAGCGCACCGGCGGGCAGGGCATAGAGCGAGCTTCCGGCAAGTCCGGAGTAAAACATGACAACGGCGCCGAGGGCGGCCATGGATGACACGCCGATCACGCCGGGTTCGGCGAGCGGGTTGCGCAGAAATCCCTGCAGCACCGCGCCGGAGAGACCGAGCGAAACGCCGATTGCGAGACCGAGAACGGCGCGCGGCAGGCGAATTTCGCGCATGATGATGGAGGCCGCTTCGCCACCGCCGGCGAGAAGTCCGGCAATGCTGTTTCCGATCCCAAGCTCGGCCGGCCCGACCAGCAGCGACAGGACGAAGAGCGCAAGGGTGAGAAGTGTAAGCGAGACGGAAAGCTTCATTGCGTGGCGTCCTGCGGGCAGGGCGCGATTTCGGCGCGCAGGCTTGCCAGTGCGCGCACGGCATCGATCACTGCGGGCGAGCCGCACGACCATGCGCCGGCGGGCACGAATGGGCCGATGTGCGTATCCGGCAGGGCGGCAATCGCGGGATGGCGCGGCACATATTCGCCAAGGGTGGGGGCACCCTCCGAGGCGCTGGTGACGATGACGTCGGGTCGGGCGGCGACGACCTGTTCGAGCGGAAACGGAGCCATGCCGTTGACACCGAGGTCGGCGGCCAGATTGTCAAAGCCGGCGGCTTGCATGACGGAATCGGCGAGCGTGCCGTTCCCGGAAGCGATGCCGTTCTGGTCATAGGCGATGATCGTGGGGCGGATGCCGCATTGCCGCGAGGCGATCTGATCGAGCTCTTGCGAGAAATCGTCGGCCAGCTTTTCGGCCTTTTCTTCCTGGCCGAGAAGCGCGCCCATGCGGCGTATCTCATCGGGTATGGTGTCGAGCGTCTGCACGAAGGAAAACTCTTCGACCCTAAAGCCGAGCCGCTTCAGCAGCGCAGTCGTGTTGTGCAGCGAATAGGTGCCGGTGACGACCAGATCCGGCTTTTCCAGAAACACTTCTTCGGCAAGCCCGCGATTGACCGGATACGCCTGCGCTTTTTCGTGCAGCGTGGAAAGGGTGGGTTCGCGGGCCAGAAACGAGACGGAAACGAGCTGCTCCGGCTGTGCAAGCGACATGGCGAGTTGATCGGTGCACAGATTGAGGGACATGACCCGCTTGGGCGCGGCCGACACCGGCGCGGCAAAAAGCGCGCCAGCCAGAAATATCAGGCCGGAAAGGCGAAGCGAACGTTTCCGGCCCCCGGACATCAGGGCGCAAACTTCGCCCGGAACCCGGCAAAGACGCCGAAGCCGGGCGTGTTGTAGCCGCGCACGGTCTGATAATCCTGATCGAGCAGGTTTTCCGCCCGCACATAGAGTTCGGTGTCCTCGGTCGGCTTGTAAGCGACCTTGGCGTTGACCAGCAGGTAATCATCCAGCTTGAACCCGCCGGTATCCACTGTATCGATGGCAGCCTTTGCCGAGGCCGAAACGGTCCATTTCTCAGCCGGTCGCACGCTGGCGATCAGGCCGATCTCATGGCGCGGCACGCGCGGTAGCCGCGCATCGTTCTGATCCACCGAATGCGTGTAGGTGTAGGCCCCGGTCAGGTCGAGCCATTCGGTCGCGGCATAGCGAAGCGAGGCCTCGACGCCGCGCTGGCGCGATGTGCCGGGGATCTGTTCATACTGCGACGTGTATCCGATCAGATCGTCGATCTCGAGCTGGAAATAGGTGAGGTCGGCGATGACCGCACCGTTCCAGAAACGTTGTTCCACGCCAATGTCGAAGCCGAAGCTCGTTTCGGGCCGCAGATCGGGGTTGGCGCCGAAGGGGCCGAAGAGCTCGTTTAGGCTGGGCGCGCGGAAGCCGGTTCCCACCGAACCGTGCAGACGCGTCCCTGTCTGCTCAAACAGATAGGAGGCGGTTGCACGGTAGGTGGTATGCCCGCCGAATTCACTGTGCTCGTCTTGTCTGAGACCGGCAGTCAGCGTCAGGTTTTCAAGCGGCGTGGCGATGGCTTCGCCCCAGACGCCGGCAATCCAGAAACTGGAATCGATCTCGGGATTGAACGCGCCGGCGGGAAAGACGGCGCTCTGTCGCTCGTAATCCGCACCGCCCTGAACCGTCAGCCAGTCATTGACGTCGAACGTGCCCTGATAATCGGCCTTGTAGCGGCGACCGTCATAGGAACCGTCGAAGGCGGTGCCGGTTATGGCGCGTTCCAGGTCGAAAGCCTGCACGGATACCGTGTTGCGGAACCGGCCATCCATCAGGTTGAGATTGAAACCGGCGCGACCGGCGAGTTGCTTGCTATGGTTGGTGGCTGTCGGATTGTCGCTCGGCAAAAAGGTGCCGAAGCCCTGGTTGTCGAAATCGGCTTGCGCGTCGATGTAAAGCGCCGACCCGAATACGGAGAAGACGTCGGAAAACGCGTGCTCGGCGTTCGCGTCGAAGGTGAGGTTCTCATAGCCGTCGCGCTCGGTGCCCGAGGCGGCAGCCGAGATGCCGTCGGTGCGGAATCCGGTGGCATTGATGGACAATTTGGATTGCTCGCTGGCCGCCCGGAAACCGTAGGAGCCGCCGAACGTGCCATTCGAGCCTCCTTCACCTTGGACGATATGAGCGATGCCGGGTTCGATGTCGCTCAGTGTCGAAAGGCTGATCACGCCGGCTATGGCGTCCGAGCCATAAAGCGTGCTTTGCGACCCCTTGAGCACTTCAATACTCTGCAGGCCGCCGGACAAAAGGTACTGATAAGAAGTCTGAACCTGCGTGTTGGTGGGATCGGAAATGTCGATGCCGTTATAGAGCGTCTTCACATAGCGGCGGGGGGCACCACGGATCGACAGGCTGCCCTCCGCGCCCGCGCCGCCCGGCGATGAGAGACTTATACCGGGCAGAAGGCCGAGATAATCGAGCGCCAGCGGAAGCGATTGCTGCTCGATTTCCTCCCGCTCGACGATGTCCACCGTCGATCCGACCTTGGAGGCGTTCGCCGGTATACGGTTGGGGCTGATGACCAGCGTGTCGAGTGGATAGTCTTGCGCCTGCGCCTGCACCACTGCGGTGCCGAAGCCGGACAGCAGTGCCGATACGCCGAGTAGAAGCCGGGTCCGATGTCGCGTTGAAAGCATGCGCGCCCTCCCTTGAAAAACATTCTTCGTTTGCTGGAGAGCGATTGCCGTCATCGTTCGTTCCCCCGCCAGCGGTGACTTTCGTCACCACTGCGGGATCCACAGCCCCGGAAGCGTCCCGCATCCGGTCGGTGACGGCTCGAGGCAGGTTTCCTGGCTCGCGCTTCGTCGGCTGCCTCGCCTTCCCGGGGCTTGCACCCAGTGGCTTTGGAGGCGCCTCTGCGCTTACAGTTGCGGGAGCAGCCACGGCTGCGGCCTTTTCGAGAAAGACCGTTCCGTGTTCCCTTTTCCCCGGCAGGCGAACACCCGTCGGAGCACCTCAAGCGAACCGAAATCGATTATCAAGCGACCCAGGCAACGTCAATCGAATGGTGCATTCTGGACCTTCGTCTTCACTGGCCTAAGTCAAGCATTGTCAGCAGGGTGCTTTGCTATTGTAGAAGAATCGGCTTTTCATATCGCTTTTGCGGCAATCCTGTCGCAAATCCGTCATTGGAATTGTCGAGAAAATTGCAGAATTCGGTCTCCGAACCCTGGGATTTTTTGACATCGGGGACGGGATGGGAAATGCTGATCGTAAACCGAGAACGGCAAAAAATGGGAGTGCGTCGATGACGTTTTTCAAGAGCAATGGCGAGAAGGTGCCGGCCCGCGTCGCCGAAATGGCGGACGAGGCACGTGCCGGCAGAATGGACCGGCGTGAGTTTCTCGCGCTTGCAAGTGCGCTCGGCGCCTCTACCGCGGCCGCCTATGGCATGTTGGGGATGGCCGCGCCCACGCACGCTGTCGCACAGGAGCCGAAGACGGGCGGCACGCTGCGCGTTGCCATGTTCATCAAGGATCCCAAGGATCCGCGCACGGCCGACTGGTCGGAAATTGCAAACGCCATGCGCCAGACACTTGAACCGCTGGTGAAATACACCCGCGACTTCACCTTCGAGGGCAAGCTTCTGGAAAGCTGGGAGGTGAATGAGGACGCCACGGAATACATTCTTCACGTGCGGCCGGACGTGACCTGGAACAATGGCGACGCCTTCACCGCGGACGATGTGATCTACAACATCAACCGCTGGTGCGACCAGACGGTGGAAGGCAACTCCATGCCGGCGCGCATGTCCGCTCTCATCGACCCGGAAACCAAGAAGGTTCGCGAAGGTGCCGTCGAGAAGGTCGACGACATGACGGTCAAGCTCAACCTGTCGGCTCCCGATATTTCGATCATTCCGGGCATGGCCGACTATCCGGGCCTGATCGTGCACCCGACCTTCGACGAAACGGGCCGTGACTTCGTTGCAAATCCGATCGGCACCGGTCCTTTCGAACTGGTGTCCTATGAGGTCGGCAACCGCGTCGAGCTGAAGAAGCGCGAAGACGGCCAGTGGTGGGGCGGCGAGGCCTATCTCGACGGCATTGAATTCATCGATTACGGCACGGATCCCTCGGCCACTGTCAGCGCTTTCGAGTCCGGCGAAATTCATACAAACTACGAGACCACGGCGGATTTCGTCGATATTCTCGACGCGATCGGGCTGGTGAAATCCGAAGTCACCACGGCGACGACCCTGGTGGCGCGCAGCAATGTCAACAACAAGCCCTATGACGACGAGAAGGTGCGTCAGGCGCTGCAGCGCGCAGTCGACAACCCCACGGTTCTGGCGCTGGGCTACGACAATGCCGGCGACGTTGCCGAGAACCACCATGTCTGCCCGATCCATCCCGAGTATGCCGAGCTTCCCAAGCGCGAGCGCAATGTGGAAGAGGCCAAGGCGCTCATGGAAGAGGCCGGCCAGATGGACTACGAGCACGAGCTCATCACGGTGGATGAGGACTGGCACAAGAACACCGGCGATGCGATCGCCGCCCAGCTTCGCGAGGCCGGATTCAAGGTCAAACGCACCGTTCTGCCAGGCTCTACCTTTTGGAACGACTGGACGAAATATCCTTTCTCCATGACCAACTGGAACATGCGCCCGCTTGGCATACAGGTGGTGGCGCTTGCCTACCGCACCGGTGAAGCGTGGAACGAGTCGGCCTATTCCAATCCGGAGCTCGACAAGCTGATCGAAGAGGCGCTGGCCATTCCCGATCCCGACAGCCGCCGCGAGGTGATGAAGAAGATCGAGGAGATCATCCAGAATTCGGGAATCATCATCCAGCCCTACTGGCGCAAGCTCTACAATCACTCGGTGGAGACCGTGAAGAACCACGGCATGCACCAGACCTTCGAGATCGATCTGGAAAAGGTCTGGCTCGACGAAGGGTGAGACCGGTTAAGCAGGAAGGGGCCCGAACGGGCCCCTTTTGCACTGGAGATCAATAACAACCTCCGCATACGGGGGAGGGGAAACCGTGTTTGGCTTTATCGTGAGACGTCTGGGTGTCATGGCATTGACCATGTTGTGCCTCACCCTTGTCGTTTTCTTTCTGGTCAATCTGGAACCGAATCTGAAGAAGCTTGCCATCAGTCAGCTCGACATGCGGTCGTCGGCTGAGGAGTTGGAAAGCTGGCTTCAGAAGAACGGCTACCGGCAGAATTTCTTCGTGCGTTACGGCCAGTGGCTCGGCGTGGTGCAGAAGCAGCCGAATATCGACCCCGAGACCGGTGTTGCCAGCCCGCGTTTTTCCTATTGCGACGAACCCGCCGAACCCTATTACGGCGGCATTCTGCAGGGCGATTTCGGGTGCTCCACCAAGTTCAAGGTGCCGGTTTCCGAAAAGCTTTTTCCCGCGCTCGGGGCCACCGGCATTCTCATGTTCTGGGTGATGGTGGTGATGGTGCCCGTGGCGCTTCTGATCGGCGTCCTGGCGGGGATGCGCGAGGGCAGCCGGACCGACCGCACCCTGTCCGTTGCCTCGATCGCCACCACGGCGACGCCCGAATATGTCTCGGGCGTGATCTTCGCGGTCATTTTCGCTTCGTGGCTCGGCTGGCTCAACGGCTCGGCCGCCACGGCCACCAGGCAGGGCATTTCCTTCTACAATTTCACTTTGCCGGTCATGACCATGGCCATATACGGCATCGGTTATATTGCGCGCATGACGCGGGCCTCGATGGTCGAGGTGATGACGCAGCAATATATCCGCACCGCCCGCCTGAAGGGGCTCGGCTTTAAGGCCGTGGTTATCAAGCATGCCCTGCGCAACGCGCTGATTGCGCCGTTTACGGTCATCATGCTGCAGTTTCCATGGCTTCTGACGGGCGTTGTCATCGTGGAAGTGATGTTCCGCTATCAGGGGTTCGGTTTCACGCTCGTGGAGGCGGCGAGCAACAACGATATCGACCTTTTGCTCGGTTGTTCGCTTGTGTCGGTCTTCGTTGTGCTGTCGACGCAGCTTATTTCCGACGTCGGCTATGCCTATCTCAATCCGCGCATTCGCGTGCAGTAGGGAGGACACGCGATGCAAGTGGATTATATCGGAACCTTCGGCATCATCCTCGGTGTTCTTGCGCGCTTCTGGCCGGTCTGGGTGGCGCTCGTGATCATTCTCTTCTTCAGTTTGCGCTTCCGCAAGCAACTGGGGCTCTACGGACACCTGTTCGATACCGGCGTCGGAGTCGCCGGTGTGATGATCTGTTGTTTTTGGCTGTTTACGGCCATCTTCGCGGGCACGGTCGCCCCCTTCGATCCGCTGGCGCAGTTCCCCATCATGAAAAATGTCGTGCCAGGCGCCCTGGAACCGGAGACGGGACAGGCATTCCTTTTCGGTGGCGATCGGCTTGCGCGCGACGTCTTTTCGCGCATGGTCTTTGGCAGTCAGATTGTGCTCATCATCGCTCCTGCTGCCACACTGTTCGCGCTGATGGTCGGAACCACGCTCGGCCTGCCTGCCGGCTATTACGGCGGCCGCATAGACAGCTTCCTGTCGTTCCTCGCCAATCTGGTTCTGGCCTTCCCGGTCATCCTGCTGTTTTATCTTTTGGTCACGCCGGGCATTCGTGAGACGCCGATTCCGCAATGGATGGCGGGCACTTTCTTCATCTTCCCGATCGTGTTTTTCGTGACGCTGTTCTGGACGCGCTACCGCAGCCGTCCGCAATTGCTGGCGATACAACTGGCGCTGACGCTTCTGATCGGGGGCTGGGTTTATGTCGGGCTGGTGTTCAATGCCGATCCGCTCGGCATCATCTCGATCAGTTCGAACCAGCTCAACATCTTCGTGGCGGTGGTGTTCGCCTCTTCACCCGGCGTTTTCCGCATAGTGCGCGGACTGGTGATGGACATCAAGACGCGGGACTATGTGGCGGCCGCCCAAACACGCGGCGAAAGCCCTTGGTACATCATGCTTTGGGAAGTTCTGCCCAACGCGCGCGGGCCGCTCATCGTCGATGTGTGTCTGCGCATCGGCTACACGACGATCCTGCTTGGCACGCTCGGCTATTTCGGCCTTGGTCTGGCGCCGGAAAGCCCCGACTGGGGTACGGGTATCAAGGAATCAAGCCGCCTTCTGCGCGCTTATGTGCATCCGGCGCTGCCACCGGTCTTTGCGCTCATGTCCTTTGTGCTGGGGCTGAATCTGCTTGCCGACGCATTGCGTGAGCAATCGCTGAAGGATTGAGGATAAACACTGAGAGCGACGCCATGAACGAAGCCATCAGCATCACGCGAGCCGGGAAGGCGGGCAAGCCGATCCTCGAAATCGAGAACTTGTCCATCTCGTTCTTCACGCGCGCCGGCGAGATCCCGGCTGTAATGGACTTTTCCTGCGAGGTCATGCCCGGCGAGGCTATGGGCATTGTCGGTGAATCCGGTTGCGGCAAATCGACGGTCTCTTTGGGGATCATGCGGGACCTTTCCAATGTCGGGCAGATCGTTGGGGGGCGTATCCGGTTCAAGGGCCGCGACATGGCCGACATGAGCGAGGAAGAACTGCGTCAGGTTCGCGGCAACGAAATCGCGATGATTTATCAGGAGCCGATGGCGAGCTTGAACCCGGCCATGAAGGTCGGCAGGCAACTCATGGAAGTGCCGCTGATCCACGACAAGGTATCCAAGGAAGAGGCCTGGAATCGGGCACTGGAGATGGTGCGCGCGGTGCGTCTACCGGACCCTGAGCGGATGATGCGTTCTTTCCCGCATCAGCTGTCCGGAGGCCAGCAGCAGCGCATCGTGATCGCCATGGCGCTTCTGTCCAAACCGGCATTGTTGCTGCTCGACGAACCGACGACCGCCCTGGATGTGACGGTCGAGGCCGGCATCGTCGAACTGGTCAAGGGACTGGGCAAGGAGTACGGCACGTCGATGATCTTCGTGTCGCACAATCTCGGGCTGATCCTGGAAACCTGCGACCGGGTTACCGTGATGTATTCCGGCGAGGCGGTGGAGACTGGCAGGGTCGAGGATGTATTCGACCGCATGCGCCATCCCTATACACAAGGACTTTTCCGCTCCATACCGCTGCCCGGCGCCGACAAGAACGCTCGCCCGCTGATCGCCATTCCCGGTCAGTTGCCGTTGCCGCACGAACGGCCGAAGGGCTGCAATTTCGGCCCGCGTTGTCAGCATTTCAAAGCGGGATTGTGCGATTCAGGCGAGGTGCCGATGCTGCCGATCAAGGGCCATAAGCGGCACCATTCGCGCTGCCTGCGCTTCGACGAGATTGACTGGAACGCCCTGCCGGAAGGCGCGCTCGACGAGAAGGAACCGATCGAGCCCGGCGCGCCGATGCTGAAGATCGACAATCTCAAAAAATACTACCACGTTGCCGCGAACAGCATTTTCGGCGGCGGCGATACCAAGACAGTGAAGGCCAACGAGCAGATCAGCTTCGAGGCGCGCGAATCCGAAACGGTCGCCATCGTCGGCGAATCCGGTTGTGGCAAGTCGACGCTCGCCAAAGTTCTACTGGGATTGGAGACGGCGACGGACGGTGAAGTGGTGCTGGGAAACGAGCCGATCCAGGCGACGCCGGTGGAAGAACGCGACACGGGGACGGTTGCTGGCGTTCAGATGGTGTTCCAGAACCCGTTCGACACGCTCAATCCGAGCCATTCCGTCGGTTCGCAGATCGTTCGCACGCTGGAGAAGTTCAACATCGGACGCACGCTGGCCGACCGCAAGCAGCGCATGCTGGAACTTCTCGATCTGGTGAAATTGCCGCGCGCCTTCGCGGAGCGTATGCCGCGTCAGCTTTCCGGCGGTCAGAAACAGCGCATCGGCGTGGCCCGCGCTTTTGCAGGCAACGCCAAGGTCGTGGTGGCCGACGAGCCCGTTTCCGCGCTCGATGTCTCCGTGCAGGCGGCGGTGACCGAGCTGCTGATGGACATCCAGCGCAAGAACAAGACCACCATGCTGTTCATCAGCCACGATCTATCCGTCGTGCGCTACCTGGCCGACCGCGTGGTGGTCATGTATCTCGGGCATATTGTCGAACAGGGCACGACCGACCAGATTTTCGCGCCGCCTTATCATCCCTATACAGAGGCGCTTCTTTCGGCGATCCCGATTGCCGACACGTCGGTACGCAAGAAGCACATTGTTCTGGAAGGGGATATTCCCTCGGCGATGAATCCGCCATCCGGCTGCCCGTTCCAGACGCGTTGTCGCTACAAGGACCAGGTGCCGGGCGGCAAGTGCGAACGCGAAGTTCCGCCTTTGAAAGATCTGGGCGACGGTCATTTCAGCCTGTGTTGGCTGGATGACGCGGCGCTCGAAACGATGGAGCCGGTGATCAGTTTCGACGAGCCGGCCAAAAAAAATGACGAGCCTGCTCGGAAGAAAGGCAAGGCGAAGGCAGCGAGCCGGAAGGAACGCGCCAAGGGCGATATCCGTCCCGTTGCCGGTCGCCGCAAGTCCGTAAGGGCAGCGGCGGCTGGACGCTCAGCGGTGCCTGGCAGCTCGTCGCCCAAGCGTGTCCTGGGAGAAGCCGGAGCGGGACGCCAGGCCGCGTCCACGCGCGTGAAACCGGCAACCGCGAGAAAATCGGCTGGCATCCAGCCTGCAGGCATGCGTAAACCCGGGAAACCCGACGACCTTAAGCTGATTTCGGGAGTCGGCCCCAAGCTTGAAGAGCGTCTCAACGATCTCGGCATCTACACATATGCGCAGATCGCCGCCTGGAAGAAAGCGGAGCGCCAGTGGGTGGACGCGCATCTGCGTTTCAAGGGACGCATCGAACGTGACGACTGGGTGAAACAGGCCAAGGCGCTCGCCAGGGGTGGCTTCGAAGAATACGTCCGCGTGTTCGGCAAGAAACCGCGCTGAGCCGGCCCGCCGCAGCGACACGATCTTCGCGGAGGCGTTCAGGGCGATCGATGTCTGGATATCGTGCTGTTTTTGAATCACTTTGCGCTGACTGAAAGGTCTGTGAAAGGAGATTCGCATGCCGTCCCGGGTTCTTCGTTTCCTCGTTCTGGCGCTTGTCGCTTCCCTTGGCGTTGGCATTTCGCCACCGGCAAGGGCGCAGCAACGCGTCCAGGCCGTTGTGACGACCAATCTCGACATGCATCAGGGACCGGGCACGGATTACCGCGCCGTCCTCACGATACCGCGCGGTGCGCGGGTGGGGATCCTGCGCTGCACGGACCGCTATGAATGGTGCGAGGTGGGATATGCGGCGCGGTCGGGCTGGGTATCGGCGCGCCATCTGCGCGACACGCGCCGGCGATTTCAGGACCGCCCGGTCTCCGATATCGGTGCGGCGCTGGGGATCGAACTGTTCGACTTCGTGTTGCGTGAGCTGGATGAAGGCCGCAGCGAGGATGAAGGGTTCGACGACGACCGTTTCGAAGGGGTCCGCCGGCCTACGCCGCGCAATGTCTGTTTCTACGATCGGCCGGACTATCGGGGCCGTCCCTTCTGTGCGGGCATTGGCGACGATGCACGGGCGATTGCCGACCGCTGGGATGGCCGGGTGGCATCCATTCGGGTCGGCAAACGCACTTCGCTCGAAATCTGCTCGCGGCGAAACCATCGCGGCCGCTGTGACCTGTTGACGCGCGATGTGCGCCTCCTGCGTGGTCGCAGCGCGGTGGCTTCCTACCGAGTTCATCGCCGGCGCGCCGGCGATGAGGACGATTTCGAACGCATCCGCCGCGCCTGTTTCTATGAACACAGCGAGTTCCGCGGCGCACGGCTCTGCTTCGATGCCGGCGACGGTGCAGCGCGGTTGCCGCGCCAGTGGTACGATCGCATCTCCTCGATAAAGGTGGAGGGGGGTGCGGAGGCGCGCATTTGCGGTCGACGCAATTTCGGCGGCCGGTGCGAAACGATCACGCGCGATCTTCGCAGATTGCGCGGCTATTTCGACGATGCGATCGGTTCTATCGAGGTCTACTGACAGCGGTTTCCCTTCTCCAACGTCGCGAGCGCCGGCTGTCTGGTCGGCGTTGTCGTTTGAATGCCGGTTACTCGTAAATATGAGTTTTAAAATCATCTTTTAATTCAATGAGATGTGCGCAGTTTGGAAATTTGACCGATTGATAAAAAAATGAAACTGCGTTAGCCTGTTCCCAATAATATAAGGGGAATACGGAATGGCTGATGGTCTCTACGCGGACGGCATCGCCGCCGGCCGCCTTTCCGATAAGGATTACGAAAAGAACTTCGCCGACCTGCATCCGCCGCTCGATCGCCATGAAGCGGCCGTTGAAGCGGATCGCTGTTACTTCTGCTACGACGCGCCGTGCACAACGGCGTGCCCGACATCGATAGACATCCCCATGTTCATCCGGCAGATCGCGACGGACAATCCGTTGGGCTCGGCCAAGACGATCTTCGATCAGAACATCCTGGGTGGCATGTGCGCCCGTGTCTGCCCCACGGAGACGCTTTGCGAAGAGGCCTGCGTACGCGAGGAGGCGGAGGGCAAGCCGGTTCAGATCGGCAGGCTTCAGCGTTATGCCACCGACGCGGCCATGCAGGCCGACGCGCAATTCTATGAGCGTGCGGCTCCCACCGGCAAACGTATCGCCATTGTCGGGGCCGGGCCTGCGGGACTGGCCTGCGCGCACCGTCTGGCCGTGCACGGCCACGATGTGACCGTTTTCGAGGCGCGGCCCAAGCCTGGCGGACTGAACGAATTCGGCATCGCCGCCTACAAGACCCCGGACGGCTTCGCCCAGGCCGAAGTGGACTATGTGACGGCCATCGGCGGTATCGTGCTCGAGCAAGGAAAGGCGCTGGGGCGGGATTTCTCGCTCGGTGACCTGACCCGCGACCATGACGCCGTCTTTCTCGGCATGGGGCTTGCCGGCGTCAATGCGCTCGGTGCGCGTGGCGAGGAAGCCGAGGGCGTCGAGAGTGCCGTCGATTACATTGCCCATCTGCGTCAGGCAAAGGATCTCGCGACCCTGCCGGTCGGTCGGCGCGTCGTCGTCATTGGCGGTGGCATGACCGCCATCGATGCCGCAGTTCAGGCACGGCTTCTGGGCGCGGAAGAGGTCACGATCTGCTACCGGCGCGGCCAGGAACACATGAACGCGTCGGAGTTCGAGCAGGATCTGGCGGCCTCGAAGGGTGTCATCATCCGGCACTGGTTACAGCCTGTGCGCATCGTCGCCGAAAACGGCACGGTGAGCGGGATCGAGCTTGAATACACGGCGCTGAAGGACGGCAGGCTTTCAGGCACGGGTGAGACGTTGACCCTGCGCGCCGATCAGGTCTTCAAGGCGATCGGTCAGTCGTTCGAGGCGGGCGTGCTCAATGGCAGCACCGCGTCGGTTGCGCTGGAGGGACGCCGCATCAAGGTGGATGCGGAAGGACGCACCTCCATGCCGAAGGTCTGGGCCGGAGGCGACTGCATCGCCGGCGGTGACGATCTCACCGTCTCGGCGGTCGCGCAGGGGCGCGACGCGGCCGAGAGCATTCATCGCGCATTGGCCGGCTGAGGAGCGGAAAACCATGGCAGACATTCGCAGCAATTTCGTTGGTATCAAGTCTCCCAATCCCTTCTGGCTTGCATCCGCACCGCCCACGGACAAGGCTTACAATGTCGAGCGCGCCTTCAAGGCGGGCTGGGGCGGCGTCGTGTGGAAAACACTCGGCGAAGAGGGACCGCCCGTCGTCAATGTCAACGGGCCGCGTTATGGCGCGATCTGGGGCGCGGACCGCCGGCTTCTGGGCTTGAACAACATCGAATTGATCACCGACCGCGATCTCTATCTGAATCTGCGGGAGATCAAGCAGGTCAAGAAGAACTGGCCGGACCGGGCGCTCATCGTCTCGCTCATGGTGCCCTGCGAGGAGGCGGCATGGAAGGCGATCCTGCCGTTGGTCGAGGAGACCGAAGCCGATGGTATCGAGCTCAATTTCGGCTGCCCGCATGGCATGAGCGAGCGCGGTATGGGGTCGGCCGTCGGCCAGGTGCCCGAGTATGTCGAGATGGTTGTGCGTTGGTGCAAGCAGACCACGCGCATGCCGGTCATCACCAAGCTGACACCGAACATCACCGATGTGCGCAAGCCCGCGCGCGCGGCGCATGCCGGCGGTACGGATGCGGTCTCGCTCATCAACACGATCAATTCGATTACGGCGGTCGATCTCGACAGTTTCGCGCCCGAGCCGACCATCGACGGCAAGGGGTCGCATGGCGGCTATTGCGGTCCGGCGGTGAAGCCGATCGCGCTCAACATGGTTGCCGAAATCGCCCGCGATCCGGCGCTTGCCGGCCTGCCGATCTCCGGCATCGGCGGCGTCACCACCTGGCGCGACGCGGCCGAGTTTTTGGCGCTGGGCGCTGGCACCGTACAGGTATGCACTGCCGCCATGACCTACGGTTTCAAGATCGTCGAGGAAATGGTCGAGGGGCTGGAAAACTGGATGGACGCCAAAGGGCTTGCGTCGTTGGACGAGGTGGTAGGCCGGGCGACGCCCAATGTGACCGATTGGCAGTATCTGAACCTCAACTATGTCACAAAGGCTCGCATCGATCAGGATCAGTGCATTAAGTGCGGGCGTTGCCATATTGCCTGCGAGGACACCTCGCATCAGGCGATCACCGCCATGGTCGACGGCAAGCGCCATTTCGAAGTGATCGAGGAAGAATGCGTCGGCTGCAATCTTTGCGTCAATGTCTGTCCGGTCGAAGGCTGCATAGACATGGTGCCGCTGGCTGCCGGAGCGCTCGACAAGCGCACGGGCGAAAAGGTCGAGCCGGTCTATGCCAACTGGACGACGCACCCGAACAACCCGTCCAAGGTGGCAGCCGAATAGATGTAGAGAGCGGCGGCGCAGTGCCGCCGTTCCCGATCTCGCCCACCCTGAGACCGTCTGTCGGGTGAGGATCACCCCGTCATTCTTCTTCAGCAATCGTTTCAGGCGCTCGGGATAGTCGTCGCATGACGGATTTGCACACCCGCTGGACGTCGGGCGAGGCACTGGCCCCATATCTGCCTACCGCGTAAACCATCGGATACACCGGAGCCGGCGATCTCGTCGAAGACATCGAAATTGCGGAAGGCGGGCGGTCTGCCGCTGATAGCCTGGTACGAAGCGCTTTGGGGACTGGGGAAAGCGGGTGAGGCGGGGCTGCATCCGTTCGAGCTGGAAAGGGCGATGCTGTTCGAGCAGTACAAGCTTTTGCGACCGGTGGAACGGTTGGTGAATATAGATTTGCTGGAACGCTGCGCATGTTCCCGGGACGGTTGGGGACAGGCTTTGTTCATCAACAGAAGGGGCAAGGACGTGCGAGCGCATGTCGTCCGTTTGAGGTGAGGCCGAAACCGTTGGTGGCCGGCTCGGTCGCGATGAGGCCCGGATCCTCAGGGATCCAATGCGAAAACTCGATTATCTTAACCGGCCGACTTCCTGCCATGGTCCTGTCAGGATGAGTCAGAAGCCATTCTCACTCCTATTGTAGTTATAAAATATCCAGGATATTAAATATCCATGATTAGGAGAGCGAAATGAAACTCAGTGAAGGCGTCGAAGCGGCGATCCATTGCGCTACACTGCTTGCACAGTTGGAAGAGGGGCGGACCATGCCTGCCAGCGCGCTTGCCGAGTATCACGGCCTCTCGCCCAGCTATCTGCTGAAGCATCTGAAGACGCTGGCGGCGGCGGGCATTCTGGAATCCGTTTCCGGACCGCATGGCGGTTATCGTCTCGCGCGTTCTGCCGAGGCGGTCACCTTGCTTGACGTGGTGCTCGCCATCGAGGGGCCGAAGCCGGCGTTTCGCTGCGCTGAAATTCGCCAGCGCGGACCGGGTGCGCTGGAACCGCAGGCCTACGCGCAGCCATGTGGCATCAACATTGCCATGCTGCGCGCCGAACAGGCCTATCGCGCCGAACTGCGCAAAACGCGGCTCTCGGATGTGATCTCCAATTACGAAGCGACCGCCGACCCCCGATCGATCGCGTTCGGTTGTGCCTTTGTGGACCGCAACCAGCGTCCGCAAGGCTGAACTTATCCTCCCGCAATGAAAGGAAATGACCGTGAAGGAACGTCTGAACTACATGAAAACCGACCCGAAGCTGCTCGGTGCCGTGCTGAACCTCAAGAAGGCGGTGGACGAATCCGGCCTGGATCGCGGGCTCACCCATCTGGTGAATCTGCGCGCCTCGCAGATCAATGGGTGCGGTTACTGCGTCGATATGCACACCCGCGAAGCCCGGCGGGATGGCGAGAGCGAACAGCGCGTGCATCTGGTGTCGGCTTGGCGGGAATCGCCGCTTTATACGGACCGTGAGCGTGCGGCTTTCACCTGGACTGAACGCCTGACGAAGATCTCCGATGGCCCCGTCGAGGATGCCCTCTATGCGCATATGTTGGAGCATTTCTCCGAGGAGGAACTGGTAAAGCTGTCGGTGCTTATCGGTCTGATCAATGTCTGGAACCGGGTGGTGATCCCGTTCCGCTCGGTTCATCCAATCGTCGGCGACCAGGAAATCGCCGCCGCCTGATCCTTACAAGCACAACCACCCCGCCCGAAAGGGGCGGGGCAAGCGTGAAAGAAAACCCCATGTTCAATTCCGATATCCTGTTTTTGCCGTTTTTGGGAAGCTTGCTCCTGGGGGGTGCGTTCGTGTTC
Organism: uncultured Nitratireductor sp.; assembly: GCF_913053745.1. Taxonomy (GTDB): domain Bacteria; phylum Pseudomonadota; class Alphaproteobacteria; order Rhizobiales; family Rhizobiaceae; genus Nitratireductor. The sequence continues at coordinate 45,528 of NZ_CAJXGF010000004.1, forward strand.
GCCGGACTGCGCAACCTCGGCAACATTCCGTTTCTGACAGGTGTTCTTGCGGGCCGCGGCGTGCCTCTGGCGCGGGCCGCGCTTTTTGCCGGGATCGCGCTCCAGTGCGTGGCGGGCACGTTGCTGATCGCGGGCATCTACCCTGCCTATGCGGCGGCTGGGTTGATCGTCTTTCTCGTCATTGCAACCTTGATCTTTCACAATTTCTGGGATCATGACGGACCTGATCGGGTCGCACGCATCAATGGTGTCGTTTCCAACGTCGCACTCGCCGGCGGATTTCTCCTGATCATTGCCAATAGCTGATCCACGATCCGACTTTTTGCCGAACAGCCGGGAAATCGGTTCCGATTTCCCGGCCGTTCCTTTAGGCAGGGAGACAAGAGCGGGAGGGCGCATTGACGGAAACCGTGGATACGAAGATGGCGCGGCGCGATGCGCACCGAAAAAGCGCCACGGGAGCACAAAAAAAGCTCGGGCACCTCGCCATGCTCGGCTTTGCCATACTGGTGGCCGGATCCTTCTCTCTGGGTTCGCTCGCGGCGCCGCATATCGGGCCTGTCGCGCTTAATGCCGCCCGTTTCCTGATCGGCATTCTCTTCATGGGTTTGGTGGTGCGTTTCGTGCTTCGCCAGCAGCTTCCCTTGCCCAAGGCGCCATGGCGCTTTCTGGTGCTGGGCGGCCTGATGGCGTTCTACTTTGTCACCATGTTTGTGGCGCTTGGCATGACAAGCCCGGTTTCCACCGGCGCGGTCTTCACGTTGATGCCTCTGTTGAGCGCATTTTTCGGTTTTCTCTTCCTCCGGCAGGTGCCGCGCGGGCTTGTGGTTCCAAGTCTCGTTCTGGCCGGGCTCGGCTCCGTGTGGGTTATTTTCGATGGCGATCTCGAGGCGATGCGCCGCTTCGATATGGGCGAAGGCGAGCTGATCTTTTTTGCCGGTGTCGTGGGACACGCGGCCTACGCCTCGCTTGTGCGGCTCTACAATCGCGGCGAGCCGGTTATTGCCTTCACTTTCTGGACGCTTTTGGCGACCGGTCTGCTCATCGGCGTTTACGGTGTGGGCGAGATCGCCGCGACGGACTGGCTTTCCCTTCCTTCGGTCACCTGGATCGCGATCTTTTATCTGGCGATCTTCACGACCGCCGGCACCTTCTTCCTGCTTCAGTTCGCGGCCCTGCGGCTACCGGCCTCCAAGGTGCTTGCGTACAATTATCTAACGCCGACGCTGATCATCGTGTTCGAAGGCCTGCTCGGCCATGGATGGGCGAGCTTTTCCGTCATGGCCGGGGCGGTGGTGACCATTCTCGGACTTGTCATTCTGGCGCTATCGCCTGAGGGTTGATCAGGCACCGAAACGGTGCTTGAAGGCGTCTGCGTCGATGAGTGGTGGCAACCCCGTCCCGTCGAGCCATGCTTCGCTCGGCCCGCTCAGACTGGCATAGATACCGCCCACCAGCTTGCGCGCATGCTCGCCGGGCCAGTCCTGAGGAAGAAGTGCGATTGGCAGGCCGGGGTCGCGCAGCACGATGCGTCGCCAGTCATGGATGAGCAGCGTGCGCGCCGCCATGGCGTCGATGGGGGTGGGCAGGGGCGTGCTGGCAAGCTGTGCGGCCAGCGGCGCATAATCGGCGATCAGCCCCGCATAGGCGTTGGCGATCTCGTCCGAGGGCCACAGGCTTCGCAACATCTGCGGATGTTCGGCACTGGAGCCGTGGATTATGAGCGTATCGGCAAGCGTGGCGTCGTAATTCGGCTCAAGGGTGCGAGGCAGGAGATACACGCCTTCAGCGATCTTGAGGAACCCGCTGTCCTTCAAAGCTTCGTCATGAGCGCGATGGCCGCCGGGCGGTGCGATGGCGACTGTCCAGGAACCATCCCAGCCAGGCGCACCGGCCGCATAGATACGTCGCGTCGCGAGATCGAAGGCATGCTGGCCGTGCTTGTCGAGGGAGAAGAACGAGTTTCGTCCGCGCCGCTCACGCACCACCCAGCCGTCGCTGGCAAGCCGCGACATGGCAGTGCGCAGCGCGCCGGCCTCGATGCCGAGCCGTGCCATCACGTCCTGAAGGCTCGCAAGCGGTGCCTCGCCGCCACGGGGCACGATGGCGTCGCCGAAAAGGGTGATGACCAGCGACCAGACCCTGAGTCGGCCGCGTCGGTGCAGACGGTCGATCAGCTCGGAAAGGGTCGTTTCGACAGGTTCTGTTGGCGCATCCATCTTTCCCAAATGCCACGGGATCGCAGAACGGGCAAGATTGTCAGGAGATCTCCTTCACACCGCTCACAAGCAGATGGGTCGCGAGTTTTGCATAGTCGTGCCGTGAGATACCGCGATCCTCCCGAAACCACATGTAGAACCAGTTAAGCATGCCGAACAGGCTCATTGTGACCGGTTTCAGAAGGGGCCTGTTGTCGAACGCGCTCGGATTCACCTGCCTTACAGCCTCGGCGAAGGTCGCCACCAGACGCCGCTCCAGCGCTTTCAACTCTTCCTGTTGCGCATCAGGCAGGAGTTGCAGACCGGAAAGCTGGACGCGGTGTTCGTTGTCGGCATCGCGGTAGGCTTCAAGCAGGGCGGTGACCAGCCCTTCGAGGCGATCCCGGGGTGCAGCCTCCCGGCAGTCCGCCTCTTCCACCGCCTCCACCAGGTCCTGAAGATGCGTTTCGATAATGTCGAAAAGCAGCGCTTCCTTGGAGGCATAGTAGTGATAGAGGAGAGCCTTAGAGACACCCAATTCGGTCGCAAGCTGGTTCATCGAGGCGCGGTCGTAGCCGTCGCGCGCAAAAATGCGCGCCGCGCCATGCAATATGGCGTCGCGCTTATCGTCGTAGTCCTTGGCGCGGGTGCGGGCCATCAGCAGCTCTCATAGGGCGGGTACGCATGCATGTCCGGACCGCTCACTGTTTGGCCCGTTTGTCGACGATGCGCACCGCCTTGCCCTGGCTACGGGCCACGCTGCCGGGATCGGCCGCGTGGACACGTACCGTCACGCCGACCACATCCTTGATGCGCTCGCCGAGTTGATGGCAGGCGGCAAGCCGCACGTCGTCGCCGGCTTCAAGCGAAGCCATTTCCACGTGGATCGTCATGGCATCCATGCGGCCTTCCTGCGTGAGTTCGATTTGGAAATGCGGCGCAAGGCCCTTCACCGTGAGGATCTGTTCCTCGATCTGGGTCGGGAAGACGTTCACTCCGCGCAGGATCATCATGTCGTCCGAGCGGCCGGTGATCTTTTCCATACGGCGCATGGACCGTGCCGTGCCGGGAAGGAGGCGCGTCAGGTCGCGGGTGCGGTAGCGCACGATGGGGAAGGCTTCCTTGGTCAGTGAGGTGAAAACGAGTTCGCCCAGTTCACCGTCCGGTAGAACGTCGCCCGTCTCCGGGTCTATGATCTCCGGATAAAAATGGTCTTCCCATATGTGCAGCCCGTCCTTGGTCTCCACGCATTCGTTCGCCACGCCCGGCCCCATCACCTCCGACAGGCCATATATATCGACCGCATGCATGTCGAATGCGTCTTCGATTTCGGCGCGCATGGCGTTGGTCCAGGGCTCTGCGCCGAATATGCCCACCTGAAGCGGGCTTTTCCGCGGGTCGAGACCCTGCGCCCGGTATTCATCCAGGATCGACAGCATGTAGGAGGGGGTGACCATGATGGCTTGCGCCTGAAAATCCTCGATCAGCGTGACCTGGCGCGCTGTCATCCCGCCGGAGGCCGGCACAACCGTTGCGCCCAACCGTTCCGCACCGTAATGCGCGCCAAGCCCGCCAGTGAAGAGCCCGTAACCATAGGCCACATGCACGACATCACCGGGGCGTGTGCCGGATGCGCGGATGGAGCGCGCCATCACTTCGGCCCAGGTGTCGATGTCCTTTGCGGTATAGCCCACCACGGTCGGCTTGCCGGTGGTGCCGGACGAGGCGTGAATGCGCACCACTTTCTCGCGCGGCACGGCAAACATGCCGAAGGGATAATTGTCGCGGAGATCCGTCTTCACGGTGAAGGGGAATTTCGAGAGATCGGAGAGCTGTTTCAGATCGTCGGGATGGACGCCAGCGGCGTCAAAACTCTTCCTGTAGTGCGGCACGTTCTCATAGGCATGGTTCAGCGACCATTTGAGGCGCACCAGCTGCAGGGCCTGGATTTCATCGCGTGAAGCGATTTCAATGGGATCCAGTTCTTCTTTTCTTGGGGTCAGGTCTTTCATGTCTCTCTCCCGAAGCTCTCAGGCCTCCACCTCGAAATGCGTTCCGCTGATCACGCGGGAATTGCCTCGGAATTCCGCGATGCGCTTGCCCTCCTGGTTTTCAACCCGCACGTCATAGATGCCCGAGCGCCCGAACCGCGCCACCTCGCGCGCGACCGCCGTCAGTCGGTCACCAAGTGCGCCGGGCGCGATGAAGGTGATGGAATTGTGCTGTGCGACAGCGATTTGGTTATAGGAGTTGCAGGCAAAGGCGAAAGCGGAATCCGCCAGCGTGAAGATGTAGCCCCCATGGCAGATGTCGTGCCCGTTGGTGTGATGCTTCTCCACCGTCATGGACAGCGTGGCGCCGCCGGGTGCCACGGCATCGAGGCTGCATCCTAGCCATTTAGAGGCGTCGTCGCGCGCCCACATGGCTTCTGCGCTGCGCTCGGCGATCTCCTGTGGAGACAGTTGCATTTGTGACATTTAGGCTCCTCCCGAGACCGTCCACGAAAGCAGACTTGCATAAACCGACCGGTCGGTCAATAATACTGTTGTGAGGAGGCGGTGCGACCGCTTCCGGGAGGAGAGCATGACCAAAACGGCAGACAACGCTGCGGCGAATGGCGAGAAACTGGCGGAGCGTTTCGAATTGACGGCGCTGCCGTCAGGCTTCGTGGACGATCCGTTTCCGACCTATCACGCGCTACTGGAGCACGCGCCCCTCAAGCGTTTTGCCGACGGCTCCGTCATGCTGTCGCGCTATGAGGATCTCGATCGCATTTACCGCGACACCAAAACCTTCTCGTCGGACAAGAAGGCCGAGTTCCTGCCGAAATTCGGCGACACACCGCTCTATGAGCATCACACGACCAGCCTTGTCTTCAACGATCCGCCACTCCACACGCGGGTGCGCAAGATCATGATGGGCGCGCTCACGCCGCGCGCGCTGGCAGCACTCGAGCCGGGCCTGATCACGTTGGTCGATGGCCTGCTCGACCGCATGGAAGAAAAGGGTGAGGTCGATCTGATCGAGGATTTCGCCGCCGCGATCCCCGTCGAAGTCATCGGTAACCTGTTCGACATCCCTCACGAGGAACGCGAGCCGCTGCGCGACTGGTCGCTCGCCATTCTCGGTGCGCTGGAGCCGGTCCTCACCGACGAACAACAGCAATGGGGCAATACCTCCGTCACCGATTTCAAGGCCTATCTCAAGGCGATCGCCGACGATCGGCGCCGCAATCCCGGCGACCCGGCGACCGACGTTTTGACCCGACTCATCAACGGCAATGAGGGGGAAGAGCTCTCCGAGGTCGAGCTTTTGCAGAACTGCATTTTCATCCTCAACGCCGGGCACGAGACCACGACAAACCTGATCGGCAACGCGCTCTATGAGCTTGCACAATGGCCGCAGGAGAAGGCGCGGCTCGAGGCCGATCCGGACCTGATCGGGACGGCCGTGGACGAATTCCTGCGCTTCCAGAGCCCCAACCAGCTTGGCAACCGCATGGCGGTGGAGCCGGTGGAGTTTTACGGAGAAACCGTGGATCCGGGCACGCCGATCCATCTGTGCATCGGTGCCGCCAACCGCGATCCGCGCCAGTTCGCGGATCCGGACAGGCTCGATCTCGGGCGCAAGCCCAACAAGCATCTGGCCTTTGCGGGCGGTCCCCATCTTTGCGCGGGCTTTTCGCTTGCGCGAATGGAGGGACGCATCGGCATTTCGCATTTTCTCAAACGTTTCCCCGACTATCGGCTGACCGGAGAGCCGGAGCGTACCGGACGCGTGCGCTTTCGCGGCTTTTCCCGGCTGCCGGCGCGGGTGCGCTGACCAGTAAAGGAGTGTTCCATGAGCGTGATGCGGCTTGAAAGCTATGCGGCAGGGGCGTGGGTTGCGCCTTCCGGCGATCTCAAACCTCTGCGGAGTGCGGTCACCGGTGATGTCGTCGCCGAACTCGGTTCGCAGAAGCTGGACTTCGCCCGTATGGCAGACCATGCTTGCCAGGTGGGCGGGCCGGCGCTACGCGCGATGACGTTCTACGACCGTGCCTTCGCCATCAAGGCGCTGGCGCAATATCTGAACGACCGCCGCGACGCGCTCTACGAGCTTTCCTACGAGACCGGCGCGACCAAGCCTGACTCGATGATCGACATCGATGGCGGCATCGGCACGCTGTTCGTTTATTCGTCCAAGGCGAGGCGCGAGCTGCCCGACGATCAGGTCTATGTGGATGGCGCGCTGGAGCAGCTTTCCCGTTCCGGGAACTTCGTCGGCCAGCATGTGGCGACGCCGCTTCAGGGCGTGGCCGTCCACATCAACGCCTTCAACTTTCCCGTCTGGGGCATGCTTGAAAAACTGGCGCCGACGCTGATTGCCGGTGTTCCGGCCATCGTCAAGCCAGCGTCCTCGACCGCGTGGCTCGCCGAAGCCTGTTTCCGCATGATCGTGGAATCCGGCCTGTTCCCGGAAGGCGCGGTGCAGTTCATCGCCGGCTCCACCGGAGATCTGCTCGACCGTCTGACCGGTCAGGACGTGGTGTCCTTCACCGGCTCCGCTTCCACAGCCTCCATGTTGCGCGCCAACCCGAAGATCATCGGCAATTCCGTGCGCTTCGTGGCCGAGCAGGATTCGCTCAACGCCTCGGTGCTTGGGCCGGATGCAGCGCCCGGAACGCCTGAATTCGATGCCTTCATCAAGGAAGTGCATCGCGAGATGACGGCCAAGGCCGGCCAGAAATGCACCGCCGTGCGCCGCATTTTCGTGCCCGACGCGCACCGCAATGCGGTCACCGAAGCGCTGGTCGCGCGGCTTGAGAAGACCGTCGTCGGCAATCCCCGCAGCGAAGGCGTGCGGATGGGCGCGCTCGCAAGCCTCGCCCAGCGCGACGATGTGCTTGAGAAGGCCGGCATTCTCGCCACCGAGGCCCGTCGCGTGTTCGGCGATCCGGATGCCTTCTCGGTCACCGATGCCGATGCCGACGCGGGCGCCTTCGTGCCGCCCATGCTGTTTTCCTGCGACGATCCCGATGGCGCCCGGAAGCTGCATTCCGTCGAGGCGTTCGGCCCGGTTTCCACCATCATGCCGTACCGGGATCTCGGCCATGCGCTGAAACTCGCCAATCGCGGCGACGGCTCGCTCGTCGCCTCGGTCTTCACGCAGGATCCGGCGGTCGCCCGGCAGGCGGTTCTGGAGGCGGGCGCATTCCATGGCCGGCTTTACTTCGCCAACCGCGACACCGGCAAGGAGGCGACCGGCCACGGTTCGCCGTTGCCGCACATGGTGCATGGCGGTCCGGGTCGCGCGGGCGGCGGCGAGGAGCTTGGCGGTGTGCGTGGCGTGATGCATTACATGCAGCGCACCGCGATCCAGGCGAGCCCCGACCTGATCGCCGGCATCACAAACCGCTATGTGGCGGGCGCGTCGACCGAAGAGAAAGAGCCGCATCCCTTCCGCCTGACCTTTGGCGAACTGGAGCCCGGCCGCACGCTCTGGGCCGGTCCGCGCGCGGTGACGCTGGCGGACATCGAACATTTCGCCGAATTCACCGGCGACACCTTCTACGCGCATATGGACGAGGAGGCGGCTGCCGCCAATCCGTTCTTCCCCGGCCGCGTCGCGCACGGCTATCTCATCCTGTCCTTTGCGGCGGGCATGTTCGTCGAGCCGGCCCCCGGCCCGGTGCTTGCCAATTACGGCCTCGACAATCTGCGCTTCATGAAGCCGGTTTCCCCCGGCGACACGCTGAAAGTGCGCCTCACGGTGAAGCAGAAGACGCGCCGCAAGGACGAGTATGGCGAAGTGCGCTGGGATGTCGGCGTCTATAATCAGGAAGGCGAGCAGGTTGCCGCCTACGAACTCCTGACGATGAACGCCATGTAGCTTCCGAGGCGAGGCGCTTTGACGGCATGGAGCCGGCCCCTCATCCTCCTGCCGGGGAGAGGGTAAGGGTGAGGGACGAGCGCTCGCGCTGTGCTATGTTTTCAGAGGCCTGAACGTCAGCCCGTCGATAAGCTCTGCGCTTTTAAGCGTTGCCGCGCCCGTTGCCACGATCATTTGCGGAAGGAGCATCCATTCCAGCGTCCACGCCGCTCCGGAGCGCTCGTTTTCGTGCACCAGCGCCTGATGCATGCCCCCTACAAGCGTCGCGTTGAAACGCGCGAACGTCACCAGTGCTTCGGCGGCGACCGGGTTCTTCTTGTGTGGCATGGCAGAAGAGCCGCCACCCGTCGCCAGTTCGATCTCGCCGAGCTCGCTCTGCGCCCCGAGTGCGATATCCTGGCCCATCTTGCCGAGGCTTCCTGTGATTTGCGAGAGGGCAGCGGCGAATGCAGCGATCCCGTCGCGTTCGCTGTGACGCGGGTGACCGGGCAGTGCGAGATTGAGACTTGCGGCAAGTCGTTCGGCCACGGCATCGCCCTTGTCGCCAAGCTTGTCGAGCGTACCGGCGGCACCTGCGAAATGCAGCACCGCGATGCCGTCCAGCGCCACTTCGAGCCTTTTTGCACCGCGCGAGAGAGGTTCGTGCCATGAGCGGATCTTGCGGGCGGCCGGCACGGGAACGGCGGCCTGCATGCGCGTGTGCGCCATGACCTCGATTTGCCCTTCCCGTGTTTCCAGCGATTTCAGTGTTTTGACGAGTTCGGCCAGTCGTTGGGACAAAATTGACACAGCGTCACGCACCCGCAGCGCAAAACCCGTGTCGATCACATCCTGGCTCGTCGCGCCGAAGTGTAGGTGTGGTCGCGCGATTTGGGGAAGGGCAGCGCGCATTTGTGCAACGAGCGCAGGGACCGCCACGCCGTCCCGGGCCGCTCCGGCCTTCAAGCCGGCGATCTCGGGGCCGAAGGCGTTGGCCAATGCGGCGATTTCCTTCGCCGCATTATGCGGGATCACGCCTTCCTGCGCTTCCGCCATCGCAAGTTCTGCCTCGAAGCGCATCATTGCGTCGATTTCCGCGCGCGCCGAAAAGTGTTGCGCCAGCGCCTCGTCGCCGAGAAGGCCCGACAGAATGGGATGGTCGAAGACGGAAATGGTCATGTGGGTTGCGTCCCGGATTGGCGTCCAACGGACCGACTATGCCCGATCAGATGTCGAAAAACACCGTTTCCTTATCGCCTTGCAGGTGAATGTCGAAGACATAGGCCCCGCCGTCGCGGCGGGCGATCAGGGTGGAGACGCGGTTCTGATGTTCGAGGCGGGTGAGAACCGGATCTTCCGCATTGGCTGTCTCCTCGTCGCTGAAATACATGCGTGTCGCCAACCCCAGATTGATGCCGCGGGCGACGATCCAGAGGCTGATATGTGGCGCCATCATGCGCCCGTCGGGGAAAGGCACGCGTCCGGGCTTGATCGTCTCGAAAACGATCTCGCCCGTGTCCATCTCCGAGGGGTACCGGCCCCACCCCTGAAAATTCGGGTCGGCCGTGCCACGCGTTTCGGAGGGCGAATTGTAGAGACCCTCCGCATCCGCCTGCCAGCTTTCCACGAGTGCGTCTTTCAATGGAGTGCCGGCTCCATCGACGATGCGCATCTTCACCGTGATGCGTTCGCCCTTGGTCTTTTCGTTCACCGGCTGTGCGCCGAGATCGTGCGGATAAACGCCCTCGATACCGCCGAAATTTGGTGTCAGACCGATATGCACATAGGGGCCTGCGGTTTGCGAGGCGCTTTCCTTCAACCGTCTGAGTTCCTGAACCATCAGTTTCCCTCCATGCGGTTTTCGAACAGCGTCGAATGACGGCCGCGCAGCACGATGTCGAATTTATAGGCGCGTGCGTCCATCGGCACGGTGGCCTGCATGTCGAGTGCGGCGATAAGGCCTTCGATGGCGCGGCGCTCGGGGATGGTGGCGACGATAGGGCACTGCCAGATCATCGGATCGCCGTCGAAATACATCTGGGTGATGAGACGCTGGACGAAGCCGTGGCCGAATAGGGAAAAGTGAATGTGGGCCGGACGCCAGTCATTGATGCCGTTGGGCCAAGGATAGGCGCCGGGCATGATGGTACGAAAGAAATAGTTGCCGTTGGCGTCGGTGATCGTGCGTCCGCAGCCGCCGAAATTGGGATCGAGTGGCGCCAGGTAGCCATCCTTTTTGTGGCGGTAGCGACCACCGGCATTGGCCTGCCAGAATTCCAGCAGCACGTTGGAAACGCCGGCACCGCGTTCGTCCAAGACGCGACCATAGACGATGATGCGCGGGCCGATGGCGCTTTCGCCGGGTTTTGCAAAGTTCAAAGTCAAATCGTTGTCGCGTTCGCCGAGGATATGATGCCCGAAAACGGGCCCCGTCGTCTCGGAGAGCGTGTGCGGAAACGATACCGGCGCGCGCTGTGGAGAGCGCATGACGGAGGTTTTGTAGCCGGGCGTGAATGCGGGCGGTTGCCAGGTGCGGTCACGCTGAAAGAAGCCTCCGGTTTCAGGCCGAACGTTCCTCATACCTTGCTCCCTTCCATGTCGGCGAGGGTTTGCTTGACGATCTTTATCGCGTGATTGGCAGCCGGAACGCCGGCATAGATCGCCACGTGCAGCATGGCTTCGCGCAAGTCCTCGGCGCTGGCGCCCGTATTGGCGGTGGCTCGCACATGCATGGCCAGTTCCTCGTCCTGACCGAGTGCGGCCAGAAGCGCGATGGTCACCATGGAGCGTTCACGCGGTGTCCATTGAGAGCGCGACCAGACATGACCCCACGCGGCCTCCGTGATCAGCTCCTGAAACGGCGCGTCGAAGACGGTTTTCCGCGCTTCCGCTCCGTCGACCCAGTCGTCGCCGAGAATGGCGCGCCGGGTTTTCATGCCCTGCTCGTAGCGTTGGCTCTTCTTGTCGTTTGACATTGTCTTCTCCCTCGGGCCTTAAAGGGGCAGACCCACATAATTCTCGGCCAGCATGGTGAGTGCCGCCCGCGATTGGAACAGATAATCGAGTTCGGCGTGCTGTATTTTCTGGCCAAAGGCGCCCTGATCGGGGAAGCGATGCATGGTGCTCGTCATCCACCAGGAAAAGCGTTCCGCTTTCCACACACGTGCCAGGGCTTTTGCCGAATAGGCGTCGAGCCCGCTGGACTCGTTTTCAAGATAGTATTCCCGAAACGCATCAAAGAGATAGCGCACGTCGCTCGCAGCGAGATTCAAGCCCTTTGCGCCCGTGGGGGGCACGATATGGGCAGCATCACCGGCAAGGAAAAGCCGCCCGAACCGCATCGGCTCGGCGACGAAGGAGCGCAACGGTGCGATCGATTTTTCGATTGAAGGACCGGTGGTCATCGCTTCGGCGGTCTGTCGGGGCAAGCGGAGGCGGATCTCATCCCAGAAGCGTTCGTCCGACCATTTCTCGACGTTCTCGTCTGCCGCCACCTGGACATAATAGCGGCTGCGCGTGGTCGAGCGCATGGAGCACAGCGCAAAACCGCGTGGATGGTTGGCGTAGATCAACTCGCTGCCGACAGGCGGCACATCGGCGATAATGCCGAGCCAGCCAAACGGGTAGGTTCGCTCGAACGTTTCGATCGCGTTGTTTGGAACCGCTTGCCGCGAAACGCCATGAAATCCGTCGCAACCTGCGATGAAATCGCAGTCGATACGGTGGGTTTGCCCGTCTTTCTCGTAAGTGACCGAGGGGTTGGCTGCGTTGAAGTCGTGAGGCTGCACGTCTCGGGCTTCATAGACGGAGATTGCGCCAGAGGCCTCGCGCCCATCCATGAGATCGTGCGTCACCTCGGTCTGCCCGTAAACGAGAACGCGTTTGCCGCCTGTAAGGCCGCGCAGGTCGACACGGTGGCGACGATGGTCGAAGGCGAGGTCGAAGCCGTCATGCGGCAATCCTTCTTGCCGCATGCGCGCACCAACGCCGGCCTCGTCCAGCATTTGTGCTGTGCCTTCCTCCAGCACGCCGGCGCGGATGCGCGACAGGACATGCGTCTTCGACGACCGTTCCAAAATCACATTGTCGATGCCGGCATTGGTTAGGAGTTGCCCAAGCAAAAGCCCGGCCGGGCCCGAGCCGATGATGACGACCTGTGTCCGCACGCTGTTTTTTCCTCCCGTTCTTGAGACGAGAGTGGAAATTCGCAGACGATGCGGCAATGGACATTTTCTGCAAACAATTGCACATTTCAATCATCATCCAAGGGTAGTGCGATGCGCAGATCGATACCGAACTATCGGCTTTATGAAGAAAAATCAGGAGAATCTTCCGATTTCTGGCTTCATTGCGAAACGCTTTCCATTCGCAGCGCCCTGCACAATTGGCAAATTGCGGTTCATCGTCACTCCGCGCTCTTCCAGATGTTCTGGTTGACGCAGGGCGAGGGAAAGCTCGTCGGTGAGGGGCGCGGCGACCGGTCGTTTTCTGCCCCTTGTGCTCTGTTCATCCCTCCGGGGGCAGCGCACGGATTTCACTTTGCCGGGGACTCCGAAGGGATTGTCGCTACGGTGCTTGCCGATCGGCTTTCCCTGCCGATCGCCGCCGACAGGGCGTTTTCGGATTTCTTTTCCGAAACCCGCATCGTGCCGGTGGACGGTATCGGTACAGGTGAGGGGGCCTATATCGACCATCTGTTTCGCCGCATCTATGCGGAGAACGGCGGGGTTGGCATGGGGCGGGATCTAATGCTCGATGCCCATGTTATGGAAGTACTCGTCTGGCTGGCGCGAACCGCTGCGCCGGGACACGGTGTCGCCACGCGCGATAGCGGGCGCCTGCAGGCGCTCGAAACGCTGATCGCCGCGCATTTTCGCGAGCATCGTCCCGTCGGCTTCTATGCCGAGAGGATCGGTGTCTCCATGGCGCAGCTCAACCGTGTCGCACGGCAGGAGGCCGGAGCCAGCGTGTCACAATTGCTCGCTCGCCGCCTGCTCGATGCCGCGCGCCGCGATCTGATCTTCACGCCAACTCCGGTTCAGGCCATCGCATATTCGCTGGGCTTCCAGGATCCAGCCTATTTCAACCGCTTTTTTCGCCGCCAGACCGGCACCACGCCGGGTGCCTACCGGGAGACGGAGCGGCGCAGGCTCGTGGGATGAACTTGCTGGCGGCCCGGCCGTGCGTCGCCGGAAGGGGCAGAGGGCCCCCTTCCTGGCGATCCGACTGCGATTCACATCGCCTTTTCGGTGATGTCGTGAGTGAAGGCGCCCTCCGGTTCCTTGGTGATGACCGGATCGGAACCGCCTTGCAGCAGTGTGTCGACGGTCTGCTTGTAAGCCGTCTCGTCGAGCGTGGCGTCGTCGCCCAGAAGTTTGGCGATTTCACCCATCATGCGCGTCTGGTGCTTTTCGGTCTGGGCACCCGTCGCGTCGTTGTCGAGCACGATCATGGCCGCTTCGTCCGGATTGTCTCTCGCCCACATCCAGCCTTTCATGGAGGCTTTGACGAAGCGCGCCATCTTGTCCGCGAACTCCGGGTCGTTGAGCTTGTCTTCCAGCACATACAGCCCGTCTTCCAGCGTCGCCACGCCTTCGTCGGTGTAGTTGAAGACCACGATGTCGTCTTCGCTCAGGCCAGCGTCGATCACCTGCCAGTACTCATTGTAGGTCATGGCGGTAATGCAGTCGGCCTGCTTTTGCAGGAGCGGGTCGACATTGAAACCGATCTTCTGGATCGTCACGCCGTTTTCCGAGCCGTCGCGCGCCAACCCGAGCTTCGACAGCCAGCTATAAAGCGGATATTCGTTGCCGAAGAACCAGGTGCCCAGCGTCTTGCCCTTGAAGTCTTCGGGTTTTTCGATGCCGGTCTCCTTGCGGCAGACCATGGTAAGGCCCGAGCGTGCGAAGGGCTGGGCGATGTTGACCACCGGCACGCCCTTTTCACGCGCGGCGAGGGCTGACGGAAGCCAGTCCACCATCACGTCTGCGCCGCCGCCGGCCAGCACCTGAACGGGCGCGATGTCGGGACCGCCGGGCTTGATCTCGACGTTGAGGTCTTCTTCCTCGTAGAAACCCTGATCCTTGGCGACGTAGTAGCCGGCGAACTGCGCCTGCGTCACCCATTTGAGTTGCAGGGTTACATCGTCGGCTGCAAGAGCTTGCGAAGCGGCGAGCATCAGCGCGCCGGAAAATATGCCTGTGACTGCGTGTTTCATTTTCGCTTCCCTCTTTGATTGGGCCGCTGTTCTCCGCGCGGCCGGTTATCCACTCCTGATGGATGGATGCCAGAAAGTGACGGCGCGCTCCAGAAGCGCCACCGCCCCGTAAAAAAGTGAGCCGGCGAGTGCGGCGATCGCAATCTCGGCCCACACCATGTCGATGTTCATGCGCCCCACCTCGGTGGAAATACGGAACCCCATGCCCACGATGGGCGTGCCGAAGAATTCCGCGACGATAGCGCCGATCAGTGCCAGCGTGGAATTGATCTTCAACGCGTTGAAGATGAAGGGCGCCGCTGCCGGCAGTCGCAGCTTGAAGAGTGTCTGCCAGTAGGACGATGCATAGGTGCGCATCAGGTCGCGGTCGATGGCGGACGAGGCGGTCAGCCCCTGCACCGTGTTCACCAGCATGGGAAAGAAGGTCATGATGATGACGACGGCGGCCTTGGACGGCCAGTCGAAGCCGAACCACATAACCATGATCGGTGCGACGCCGATGATTGGCAGGGCTGAAACGAAATTTCCGAGCGGCAGCAGGCCGCGCTGCAGGAACGGCGACCGATCGATGGCGATGGCCGTCAGGAAGCCTGCGCCGCAGCCAATGGCGTAGCCGATCAGCACCGCCTTCAGGAAGGTCTGCTGAAAATCCGCCCAGAGTGTCGGCAGGGATGATGTGATGCGAGCCCATATGGCGCTGGGTGGTGTTAGCAGCACGGGCGAGATGTCGAAGCCGCGCACCAGCCCTTCCCACACCACCAGAAGCGTGACGCCGAAAATGGCGGGAATCAGAATGCCGAGCGCGCGTCTGGCGGGTGCCGAGGGCGGATTCAGCTTTGCGAGCCACTCATTGAGCGCCCAAGCGGCTGCCCAGAAAAGAAGCGCTCCCGTCAGCGCCCAGTTCATGGTTTTTCTCCCATGCGCGCCATCACCATGCGCTGGCCGATGCCAACCACGCCCACCAGGATGGCGGCGAGGGCGGCCGCCATGAAGAGGGCGGACCAGATCTGCACCGTCTGGCCGTAATAGGAGCCGGCCAGAAGCCGCGCGCCGAGGCCCGAAACCGCCCCTGTCGGCAATTCGCCGACAATCGCCCCGACGAGACTGATTGCCACCGCAACCTTCATGGAAGTGAAGAGATAGGGAAGGGCGGCGGGCCAGCGTAGTTTCCAGAAGGTCTGTGTTCCGCTGGCATTGTAGGTGCGCATCAGATCGAGCTGGAATGCTTCCGGGCTGCGGAACCCCTTCACCATGCCCACGACCACGGGAAAGAAGGAGAGATAGGTGGAAATCAGCGCCTTGGGCAGAAGGCCCGAGAGGCCGATCGCGTTGAGCACCACAATGATCATGGGCGCGACCGCCAGGATCGGAATGGTCTGGCTGGCGATCACCCACGGCATGACGGATTTGTCCATGGCTCGATTGTGCACGATGCCAACGGCAAGCAGCACGCCGAGCGCGGTGCCGATTACGAAGCCGAGCAGGGTGGAGGAGAGGGTGACCCAGGCGTGATAGAACAGGTTGCGCTTGGATGTGAGCCGCGTGCCGACCGTGGTTTTCCAGATTTCCGCCACCACCTGATGCGGCGAGGGCAGCACGGGCCGCTCCTGCGCCATCGTATCGCGCACCAGGTCGGCGGCTGTCCATTCCGTCCCCGCCCGCTCATAAGCGTCGATCTGCCATGGGGCGTTCAGATAGACGGTGAACGCGTACCAGATCAGGAGAATGACGCCGAGCACGATGAGGATTGGCAGCGTTTTGCCCTCCACCGCTCGGAGGAAGACGGGCGGTGTGGTGCGGGTCGGGGCTGTGTCCGTCGCCACCGTCATGGTGTCACCTTTGGGGCTGGGTGCTCGCCCCTCATCCTCACCTTCTCCCCGCAGGCGGGGAGAAGGGGGCATAGACGGTGCCGCTTCGTCCTTCTCCCCGTGCGCGGCGAGAAGGTGCCGGCAGGCGGATGAGGGGCAGCGCTGGCGGTGGACATTTTCCTAGTCATCGCCATGCCCCGCACGCAGGCCTTCGCGCACCCGGTGCGCGATTTCAAGAAACTCCGGCGATTCTCGAATGTCGAGCGGCCTTTCCTTCGGCAATGGCGACACGATCACATCGGTCACGCGGCCGGGCCGCGGCGACATGACGATGATGCGCGTCGACAGATAAACCGCTTCCGGGATCGAGTGGGTCACGAAGCCGATGGTCTTGCCGGTGCGTGCCCAGAGGTCGAGCAACTGCTCGTTCAGATGGTCGCGCACGATCTCGTCGAGCGCGCCGAACGGCTCGTCCATCAGAAGAAGATCGGCGTCGAAGGCCAGCGCGCGGGCAATCGAGGCGCGTTGCTGCATGCCGCCCGAAAGCTGCCAGGGAAACTTTTTCTCGAAGCCGGCAAGGTTCACCAGATCGAGTGTGCGGTGCACGCGCTCTTTCTGCTCCGCCTTCGAATAGCCCATGATCTCCAGCGGCAGGGCGACATTCTGCTCGATGGTGCGCCAGGGAAAGAGCCCGGCCGCCTGAAACACATAGCCATAGGCCCGGTTGCGGCGCGCCTCTTCCGGCGTCATGCCGTTGACGAAAATTTCGCCGGCGGTGGGCTGTTCCAGATCGGCGATCACACGCAGAAACGTGGTCTTGCCGCAGCCCGATGGGCCGATGAAGGAGACGAACTCGCCTTTGTTGATGGTCAGATCCACATCGGCGAGCGCGCGCACTGGCCCGTCATTGGTCTCGAAGGTGAGACCGAGCCCCTTCGCTTCCACGACGGGCTGACTGGTTTGAGGGGAGGACGCTTCCTGGCGGATTGCTGGGTTGGCGTTCACTGGATCGTTTCTCCCTATACCCCGCTCGCCGGAATGCCCGTTCGCTCCACCTTGCGGGGCGCGGTCACTTCCTTCCATTGCGACAGCGCCCTGTTCACCGCCATGTGCGGCTTGCGCGCCACGAATTTTCCGTGGCCCGGCTTCGGCTTCACCGCGCCATCCTCGACCACGATCTCGCCGCGCGACAGCACTGTCTTCGGCAGGCCCTTCACCTTTATGCCCTCGAACACATTGTAGTCGATGGCCGATTGCTGGCTCTTGGCCGAAATCGTCTTCGTGGCGCCCGGATCCCAGATCACGATGTCGGCATCTGCGCCTTCGACGATCGCCCCTTTCTGCGGATACATGTTGAGGATTTTCGCGATGTTGGTGGAGGTTACGGCGACAAACTCGTTCATTGTCAGCCGACCCGAGTTGACACCAAAGGTCCAGAGCACCGGCATGCGATCCTCGAGTCCGCCCGTGCCATTGGGTATCTTGGTAAAATCGCCCACGCCGTAGCGTTTCTGGTCCGTGGTAAAGGCGCAATGGTCGGTGGCCACAACCTGCAACGAACCCGCCTGAAGTCCGGCCCACAGCGAATCCTGGTGCTGCTTGTTGCGGAATGGCGGGCTCATCACGCGGCGCGCGGCATGGTCCCAGTCGGCATTGGCGTATTCGCTCTCGTCCAGCACGAGATGCTGAATCAGCGGTTCGCCGTAAACGCGCATGCCCTTTTGCCGCGCCCGACGGATCGCCTCATGGCTCTGCTCGCAGGAGGTATGCACCACATAAAGCGGCGTGCCGGCCATGTCGGCGATCATGATGGCGCGGTTGGTGGCCTCGCCCTCGACCTCCGGTGGGCGCGAATAGGCGTGGGCCTCCGGCCCGTTATTGCCCTCCTCCAGGAGCTTTGCCTGGAGTTGCGCGACCACGTCGCCGTTTTCGGCATGGACGAGCGGCAGCGCGCCGAGCTCGGCGCAGCGCTGAAAGGACGAATACATCTCGTCGTCGTCCACCATCAGCGCGCCCTTGTAGGCCATGAAGTGCTTAAAGGAGGTGATGCCTTTTTCCACCACCTGCGGCATCTCGTTGAAAACCTGTTCGCTCCACCAGGTGATGGCCATGTGAAAAGAGTAATCGCAGGTCGCCCGCGTCGACTTGTTGTCCCACATCTGAATGGCTTCCAGCAGCGACTGACCGGGCGAGGGCAGGCAGAAATCCACCACCATGGTGGTTCCGCCGGAAATGGCGGCGCGCGTGCCGCTTTCGAAATCGTCGGTCGAATAGGTGCCCATGAAGGGCATTTCCAGATGGGTATGCGGGTCGATCCCGCCCGGCATTACGTAGCAGCCGGTGGCATCGATCTCATGATCGCCGTGCAGATCGTGGCCGATCGCCACGATCTTGTCATGCTGGATTAGGATGTCGGCCTTCCACGTCCGGTCGGCCGTGACGATGGTTCCGTTTCTGATGACCTTGGACATGAGTTTCCCCTCTTATTGTGTTGTCCTTGGCGGGATGCGGACCGTCAGATCATTCGACGATCTCCGCGGTTTCCACCACGGCATGGAACAGGACGTCGGCCCCGGCCTGCGCCCACTCCTTCGAGATTTCCTCCGCCTCGTTGTGCGAGAGCCCGTCGACGCAGGGGCACATCACCATGGCGGTGGGTGCAACGCGGTTGATCCAGCAGGCGTCGTGACCGGCGCCCGAAACGATGTCGCGGTGCGAATAGCCGAGCCGTTCGGCGGCGTCGCGGATCGCCTTCACGCAGCCCTCGTCGAAGGTGACGGGAGCGAAATGGCCGACCGGCTCCACCTCGAACTTGATGTCGAGCGCGTCGCAAATGGTTTCGATGCCAGCTTCGATCTTCGCGCGCATCCCGTTCAGCGTCTGCTCGTCGGGGGAACGGATGTCGATGGTGAACACCGTCTTGCCGGGAATGACGTTGCGCGAATTTGGATAGACCTCCACATGGCCGATGGCGCCCACGGCGCTGGGCTGATGGTCCATCGCCACCTCGTGCACCAGCTCCGTTACCCGCGCCATGCCGAGGCCGGCGTTGCGGCGCTTGGGCATCGGCGTCGATCCGGTGTGGCTGTCCTTGCCGGTCAATGTCACTTGCAGCCACCACAGACCCTGGCCATGGGTGACGACGCCGATGTCGATGAATTCGTCCTCGAGAATGGGGCCCTGCTCGATATGCAGTTCGAAGAAGGCCTTCATCCTGCGTTGACCGACCTTTTCCTCACCCTTCCAGCCGATGCGCTCCAACTCGTCACCGAAGCGCTTGCCGTTCGCGTCTGTCCGGTCATAGGCCCATTCCAGCTCGTGCTGACCGGCGAACACGCCCGATGCCAGCATGGCGGGTGCGAAACGGGTGCCTTCCTCATTGGTCCAGTTGGTCACGACGATGGGGTGTCTGGTCTTGATGCCGAGATCGTCGAGCGTGCGGATCACCTCGAGCCCGCCCAGAACGCCGAGCACACCATCGTACTTGCCGCCGGTCGGCTGGGTGTCCAGATGCGATCCGACATAGACGGGCAGAGCGTCGGGGTCGGTTCCTTCGCGCCTCGCGAACATGGTGCCCATTTCGTCGACGCCCATTTCGAGCTCCGCCTCCTCGCACCATTTCTGAAAGAGTTTGCGGCCTTCGCCATCCTCGTTGGTCAGTGTCTGGCGGTTGTTGCCGCCGGCCACACCGGGTCCGATCTTCGCCATTTCCATGAGTGAATCCCAAAGGCGATCGGCGTTGATCTTCAGGTTCTCGCCCGGTGCGGCCATATTGCGTAATCCCTTACTTCAATTCCACTTCGACGAACGACATGGGTTTGTCGCCGCCATTGATGACATTGTGTTCCACGCCCTCGTCGCGACGGTAGGAGACACCCGCTTCGAGATTGTTGCGCACGGTTTCGCCGCCCGGCATTTCCAGATGGAAGGCGCAGGGTGTGATCGTTGTGATGACGTAATCCATGCCATGGCGATGCCAGCCCGTCTCCGCGCCCGGCGCGAAATCCCAGCGGGTCACGCGAACACGCGCATCGTCGATCAGCACCTCATGGGTGGCCTTTTCGCGTTCCCTTTCCATATCAGTCGATCATCCTCAAAACGTCGCGCAGATTGTCGATCAGTTCGTCGATCTGGCCCTTGGAGATGATGAGTGGCGGAGAAAGCGCGATGATGTCGCCGGTGGTGCGGATCAGGAAGCCGCGCTCATAGGCTTTGAGGAAGGCGGAGAAGGCGCGTTTGGTCGGTTCGCCTGGGATGCCCTCCAGCTCCACCGCGCCGACGAGGCCGATGTTGCGGATGTCGATCACATGCGGCTCGCCCTTAAGCGAATGCAGGGCGTCTTCCCAGTGCTCGGCAAGTTCCGAGGCGCGCGTGAGCAGGCCTTCTTCCTGATAGGTGTCGAGCGTGGCCAGGCCTGCAGCACAGGCAATCGGATTGCCCGAATAGGTGTAGCCGTGGAAGAACTCGATCAGGTGTTCCGGCCCGTTCATGAAGGCGTCGTGAATTTCCTTCTTCACGAACACGGCACCCATCGGGATGACGCCGTTGGTCACGCCCTTGGCGGTGGTCATGATGTCCGGCACCACACCGAAATAATCCGCCGCGAACGGCGTGCCCAGGCGCCCGAAGCCGGTGATGACCTCATCGAAGATCAGCAGGATGCCGTGCTTGTCGCAGATGTCGCGGAGGCGTTTCAGATAGCCCTTCGGCGGGATGAGCACGCCCGTGGAACCGGCGACCGGCTCAACGATGACGGCAGCGACCGTCGAAGCATCGTGCAGGGTGACGATGCGCTCCAATTCGTCGGCCAGATCGCCACCATGCTCCGGCTCGC
>NZ_CAJXGF010000005.1 GCF_913053745.1 uncultured Nitratireductor sp.
GGCAACTGGGCCACCCATAAGACACCTTCGGATCTCGAAATCCCCACCATGCCGACATTGCACCCTGCCTATCTTTTGCGGAATCCGGCACACAAGCGGCTGGCCTGGCGCGATTTTCTGGCAATCAAGGCGAAGCTGGAGCAAGAAACGCGCGGTGAACGGTAGCGCGGATTAAACTCGCCTTAACGCTGTTGACGCACAGTGACCATCTCAACAATGTCCCGGAGTCGAGCATGTATGTTCGCGTCAGTTCCGGGGGGCGCGTCTTTCTTCTTGCATTTATCATCATTTTCCCGATCGAGGCCCCGGCCGCCGATCTGGCAACCCCAGACGCGCTGGAACGGTATCGGATCGCGCAAGGACAAACCCAAAGAGCAATTCCACGCACGACCGGCCTCATGGAATACCGGCAATCCGATGGGAACGGCCAAAACGCTCGCGAGTCCGGGCGCCATTCCAAGGTGGAACTTTCAGGCAGAATCAATCGCACGTTCGGCGCTGACTGGAACCTGCAAGGAAGTCTGAAACATGAGCGTTCGGAACTCAACGAACGCAGGACGCTTCACACACAGGCCAGCGCCCATCTTTATTGGCGCAATCCGCAAAGCCACGCCGTCGGTGCGTTCGCCGCGGTGACCGAAACAAGGGGAGAGGAGGATGCCGCCAATTCGTTCTCGAATGATAATCCGTACCGGGATCCCAAACTCGCGGCGGGTTTCGAGGCGGCGCTTTTCTCAGACACAGCCTCCCTCCTCGCACTCGCCGGAGTGCGCACTGCAAGCCTCGAGGAGTATCGCGCCGAAAGCGCATTTGCGGGTCTTGGCGCGCGCTATTACGCGAGCGACCAATTGCGGCTGGGATTGCGGGGCACTTACGAACGACCGCTCGATAACGACAATGCGCCCATCGTCTACGGTCTGGACGCATCAGTCGATTATCGCCCGGAGGCACTTCCGTTCAGCACGTTCGGCGGCTATCGCTATCGGATCGAGACTGTAAATGGAGCGGACGGAACGACCCGCAACACCAGCTCGCAAGGGATCTTCGCCGGTTTCCGCTACCATTTCGGCAGTGAGAGCCTGAAACAGGAAGAGCGTTTCGGGCCGCTCTGGCCCGATCTGCCCGCCGGTCTTTGACGAAAGGGAGGCATTGGCCTCATTAGGCCGCCACCGTGGCCGAACGCAGGGCGGCAAACTGCATGGCCGCGAAGACCGCAACCGCGATAGCCTGAACGCATACGAAAAGCCCCCCCAGAAGGTTCGGGGCGATCCAGCCGCCTGCAAGCAGCGCGAAACTCGCAGCAGTCCAAACGCTGTTGAGGAGAACGATGTCCAGGAGCAGGAAGCGCGGTGAATGCTTGCGCGTTGCGACTGCCAAAAGCATGGCGACGAAGGGCACCAAAATCACGCCCGCCCAGAACAGAAGTGTCTCGGGCAGAGCAAGAAGGCGCGACAAAGGACCGGCTGCGACGAGCAGCAAAAGTGCGGCGGCACCGCTCATGGCGGCATCGAGCCGGAGCACTGTCTTGAGCGATGGAGTCAGGGTAAGCGGCATAATCGGTCTCCTTTACCAGATGTGATTCCAGCCGACCGGGTATCGGCGGCGATGCGGGAAAGACTGCCGAACGGATTGCCGCATGGCGATTACGTCCGAGGTAATGGAAATATGCGCGCGGTCATTCTAGGGTTCTTGCCATGCAAGATGAAAACACCATCACATCTAAGAGCCATCCCGGCGAGCTGCTCAAGGAATGGCGCGAACGGCGGCGCATGAGCCAGCTTCATCTGGCGCTTGAAGCCGGCATCTCGCAACGCCATCTGAGTTTTGTGGAAAGCGGTCGCTCCAATCCGTCGCGCGACATGGTTTTGCTCCTTTCGGAAAGCATGTCGGTGCCCTTGCGGCAACGCAACCGTATCCTGCTTGCCGCGGGCTATGCGCCAAGCTTTTCCGAACGGGATCTAGGTGATCCGGCGCTGAAACCGGCCATGGACGCCGTTCAGACGGTCCTTGACGGGCATACGCCCAACCCGGCCATCGCCATCGACCGACACTGGACGATGATCGCCGCCAATCAGGCCATCGCACCGCTCCTTCAGGGGGTAGCGAACGCGGAACTTCTGAAACCGCCGGTGAATGTGCTCCGGCTCAGCCTGCATCCTGAAGGTCTTGCCCCCAACATCGTCAATCTCGCTCTCTGGCGGACGCATGTGCTGGAAAGGCTGAGCCACCTCATCGACCAGACAGCGGACCCGCAACTGGTGGCTCTGGAGACCGAACTGGCTGCCTATCCGTTCAGAAGAAGCGGCCCCGAGCCGAAACCGCGTGCGGCGGACATGATCGCCGTACCGCTGCATCTGCGCCTCGCGGAAGCCGAACTTTCCTTTATCACCACGACAACGGTCTTCGGCACGCCACTCGACGTTACCTTGTCGGAACTCGCCATCGAGAGTTTCTTTCCCACCGACGCCACCACCGCAGCCTTTCTGCGGCAATTGCAGGACCGTATCTCATGAGGCAGGCGGCACGAAACGGCGGGCAGCGACACGCCTGAGGCCAAGCTGACGCTCGCGCCAGATGATGGAGAGCCCTGCTCCGATAACGATCACGCCTCCCACCAGCGTGTAAAGCGTGGGAATGTCGCCGAAGGCGAAATAGCCGATGACGATGGCCAGAAGCATCGAGGTATATTCGAACGGCGCGATGGTGGAGAGCTCCGCGTGACGGTAACATTCCGTCATCAAGATCTGCGCTACGCCGCCGCAGATACCCGCGCCCGCCAGCGCCAGATACTGTTCGCGTGATAGCTCGGCCCAACCGAACGGGATCGTGAACAGCGAAAGCACGGTGGCCGTGACCGAGAACCATAGGACGATGGTGGCGGTCTTTTCCGTTTGCACCAGTCGGCGTACCAGAAGCATGGCAACGGCCGACCCCGTTGCCGCGCACAATGCGGCGATGACGCCCACCGCCTCGGCGGCCTCGAGACCTGCATCACCCGTCAGAAGAGAAAGCTTGGGCCAGGCGATGATGATGACGCCGAGAAAGCCGACGGCTACAGCGGTCCAGCGATAGATGCGCACCACCTCGCCCATAAAGATGGCGGAGAAAACGACGACAATGAGCGGCTGCGCATAGTTGAGCGTGATAGCGTCGGGCAGCGGCAGGCGCGTCAGCGCGAAAAAGCCGAGCCCCATGGAAGTGACGCCGACGAGGCCGCGCATGATGTGGCTGACGGGATGCGTGGTGCGGAAGGCGGTCGCCAATTCCTTGCGCCAGGCGAGCATGGCGAGGATCGGAAAGATCGCGAAGAAAGAGCGAAAGAAGACGATCTGACCTGACGGCACCATCCCCGCCGATTTGATCAGCGAGGACATCATCACGAACACGGAGACCGAAATGACCTTCAGCGCGATGCCGATCAGAGGCTGGCGTTCAGCGCCGACTTCGGTCTCTGCGGGCATGATCTAATGTCCTGAAAAGCTTCTTCTGGAAGCGGAAAAACTGCCCATCGGAGGCATCATGCAGCGTCTCTGGTTCGTCGGATCGCGGACCATACGCGCGATGGCGTGGTCGGCATGTCAATGTGGTCGATACCGTGTGCGCGGTAGAGAGCGTCCGTCACTGCATTGAGAACCGCTGGTGTGGCGCCGATGGTGCCGGCCTCGCCTGCGCCCTTTATGCCCATGGCATTTGTGGTCGAGGGCACGTTGCGCGTCTCGAAATGGATGAATGGCAGATCGTCGGCGCGCGGCATGGCATAATCCATGAAGCTTGCTGTGACCAACTGACCGTCCTCCGAATAGACCGTGTCTTCCGTCAGCGCCTGCCCGAGTCCCTGGGCGACGCCGCCATGCACCTGTCCGGCGAGCAGGATCGGGTTCACGGTAGCGCCGAAATCATCGACAATCCAATAACCGAGCACTTCGGTCCGGCCGGTGTCCGGATCGATCTCGACTTCGCATATGTGGGTGCCGTTCGGATAGGTCGCCTCCTCCTGGACGAACTCGCCGAACCCCTGGACGTCCTCGGGAGCCTTGGCGGCCTTCGCAATGGCCGCGAAGTCGACAGCGCGATCCGTACCGACGATGCGAGCGGCTCCGGCGGCAAGCTCGATGTCGTCGACGGACGCTTCTAGTTCATCAGCGGCCAGCTTGCGGATTTTCTCGGCGAGGTCCTCGCCGGCACGTGAAGCGGAAACGCCGCCCAGTGGAATCGAGCGTGAGCCGCCCGTACCACCGCCTGACGCCAATTCATCCGTATCGCCCTGGCGCACAGTGATCCGATCGATATCGAGATTGAGCTTGTCGGCCACGAACTGAGCATAGGCCGTGGCATGCCCCTGCCCATTGGACTGGGTGCCGATCAGAAGCGTGACGGTGCCGTCGTCATTGAGCCGCACATGGGCAGGCTCGGACCCGGCGAAGGCGCACGCCTCGATATAGGTGGCCATGCCGATGCCGCGCAGCTTGCCGCTCCTGCGCGAACCCTCCAGCCGCTCCTCGAACGCGTTCCAGCCGGCATTCTCCATGCACTTGTTCATATGCCCTTCGAACTCGCCGACGTCGTAAAGACGGCCGGTCTGGGTGCGATAGGGAAATTGCTCCGGCTTGATGAAATTGCGGCGGCGGATTTCGTCGCGCCCCATTCCGATGTCGCGCGCGCAGGCATCCACAAGCTTTTCGAGAAGAAATGCCGCTTCGGGGCGCCCTGCCCCGCGATAGGCATCCACCGGGCATGTGTTGGTATAGACGCCGTTGATCGAAACATCGAGCGCCTGAATGTCGTAGACACCCGTCGACATGGAGACGCCGACAAACGGGATGAAGGGCCCGAACTGCGAGATATACGCGCCCATATTGGCTGTCAGGTCGACCCGCAGGCCGAGGAAACGGCCTTCCCCGTCCATCGCCATTTTGGCTGTGACGACATTGTCGCGGCCCTGCGCGTCGGTCATGAAATGTTCGGTGCGGTCGCCGGTCCATTTGACCGGACGGCCGAGCCGCTTTGCGGCCTCCATCACCATCGCATACTCGCGATAGACAAAGGTCTTGGGACCGAAGCCACCGCCCACGTCCGGCGTGATCACCCGCAGATTCTCCGGCTCGATGCCAAAGGTCTTGCAAAGTATCCCGCGCATCGAATGCACACCCTGCGACCCCGTTGTCAGCACATAGCGATTCTCGTCTTCGTTCCATTCGGCCAACGCCGCGCGCGGCTCCATGTAATTGCAGACGAGACGGTTGTTGACGAATTCGATGCGGGTGACGCGGGCGGCCCTGGCAAAAGCCGCGTCGGACTTTTCCTTGTCGCCCACATGATAGAGGAACGCCCGGTTTGAACCCAGCTCGGGCCAGACCAGTGGAGCGTCCTTCGACAGCGCCTCGGCGGTTGCGGCAATTGCCTCTTCGTCGTCGTAATCGATGTCGATCAGCTCTGCAGCGTCCTGCGCTTGGGCCCGACTGTCCGCCACCACCAGCGCCACCGCATCGCCGACATACTGGACGCGGTCGCGGCACAGGATCGGAATGTCACGCGTGGGGGCGCGGGTTCCGTCGGGCTGCTTCTGCATGGCGCCGGAACGCAAATCCTTCAAATGCGCGAGGTCGGCCCCAGTCAGAACCAGACGAACGCCGGGCGAGGCCTTCGCCTCATCGACCGAGGCGACGGTGAAGGTGGCTTTGGCGACGGGCGCACGCACCACATAGAGATGCAGGGTTCCCTCAGGCAGAAAATCGTCCGTGTAGTGCCCCTGACCTGTAATGAATGCGGTGTCCTCCTTGCGGCGAACGGAGGCACCCATTCCGAATTTCGGCGTCATCACAGTCATGCGGAATCCCTTCTGGCCAATCACGGCTTGGCCAACGTTCGGTGAGCTTGCTGGAAACAATCGAGCGACATTTGCTGTCGTAGTTTTGTCGAGCCGAATGATTGTGTAAAGAGCAGCGATCCGATTTTGTTGGACCAGACAAGCCCACAAATTGCCGGCCTCCGCCACAGGTCGTAGAAAGAGTGATGATGCGTACAGAAAGCGGTCAGATTTTTCGTCTCGAGGACTACCAGCCCAGCAACTATCTTATTCCAGAGATAGCGCTCGATTTTCATCTCGACGCCGACGAAACGCTGGTGACCGCCACTTTGAAGGTGGAACGGATTGCCAAGGCACCGGCCGACGCGCCTCTGAAACTGGATGGCGACGGGTTAACGCTCCAGTCGCTGCGGATCGATGGCGCGAACGCAAGAGCCGGGGATTTCGAGACAACGCCCGAACATCTGACCATAACCCGTCCGCCCGTCTCGCGACAGTTCGAACTCACCATCGTCACGCGCCTTGCCCCTTCCGAAAACACGACGCTGATGGGGCTGTACGTGTCCAATGGCGTCTTCTGCACGCAGTGCGAGGCGGAGGGCTTTCGCCGCATCACCTATTTTCTCGACCGGCCCGACATTCTATCGGTCTACACGGTACGCATCGAGGCAGACCGCAAGACCACACCGCTTCTCCTTTCCAACGGCAATCCGGTGGAGAGCGGCACGCTGACGGGGGGACGCCATTTCGCGATTTGGCACGATCCCTTCCCCAAACCTTCCTATCTCTTCGCGCTTGTCGCTGGCGACCTGGGCGTCGTCACGGACAGTTTCACCACCGCATCCGGGCGTGAGGTCGCGCTCGGCGTTTATGTCGAGCACGGCAAGGAAAAACGCGCGGCCTATGCGATGGACGCGCTCAAACGTTCCATGCGCTGGGACGAGGAACGCTTCGGGCGAGAATACGATCTCGACGTGTTCAACATCGTCGCCGTTTCGGATTTCAACATGGGGGCAATGGAGAACAAGGGGCTCAACGTTTTCAACGACAAATATGTGCTTGCCGATGAAGACACCGCGACTGATGTGGATTTCGCCAATATCGAGGCGATCATCGCGCATGAGTACTTTCATAATTGGACAGGCAATAGAATCACTTGTCGGGATTGGTTCCAGCTCTGCCTGAAGGAAGGTCTTACGGTTTTCCGCGATCACGAATTCTCCGCCGACCAGCGATCGCGCGCGGTCAAGCGCATCGCCGAGGTGCGCGGCCTACGCGCCCATCAATTTCCCGAAGATCAGGGCCCCCTCGCCCATCCGGTTCGGCCCCGTCGCTATCGCGAGATCAACAACTTCTACACGGCGACCGTCTACGAAAAGGGCTCCGAAGTGGTGCGCATGCTGCGTATCGTTCTTGGCAACGACGCCTTTCGGGCAGGTATGGACCTTTACTTCGAACGTCATGACGGACAGGCCGTGACCATCGAGGATTTCGTCAAAGCGTTCGAGGATGCATCGGGTCGGGATCTCAGCCAGTTTTCACTCTGGTATCATCAGGCGGGAACGCCCAATGTGGCTCTCTCGTCACGCTACGATGCCAAGACGAAAACACTGACGGTAGAGATCGAGCAGTCCGTGCCGCCCACACCATCGGAAAACCGCAAGCGGCTGATGCACATCCCGCTCGCATTCGGGCTGGTGGGGCCGGACGGAAGAGACGTCGGCTACGACGGCGTGGACGGGGCAGCGGTCGAGCGTGGCGTGATTCACCTGCGTAAACGCCGTCATACCCTGCTCTTCAAGGGTTTGGAGACAGAGCCTGTTCTCTCGATCAATCGGGGTTTCTCCGCCCCCGTCACCCTTTCGGTTGAAAGCCGGCTCGAAGATCAACTCTTCCTCGCCCGCAATGACAGCGATCCGTTCTCGCGCTGGCAGGCACTGAACACACTTTTGACCGATGCGCTCATTGCCGCAAGCAAAGCGGTGCGCGGCGGCAAATCACCGGCGTTTGACGGCGATCTCGTCTCGGTAACGATCGACTTGGCTGCGGATGCGTCGCTTGAAGAGGCTTTCCGCGCACTGACCCTCGGCATTCCCAGCGAAGCCGATGTCGCGCGCGAAATCGGCCGGGACATCGACCCCGATGCGATCCACGCTGCGCGCAAGGCCCTGCTCACGACCGTTGCGCGGGCGGGAAGCGATACCTTCCGCAAACTCTATGACGGACTGCTCGACAATGCGCCGTTCTCGCCGGACGCACGCAGCGCCGGGCGCCGTGCCCTGCGCAACACCTTGATCGAGTTTCTGGTTCTGGACGCCGCGAACCCGGAAGCCGCTTGCCGACAATTCCTTGAGGCCGACAACATGACCGAGCGTGCCGGCGCGCTCGCCGTTCTGGCCCAGCATTTCCATAACACCGACGATGGACGGGCCGCCCTGGCCGCGTTCGAGGAACGCTATCGGGACAATCCGCTTGTGCTCGACAAATGGTTCCAGATTCAAGCGATGATCCCATCGGTCGAAACGATTGCTTTGGTTCGTAAGCTCATGAGTCATCCGCATTTTTCGCTAGCCAATCCCAACCGGGTGCGAGCGCTCGTGGGCACGTTCTCAATGGCCAACCAGACGGCATTCCATAGCGCCGACGGCGAGGGCTATCGTCTGGTCGCTGAAACGGTCGCCGCTCTCGACACGCACAACCCGCAAGTGGCAGCGCGCCTTGCCACCGCCTTCCGTTCCTGGCGGTCACTCGAAGGAGGCCGGCGCGAGAACGCCCGAGCCCTTCTTGCCGGCATGTCGAAGCGCGAGGAATTGTCCCGTGACCTGGCCGATATACTCGAACGGACTCTGGCTTGAGGACGCGCGTTAATATCTTTTTTACCAAGACCACTGGACAAGGCGAATCACCTTTGATTCCTTATAGATGATTCGGCAGCAGGCGGAGCCGAATCACAGAACTTAACGAGGAACGAGGGAGCCCGTCGGATGGCGAAGGCAGGGGGTTGGGCTATGCCCCTGATTGCGGGCATGGCTGCCGGGCCGAAAACCCGACGCGCGGCGCGTATGGGACTGGCAGGGAACGCCAAGATTATCGCCGCTCCGGCTTACGAGCGTCTCTTGGCCATCGAACCCTACCTGCGCCGTTCCATCCCCGTGCTGATCATCATTTTCCTTCTGGTGCTTGCCGCGGCGCGCCTTCTCTCACTGTTCACCTGGCGCGACGACATTGAGCGCGACGCACGAACCATGCTGGCGCTCGCATCCGACTCCCTGGCTGCAAGCGTGGCGATTGACAATTCGGAGATCGAACCGAGCCATAAGGCGCGCATGCTCATCGAAGATGCGATGCGGCGCGCCGGCTCGCAAGACCAGCGCATACTGGCAATCACCAATGAGCGCTTCGAGGTTCTGGCATCGTCACCCAACGGGCGCGATCTCGTCGGCCAATCGCTCGAAGATCTTCTGACCGGCGGACAACCGCTGTTTCTCTTCGGCGCGCGCGCCGGGGTGATGAATGTGGAGATTGCCGGCGAACCGTGGCTTGCATCCCTCGTGCATGTGGCCAGTCAGGACGGGTCGGCCGTTGCCCTCACCTCGCGCGATGGCCTCTTTGCCGATTGGCGCCGTTCGGTTTCAATGAATGTGACGCTATTCGCGCTGACGGCCGGCATACTGATGGTGATCCTCTATGCCTATTTCAGCCAGGCCGCCCGCGCGCAGGCCGCCGACAGAATCTATATGGAAGCCCATCAGCGCATCGACATGGCGATGGTGCGCGGCAAGTGCGGTCTCTGGGACTGGGACATGGTGCGTGGAAAGATGTTTTGGTCGCGCTCCATGTTCGAGATGCTCGGCTATGAGACGAGCGAGGAAATGCTTTCCTTCGGCGAAGTCGCGGCGATCATCCACCCCGAGGACAGCGATCTTTTCGACCTGGCCAACCGCATCATGGCACGAGAGATCGACCACGTGGACCGTGTCTTCCGGATGAAGCGCGCCGATGGACAATGGGTCTGGGTTCGCGCTCGCGCACAGGTGGTCGACCCGAACGCTCCCGAACTGCATCTGATCGGCATCGCCGTGGATGTAACAGAGCAACGCACACTGGTGCAGCAGACGGAAGCCGCCGACCAGCGGCTGCGCACGGCCATCGAGAGCATCGGCGAATCCTTCGTCCTTTGGGACTATGCCGAGCGACTCGTCATGTGCAACACAAAGTACAAGCAGGATCTGGGCGTCGATCAAAGCATGATCGTGAGCGGCGCGCGGCGGCGCGATATCGAGGCGCTGGCACCGGCCTTCCGCTCGGAGCGCAGGTTGGCCATACCGTCAGGAAGCGGCAATGGCGCAACCTACGAGCGGCAACTTGCCGATGGGCGCTGGCTGCAAGTCACCGAACTGAAGACACGCGATGGCGGCACGGTCTCCGTCGGCACCGACATTACTCAGTTGAAGCAGCATCAGGGCAAGCTGGTCGACAGTGAGCGCCGTTTGATGGCGACCATTCACGATCTAAGCCTTGCCCGCCGCGCCGAGCAGGAGCGCACGCGCGAATTGAGCGAGCTGAACCGCAAATACATGCGCGAGACCGAGCGTGCCGAGGCCGCCAACCGGGCGAAATCCGAATTCCTGGCGAACATGTCCCATGAGTTGCGCACACCGCTCAACGCCATCATCGGCTTCTCGGAAGTGATGGAGTCGGGCATGTTCGGCCCGCTCGGCTCGGATCGTTACGAGGAATATGTACGCGACATCTGTTCCAGTGGCTCCTACCTTCTGGGCGTGATCAACGACATTCTCGACATGTCGAAGATCGAGGCCGGACAATTCTCGGTCGATTGCGAGGAAATCGATCTTTGCCCGCTGATCCGCGAAACGGTGCGTGTTGTGGATCTTCAGGCGGCGGAAAAGTCCATCGCCATGAAAATGGATATTCCCGAGACAATGCAGGTGTTCGCCGACCGTCGCGCGATAAAACAGATCGTCATCAATCTCCTGTCCAATGCCGTCAAATTTACTGGCGAAGGCGGACACATTTCGCTGCGCGCGCGCAAGGTTGGGCCGGCGGTAACACTGACCATCGAGGATTCAGGTTGCGGGATACCGCGCGACGCCCTGAAAAAACTGGGGCGCCCCTTTGAGCAGGTTCAAAATCAGTTCTCGAAAAGCCACACGGGTTCCGGTTTGGGGCTTGCCATTTCCCGCTCGTTGACCGAACTCCATGGCGGCGTCCTCAAGATCCGCTCGACGGAAGGGGTGGGTACCATCGTTTCTGTCCGCCTGCCCGCCGGAGAGCGCAAGAAACCGGCGGTCGCCGCCTGACATCAGTCCAGCATTCCAATCAATTCGGCAAAGCGTTTGCGCACTTTGGCGGCGGTCTCCTCCACATGGGCGGCCAGCACCGGCAATTCCGGCAGATCGGTTTGACGCAGAAGCAAATCTGCGAAGCCTGGAGGTGCTTCTTCCGGATCGAATCCGCCCTCAAGGCAAAGCCGCGTGATCTGCGTCAATGTCGTGTAGAGTTCATGCGCATCCATGAGTTCCTGACGCGCCTGCGGCGAACAGAAATCGTCAGTCAGCGACGCCA
The DNA here is from genome assembly GCF_913053745.1 of uncultured Nitratireductor sp. Taxonomy (GTDB): domain Bacteria; phylum Pseudomonadota; class Alphaproteobacteria; order Rhizobiales; family Rhizobiaceae; genus Nitratireductor. Next base: position 11,393 of record NZ_CAJXGF010000005.1, read on the forward strand.
GCACGGCTCCCGTGGCCGTTGCCTCCTCCCCTTTGACGTTGCCTGTGAGGACGGCCACCTGAGCGATGAACTCCAGGTCGATTAGACCGCCGGAGATGAGCTTTAAATCCCATATGTCACGGGCAGGTTTCTCCTCTTCGAGCAAACGACGCATGTCAGCGGCTTCGCGCTTGATCTTGCCCGCATCCCGCGGCAGCGCCAGAATCTCACGCACCTGCTTGTCGACGCGCTCCATAAGCGCTCCATCGCCAGCGAAGGCGCGCGCGCGGGTGAGTGCCATATGTTCCCATGTCCATGCCTCCTTGCGCTGATAGCGTGCAAAAGCATCGATATGGGTGGCGACCGGCCCCTTGTTGCCGGAGGGGCGAAGCCGCAGATCGAGTTCGTAGAGCACCCCTTCCGCCGTCGGGGCCGAGACGGCGGCAATCAGCCTCTGAGTGAGCCGCGCATAATACTCCGACGGCGCCAACGGTTTTTGCCCGTCCGAATACTCCGCATCCGCATCGTGGTCGTAAAGCAGGATCAGGTCGATATCGGATCCCGCTGTCAACTCGCGGCTGCCGAGCTTGCCCATGCCCAGAATGGCGACGCGCGCCCCGGCGATCCGGCCATGACGCCCGGCGAAGTTCTCGATCACCGCGTCGAGCGCAGAAGCGACCGTAAGATCGGCGAGGTCGGAAAACGCCTTCCCCGCACGCGAGGCGTCGATTGCCCCGGTCAGAAGCCGGATACCGATCAGGAATTTCTGTTCAGCCGCGAAAATGCGCAACCTGTCGAGTATCTCTTCATAAACCTGCGCCCCCGCCAGAAAGCTCTCCAGACGTTCAGCGAGATAAGCGCGGTCGGGAAGCTCGGACAGAAGCGCGGGATCGAGAAGTCCGTCGAAGACATGGGGACGCTTCGTAATGATGGCGGCAAGCCGTGGTGCCGCACCCATGATGCTCACCAGCATGTTGAGCAAGGCGGGATTGGATTGAAGCAGCGAAAAGAGCTGGATACCAGCGGGAAGGCCTGCCAGAAACGCGTCAAAACGCAACAAGGCCTCATCGGCACGCCGCGTGCTGCCGAAAGCTTCCAGAAGCGCCGGGGTCAGTTCGGTCAGACGCTCGCGTGCCTCGGCTGATTGTGTCGCACGGTAGCGGCCATAGTGCCAGCCGCGGATCACGCGGCACATATCGCTCGGCCGTTCAAAACCGAGCTCGCTCAACGTCTCAAGCGTGCCGGGATCGTCCACATCGCCGGTGAAGACCAGATTGCCGACGCCGCGCGAAAGTTGCGGAGCGGTCTCGAAGAGTTCCGCATAGTGCTGTTCCACCAACCGCAGACTGTCCTGAAATGCCTCGGAGAATGCCTCTGCGCTCTCGAAAGCGAGCAAATGGGCAATGCGCTCCAGGTCGTCGTCTTCTTCGGGCAAGGTATGGGTCTGCTCGTCGGCAACCATCTGCAGAGCGTGCTCGACATCCCGCAGGAACCAGTATTGGCGCGTCAGCGCCTCCCGTGCTTCCTCGTCGATCCAACCGCAGCGTGCAAGCTCCTCCAGCATCGTCACTGTGCGCCGCCCCCGCAACTCCGGAAACCGCCCCCCAGCGATCAATTGCTGCGTCTGGACGAAGAACTCGATTTCCCGGATACCGCCACGCCCGAGTTTAACGTTGTGTCCCCGAACCGCGACCGCTCCATGACCCTTGTGGGCATGGATCTGACGCTTGATGGAGTGGACGTCGGCAATTGCCGCATAGTCGAGATATTTCCGCCAGACGTAAGGTTGAAGCTCTTTAAGGAAACTCTCGCCGGCAACCAGATCACCGGCAATCGGCCGCGCCTTGATCATGGCCGCCCGCTCCCAGTTTTGCCCGCGGCTTTCGTAATAATGGAGCGCTGCTTCCACTGGTATGGCAAGCGGTGTCGAGCCGGGATCCGGGCGCAGCCGCAGATCGGTGCGGAACACATATCCGTGCTCGGTCCGGTCTTGGAGGATCCTGACAAGGCGACGTGTGAGTCGGACGAAAAGGTCGATCGCCTCATAGGCATCAAGGATGGCGGGGGCTTGCGTATCCACCAGAACGATGAGGTCGATGTCGGACGAGAAATTAAGCTCGTTGGCGCCGAGCTTTCCCATTCCCAACACGATCCAGCCACTGCCTTTCGCAGGCTGGCTGCGATCCGGCAGTTTCAATTTTCCCGCCCGATCGGCATCGAGAAGCAAAAAGTTGGTGCTGGCACGGATGCACTTGTCTGCCAATCGGCTCAATCGCTCGGTGGTCACCGCGGTATCGGCAACGTCGGCGAGCCGACACAAGGCGATCAGGAAATGCGCTTCCGCCTTGAGGTCGCGCAGTCCCTTCATCTCGCCGCTTTCGCTCTGTCCGTCTTCGAATGCACTCGCATCGATGCGCTCGAACAGGACCTCCAGCCTCTCGCCGGCGGACAGGTCGAACAGAGCTTCCAAGGCATGTGGATTGCGGCGCGCGCTATCGCGCAGGAATGGCGACAATTCGAACACCGCCGCAAGAAAGCGCGTAAGATTCGTTTTGCGCCGAAGCAGATCGCACAGGCGTTCACATTCGGCGGCCTCTGCGGCTTCAAGCACCATTTCCAGCGCTTCGGCGGCCTGGTCGTGGTCGACCGGCTTCAGAATGAGAGCCGGCGCCCCAAACCAAAGGCTTCCGTCAGCAACCGCGTCACGCCCCATTCGAGCCCCCTATTCGATCAAGAAATTCCGCCCATCCGGCTTCCTTCAGCCAGAAGCATCGCGCTTCTTGAAAACCGTTTCCGATTTCCGTTTTGACGGCTCGACGGGAAAGACCATCGTTACGGCAAGTCCGGGCGCGTTGTCGGCGAGTTCGAGACGGCCACCATGGAATGTCATCACCGCCTTGGCAAGACTGAGACCGAGGCCGGAACCCGGCTGGGTGCGGCTTTCCTCCAGGCGAACGAAACGCTCCGTTACGCGGCGCCGGTCCGCTTCGGGAACGCCGGGACCATTGTCTCGTACCGTTAACCGGATCTCATTGGGACCCGTATCCAGCAGCACTTGCACTGCCGGTTTTTCGCCAAAGCCTGCCGAATATTTGATCGCATTATCGACAATGTTGGAAAGCGCCTGGCCAATGAGTTCGCGGTTGCCTTGCAAGTTGACCGCCCCGTCAAGCTGTGCATCCAGCGCCACACCCTGTTCTTCTGCGAGTGGCTCATAAAGCTCCACCACATCGGCCAGGATCGCTCTCAAATCGATTGTCGACGTGGCCTCTGCCGAATAGCCCGCTTCGAGCCGAGAGATCATCAGGATTGCGTTGAAGGTCCGAATAAGCTGGTCGGATTCGGCAATCGTGCGTTCCAACGCGGCGCGATATTCTGCTGTTTCGGATTTTCCCGCGAGCGCGGCTTCAGCCCTGTTGCGCAAACGTGTCAAAGGGGTCTTTAGATCGTGTGCAATGTTATCAGAGACCTGACGCAGTCCTTCATTAAGGGCCGCGATACGATCCAGCATCTTGTTCAGATTGTCCGACAGCCGGTCGAACTCGTCGCCCGCTCCCGAGACAGGCAGCCGACGGTTCAGATCGCCACCCATTATGCTGCGGCTCGCTTCTGAAACGCGGTCGATACGCTTGAGCGCGCGCCGGCCGACGAAGTACCAGATCAGCAGCGCGCCCGCGCACATAATAGCGAGCGTGACCACAAGCGCGCGCTGCATCACAGTGCGGAATTTTTCCGGTTCCCCAAGGTCACGCCCAACCATGACAATAATCCGATTGGGCAGGCGGAAAACGACGGCAACCGCCTTGTGTTCGGCATCGCGCATCCCTGGTTCCAGGCGAGCCTCGCCTTCTCCGAAACGGCTGTAGGTGAACGGGCGTTCCGTCCAGCCTGTAGCATCGAGAACGCCAGGTTGCAGGCTTTCCACATTACCCGAGAGAATGCGGCCATTGGCATCCGCAAGAAGATAGAGATTGGCGCCGGGTTGGCGGGCGCGTGATTCGATTACCCGCACGAGAAAAGGCAGGCCGCCACGCCGATAGGCGCGGTCGAGACCGCGCACTTCTTCATTGATGGCCTCGCGCGTTTGCCCGACCAGCATGCGGGCTGAAAGCGACGTCATGTAAATAACCAGGAAGGTGGCGCAAACGGCGAAAAGGATGAGATAGAGGGCGGAAAGACGCGCCGCCGTGGTGTTGAGGATCGAAAGGAGCCGCGCCATCAGTCCTTCAGCATATAACCGGCGCCGCGCACCGTATGAAGCAGGGGTTTCTCGAAGCCCTTTTCGATCTTGCCGCGCAGCCGCGAGATATGCACATCGATAACATTGGTCTGCGGGTCGAAATGATAATCCCAGACGTTCTCCAGAAGCATGGTGCGCGTCACCACCTGCCCGGCGTGTCGCATCATGTATTCAAGCAGCCGAAACTCACGCGGCTGCAGGATGATCTCTTGGCCGGCACGGCGCACCGTATGCGAAAGGCGGTCAAGTTCGAGGTCGCCGACATGATAGACGGTTTCGACATCCTTGGAGCCGGCACGCCGGCGCAGCACTTCTATGCGGGCAAGTAGTTCGGAAAAGGCGTAGGGCTTGGTCAGATAATCGTCGCCACCGGCCCGCAAGCCTGTCACGCGGTCGTCCACTTCTCCGAGCGCCGAGAGGATCAGCGCGGGCGTATCGTTGCCGCTTGCGCGCAGCTCGGCGATGATCGAAAGTCCGTCGCGGCGCGGCAGCATGCGGTCGATGACGAAGACGTCGTAGCTGCCGGTCTCGGCCATCGAGAAACCGCTGTCGCCATCGCGGGCGATGTCCGCAGTGTGGCCGGCTTCTGCAAAGGCATTCTTGAGATAATCCGCCGCTTCCCGATCGTCTTCGATGACAAGTATCTTCATACGACCGTTATATCCCGTTTGCGGATGACACGTCTTCCTAGAAGGCGAACTCCCCCAACAAAGATTGCGGGGGAGCTTTAAGGTGTAGCAAAGATCAGCCTTCGCTGGTCGGCAAGGCCACAAAGCGGCTGGCGTCCTCGCGCTCGATCTGCACCAGCACAGCCTTTCGGCCCGCTTTCACCGCGGCAGACACGGCATCCTCGACATCCTTGCCAGACTTCACCGTCTGCGAGTTGACGGCGCGAATGATGTCGCCGGGGCGAATGCCACGGTCGTCCGCCGGGCTACCCGGTTCGACATCGGTCACGACGAGGCCATCCCCGTCTTCCGCAGGGGTAACCTTCAGACCGAATTGCGCATCCATCGTGCTCGACTGCGAATCGCCTCTGGCCGCAGCCATGCTTTCGACGCCCGGCATTTCGGACAACGTCACCTTGACGTTCTCCGTCTTTCCGTCGCGCCAAAGCGTCACATCGACCTCGTTGCCCGGCGCAAAATCAGCGACCAGACGAGCGAGCTCCTTCGGTGAAGAAACAGGCTTGTCGCCAACCGCGACGATGATGTCACCGGAGCGGATGCCCGCTTTGGCTGCCGGTTCGCCGTCCTGCGCGTCGGCAACCAGCGCGCCTTTTTCCTCGTCAAGTCCAACGGATTCGGCGATATCCTTGGACACCGGCTGGATCTGAACACCGAGCCAGCCTCGCTCGACAGAGCCATTCTCGATCAGGTCCCTGACCACCTCTTTGGCGACGGAGGCGGGGATGGCGAACGCGATACCCACATTGCCCCCCGATGGCGAGAATATCGCCGTGTTGATGCCCACGACCTCGCCCGTGAGATTGAAAGCCGGGCCACCGGAATTGCCGCGGTTCACCGCCGCGTCTATTTGAATGAAGTCGTCATAAGGGCCCGCGCCAATATCGCGACCACGCGCAGAGACGATGCCCGCCGTCACCGTACCGCCGAGACCGAACGGGTTACCGACGGCCACCACCCAGTCACCCACGCGCACCTTCGCCTCATCGGCGAAGTCGACATAAGTAAACTCACGTTTCTCGTCGACTTTCAGCACAGCGAGATCGGTACGCGGATCGGTGCCGACCAGTTCGGCATCGATTTCGGTTCCATCATCCATGACGACGGTGAAATTGCTGCCGCCATTGACCACGTGATTGTTGGTGACGAGATAACCGTCTTCGGAAATGAAGAAGCCTGAGCCCTGGGAGACCGGGCGGGGACGGTGACGACGCTGATACCGGCGATCATTGCCGAAGTCGCGCTCGCCACGGAACTCGCGAAAAAACCGTTTCAGCGGATGGCCGTCCGGCAATTCCTCGAAACCAGGCATATCGAAGAAGCTCGAGCCGCCACGATTCGACGTCATTTCAACATCGGCCTTCACGCGCACGCTCACCACCGCAGGAGAAACTTTCTCGACGATATCGGCAAAACTCGGGGCTTGAACGGGTTGATCGAGACGCACCGCCTCGGCCATGACCGGCGCCGTTCCGCTCGTCACGACGCCAACTCCAACCGCTCCGGCAATCGCAATCGAAGCGATTGTCGCCATGAGACGGCCGCGTCCCGTGCCGATTATACCGTTCTTCGCTGCCTTCGTGTCCGCGTCCTGATGCATAGCAACCTATCCTCTTGGAAACATTTCTATTCGGCGCCCAATGGCGTCTTCTGGACAAAGAAATAGCGTTCCCTACATTACGACGCCATTTCCAGCCGATGAAATTTTCGTAATGTTCGGATTGGTTTATGCTTATTCTGCGCCAGACTCGTCGTCATGAAGCGCGGTGTGGACATGTACGACACTCTCAAGCGTTCGGTGAACCGGGCATTTTCCGGCGATCTCGACGAGCTTCTTGCGCGTTTCCGGCGAAACAGCTTTTTCCACATCGATCACACGCTCGAATCTGTCGATGCGTCCTAGTGCCTTCGTTGTATCGGAACAATCCGCACAGTCCTTGGCGTGGATCTTCTCGTGTGAAACGTCGACGCTGATGCGTCCGAGATCCAGATTTTTGCGATCCGCATACAAGCGCAACGTCATGGTGGTGCATGCGCCAAGCGCGATCGACAGAAAATCGTAGGGCGAAGGCCCTGTGTCCAGTCCGCCGAAACTTTCCGGTTCATCGGCGAACAGTCGGTGCCGACCGGCTTGCACGGCGTTTTGAAATTTTCCCTGCCCGGTCTCCATCACGCGAACATGTTCCATGGAAACCGTGCCTTGGGGATCGTCGCCCGGTATGTAGCGCGACAGCCAGCCGCACATCGCGCTTGCGGCGAATGACGCGTCTTCCGGCTCCGTCAGGAGATGATCCCCCCTGTCCAGCGAAATGAAGCTCTTGGGATGTTTCGCTGCCAGGAATAGCTGCGTAGCGTTGTCGATTCCCACAATCTCGTCGAAAGGGGCATGGAGAACAAGCAATGGCTTGCGCATTTTCGACACCGCTTCCAGGAGGCTGTGCGAGCGCGCATCTTCGACAAATTGCCTTTGCACGCGGAACTGCCGCCCGCCAAGGGAGACCTCGGCTTCTCCCGCGTCCTGAATATCTTCTAACGACGCCCCCAGGTTCTTCAGTACATGTGCCGTATCCGAGGGAGCACCGATCGTCGCGACAGCCCTGACCGAAGATAGGCGCCCCGCGATTGCCAGCACAGCCGCGCCACCCAGAGAATGACCAATCAGCACGGACGGTGCGTCGTAATGTTCTTCGAGGAATGCAGCGGCGCTGAGCAAATCTTCGAGATTCGTCGAAAAATTGGTGGATGCGAACTCGCCTTCACTGGAGCCCAGCCCGGTGAAATCGAACCTCAAAACCGCGATGCCGGCGCGCGCCAGTTCGGCTGAAATACGTCGTGCGGCAAGCAGATCTTTTGAGCAGGTGAAACAATGGGCAAACAGCGCGTAAGCTCTGACCGGTCCGTTCGGGAGGTCGAGCCGTGCAGCGAGACTTGCTCCAGAGTGCCCTTGAAATGAGAGCTTTTGGGATTTTGCTGCCATGAGTTCACCTTTCGCAAGCGCATCAGGCTTGGAGCCTGACAAACCGCATACAGGCTAAGCCGGTAAAGGTGCACCGCATAGGCGCGCTTTAAAAAAACTCACTCACGGTCGTTCAAGATTCGGTCAAGCTGCTCTTGTTCGGCGGCGTTCAGACCAGCCACGCCCCCGCCGGTGTTTCTGTGACGGGCATTGGCAAAAATCAGCGCACCGCCGAACGATAGCAGGATAAACGGAGCCCCCCACAAAAGCGCATTGCGATAATTGAAACGTGGCTTCAGAAGAACGAACTCGCCATAGCGATCGACCACGTATTCGATAACCTCTTCATCGGTGTCGCCTGCTGTCAGTCGGTCGCGGACGAGAACCCGCAGATCGCGTGCCAGTTCCGCGTCGGAGTCGTCGATCGACTGGTTCTGGCAGACCATGCACCGCAATTCGGCCGAGAGTTCGCGGGCACGCGCCTCCAGCACCGGATCGTCCAACACTTCGTCTGGCTGAAGTGCCGATACCGGCTGAAACGACAGAAGCACCAGCACAAAAACCATAAAAGACACAGGCAAGCACCGCCGTCTCATGCGCGCGCCCCTTGTGCGGCTGCTTTGCCACGCGGCATCGGAGCGCCGACCCGCAACCTGCGATCGAGCAACGATACGGTGCCACCGATCATCATGATCAACGAACCGAGCCAAATGAGCGTCACCATCGGCTTCCACCAAATCCGAACCACGATCTTTCCATTCGGTGTCTGATCACCGAGGGAAACATAGAGCTGGCTGAGGCCTATGGTGCGGATTCCGGCCTCTGTGGTGGGCATTTGGCGCGCAGTATAAAATCGCTTGGCGGACATCACTTCACCCATCGCTTTGCCCGTGACGCGGGTGAGAACGAACCTTGCCTGGTCTTCGGTGTAGTTCGGGCCGGTAAACGGACGCAGGCTTTCGAAACGCAGATTGTATCCGTGGATCTCGACCGTCTCGCCCGGCTGCATCGCGGTAATGCGTTCGGTCTCCAGAGTGGTAACCGATATGATGCCGATTGTCGTCAACCCGATACCGGCATGTGCAAGAGCCGTTCCAAAGACAGAGCGCGGCAAGCCTTTGAAGCGACCGAACGCCACCGCCGGCGCCACTTTTCCAAGGCCGGACTTGATAACCAGATCCGTCAAGGCACCGAGTACGAGCCACACACCAAGTCCGGTACCGAGAGCGGCAAGAACCGATGTGCGGTCGACCAGAATGAAAACCAGGAGTGCAACCGCCAGGCCACCGCCGAATGCCAAAAACAACCGCTGCGAAACGGCCCAAAGATCTCCCCGTTTCCACGCCAGCAACGGACCGAACGGAACGACCACAAGCAAGGGGAGGATGAGCGGTCCGAACGTAAGATTGAAGAATGGCGCCCCGACCGAAATCTTGTCTCCCGTGACGGCTTCGATCAACAGCGGATAAAGCGTGCCGATCAGCACGGTCGCGGTTGCGGTCGTGAGGATGAGATTGTTGAGAACCAACGCCCCTTCGCGCGAGATCGGTTGGAAGAGACCGCCGGCTGTAAGCGTCCCGGCCCGCCAGGCGAACAGCGCCAGCGATCCGCCGATAAACAGAACGAGAATGCCAAGAATGAACACGCCGCGCGTGGGGTCCGTGGCGAAGGCGTGCACCGACGTCAGAACACCGGAGCGTACAAGGAACGTTCCAAGCAAGGACAGCGAGAAAGTCAGGATCGCGAGCAGCACCGTCCAGATCTTCAAGGCCGAGCGCTTTTCCATCACCAGCGCCGAGTGCAGCAAAGCGGTGCCGCCGAGCCAGGGCAGCAACGAGGCGTTCTCCACCGGGTCCCAGAACCAGAAACCTCCCCAGCCGAGTTCATAATAGGCCCAGTACGACCCCATAGCGATGCCCCCGGTCAGAAAGATCCACGCGGCCAGTGTCCAAGGGCGAACCCAACGCGCCCACGCCGCATCCAACCGCCCCTCGATAAGTGCCGCGATGGCAAATGAGAAGGCGACGGAGAAGCCGACATAACCGAGATAGAGAAGCGGCGGATGAACGGCGAGTCCGATGTCCTGAAGAATGGGATTCAGATCGCGCCCTTCCATTGGCGCTGGATCGAGACGGGCGAACGGATTCGAGGTCGCAAGAATGAAAATGATGAATGCGCAGCTTATCGCGCCCTGCACCCCCAGCACATTGGCCCGCAGCGACAATGGCAGGTTGCGCCCGAACACCGCCACGAGCGCACCGAAGAAGACCAGGATCAACACCCATAGAAGCATGGAGCCTTCGTGATTGCCCCAGGTGCCGGTAATCTTGTACAGAAGCGGCTTGGCCGAATGCGAATTCTCCCAAACGTTCAGAACCGAAAAATCCGACTGGACATACGCGAAGGTGAGCGCCGTGAAAGACAAGGCGACCAGCATGAAATTGGTGAGGGCGGCCGGCTCGCCGACCCGCATCAACGTGTCGTTTCTGAGCTTTGCGCCGACGATCGGGACGGTCATCTGAACGAGCGCCAGCGCGAAGGACAGAACCAGGGCGAAATGACCGAGTTCGATGCTCATGATCTCAAGCGCTCCAATCAAGCATTTGTTCGCGTAGCCTCAGGGACATATCGGTCTGACGGGAAACGGCACGAATGCCTTCAATCTTCCTGCCAGACGCCCTTTTCCTTAAGACTGTCCGCCACTTCCCGCGGCATGTAGTTCTCGTCGTGTTTGGCAAGCACCGTATCCGCGACAAAGATGCGATTCTGGTCGAAAGCTCCCTCGGTGACGACACCCTGCTCTTCACGAAAAAGGTCCGGTAGAATGCCGTTGTAGCGTACGGCAACCGTTTCAATTCCATCCGTCACCGCAAAACGCACATGCGTGTCGTCCGAACGTTGGATCGACCCGCGTTCAACGAGCCCGCCGAGCCGGATGCGCTCGCCCACACCCACCGGTCTTTCTGCCAGATCGCCTGGTACGTAGAAATACGAGGTCTGTTCGCCCAGGGCATAAAGCGTCAACCCGGTCGCCGCTCCGAGAAAACCGATCGCGCCTGCGATGACAGCCAGCCGTTTCTGTTTCCGTGTCACGTCAAACCTATTCGATTGCAACGCCAAGACTTTCGGCGAAACCCTGCAGCTCCAAGCTTTCTGGCGCATCCCGACCGAACGCTGCCATGCCACGCTTCAACGCCGCATTCGCAGCGTCCGGACGCTGCAGCACAATGTATGAACGGATAAGTCGCCGCCAGCCATCCAGGTCTTGCGGGTTTTCGCGCAATTTCTCATCCAAGCCTGCGACCATCCCTTCGATCATCTCCTGCCGGTCGGCCTGGGAAAGGTCCGAAGCCGCCGCCATGTCTTCTTCGCTCGGCCCCAGCCTCTCGCTTGATGCCGCTGCATCGCCGGAACGCACCAGCGCCTGCCGCGCTGCGGCGTGCCAGGGTGAGTCCTCCGGCAAGTCGCCGAGCATTTCACGCCATATGGCCTGCGCATCGGCGGTAGCGCCTTCCTGAGCCCGTGCCAGGGCAAGGAAAAAACGTGCTTTGGGCTCGCCCGGTTCGAGCTTCAACGCCTCCAGGAACACGTCCTCGGCTTCGGCTGTCACCATACCTCGCGCTCCACCAACGATCGCCTCGCCCAGCGCCGCCTTCATCTCCGCTGTTTCGCCGGAGAGACGCATGATGTTGCGCAACGCCGTCCGAGCATCGCCGAAGCGCCCCAACCGCATATAGACTGGCGCCAGAACCTGCCAGCCGCGCACATCGTCAGGACTTTCGGCCAGGTGTGCCTCGGCACGCGATACCAGTTCGTCGATGGGCGCATCGGCGGGTTGTTCGGCGATCCGGGCGTGCAATGGCTGCGCCGGTATCCCGGGTGACCCGGTGATTGTATATAATCCCCAGCTCACCAGCGGCACGGCGAGCACCGCAATTGCGGCGGTCAGACGGGTAAGGCGCTGGTTGGTCTGCCTTTCCGCTTGCTCCTCGGCAATTTGCGAAACTTTGAGAATGCGGCGCCCGATTTCCGCCCGTGCCTGTTCGGCCTCCTGGCGTCCAATAAGTCCTCTCTCCGCGTCGCGCTCCACCTCGTCGAGTTGGTCGCGATAGACTTCGATGTCATGGGCGATAGCATCCTCACCCCCTCCGCCGCGCACGGCAAAGGGTCGCAGCACCGCAACGGCGGCTACGAAGGTCAGAATTGCTGCGAGAATCCAGAACAACATGGATCCTAAATAGCGGTCAGAAAACCCGCTGCCAACTCAACGCACCTGCGGCCATTTGGCAACAATCGGCCTTGTGCGTTGGACTGCCTGGCCAGCTTTAGCCAAGCAACATCCAGCTACCATCCTCGTTGCGACACGCGGTACCGCGCGATTCGCGAGGAGTTCCGTTGACCTGAACGGTGTGGGTGTATTGCCTGCAGTCTTGAGAGCCGACCCGGTAAGGCTGTGCCGCACGCACCGTTCCCGATCGTCCGGAACCGGCATCCTGCCATGACACATCCTGGCCGGCCGGCGTGTTTTCCAGAGCCTTGTATTCGGCCTCTATCGCGAGCCGTTTCTGTCGGCGGGACAAAGCATCGCCGAGATCGCCACCGACGAGGCCTCCGCCTTCAATTCCCAGAATGGCGGAACTGTCGGTCGCCGAGCGGGTTGAAGCGAACTGGCTTGGCTCGAGCTGCGAACCCGACATGCCGGCACCGAGGCAACCGGACAAGACAGCGCAAAGCGCAACGGCAAAAACTGGCGCGAGTTTCATTGATCCCAATGGTCCCCTGAGACACACTCATCGATTGCGCGCCCTTTAGGGCGTCGATTTGGCCTAATTTGGGCGATTTTCGTTAACAAGCGGTCTTATGCTTCCGCGCGCGGCAGTGAGACGACCACCTTCAGTCCGCCTAGGGCCGACCGCTCCAAGGCCAGAGAGCCCCCATATTCTTCCACCAGGTCCGCGACGATCGCAAGGCCCAAGCCGGTTCCCGGTTTGGTTTCGTCGAGCCGCCGGCCACGTTTTAGGGCGTCGCGCGCCTTCTCTTCGGGAATACCGGGCCCGTCATCCTCTATGACGATGATCAAGCCGCGCCCCTCTCCCAGGCTGCCACTCTCCTGCGCCGAAAGAGCGACACGGCTGGTGGCCCATTTCATGGCATTTTCCATGAGATTGCCGTTGATCTCTTCCAGATCTTCCTGCTCACCTGCAAAAATCAATGGATCGTCCGAAAGTTTTAATCTCAGGTCGATCGATGGATTCAGCTTGCTCATGACCCGTGCCATACGTTTGAGCGAAGCTTGGACAGGTGTGCGAAACACGAGACTGTCCCGCTGAGCGGCTGCTCGTGCACGCTGCAGATAATGATCGAGTTGTTGTTGCAACGCCGTAGCCTGTGCGGTGATCAGCTTTCCACGCTCACCACCAACCGCGTGTCCCTCGTTCATGAGCACCGCCAGCGGTGTCTTCAACGAATGCGCCAGATTGCCGACCTGTTTGCGGGAGCGCTCTACGATACGCCGGTTGTTGTCGATCAGCGCGTTTGTCTCGTCGGCGAGCGATTCGATTTCAGTGGGGAACGGTCCGCTTAGACGTTGTGCCGTTCCCGCTCGGATGTCCGACAAAGCTTTTTGCACGCGATGGAGCGGACGCAGACCGTAGAGGATGGCAAACACGTTGATGGCTATCATACCGAGGCCGAAGACAGCCAAATAGGCATAGAGCCTGCGGACGAATTGTCCGATCTCGTCCTCCAGTTCGCTTCGATTGCCCATGACCCGAAAGCGCGCGACCTGCCCCTGGTCACCGACCACCAGTTCCGCTTCGACCACCTCGATCGTCTCGCCGCCGGGGCCAACGGTCGAATAATCGCGTTGGAAACCTGCATTGAAAGGAACCTCAGCCGTATCGGGAGATGGAATTGGGGTCGCCATGGATGGTGAACGCAATGCTTGTCCCAGATCGTTCGTCACCGGCTCGACCGTCCAATACCAACCCGACTGCGGTTGAAGAAAGCGCAGATCGTCTAAGTTGGGGCTTCCCTGGAGCCCGCCGTCTTCGGCGATACCCACGGAGCCGATCACATTGTTCAGATACGCTGACAAGACGCTGTCGAATCCACGTTCCGACACCTGACGAAACAAGGCGGATATGATGGTGGCGATCACGACCAGTGCGATGATCGCCCAGAACGACGAGAAGGCGATAACACGCACCGCAAGCGAGCGGGAGACGATCCGTTTAAGCGACGTCTGCGTGTTCTGGCCAGCCATGGGTCCGGCCTAACCCGCCTCCGGCTCGCGCAGACGGTAGCCCATGCCGCGGACCGTCTCGATCAGATCCACATCTCCAAGCTTCTTGCGCAAGCGTCCGACGAACACTTCTATCGTGTTGGAATCTCTGTCAAAATCCTGATCGTAAAGATGTTCGACCAATTCTGTTCGCGAAACCACCGTATCCTTGTGATGCATGAGATAGGCAAGCAAGCGATACTCATGCGACGTCAACTTCAGCGGAATGCCGTTTACATCGGCCTTGGAAGCTTTGGTGTCGAGGCGCACCGACCCGCAACGCAGTTCCGTGGAAGCGTGGCCGGCGGCCCGCCGGATGAGCGCACGCATCCGTGCGAGCACTTCTTCGATGTGAAACGGCTTGGTCACATAGTCGTCGGCGCCTGCGTCGATCCCCGCCACCTTGTCGCTCCAGCGGTCGCGCGCCGTCAGGATGAGAACGGGCATCTTGCGGTCGTCCTGCCGCCAGCGTTCAACCACACTGATGCCATCCATTTGCGGGAGGCCGATATCGAGAACGACGGCGTCATAGGGTTCGGTGTCACCCAGGAAGTGCCCTTCTTCGCCGTCGAATGCCTTGTCCACCACGTAGCCGGCATCTGTAAGTGCTTCGCATATCTGCCGGTTCAGATCCTTGTCATCTTCGACAACGAGAATGCGCATCAGCCCCTCGACCTGCTTCGTTTCATATCGCCGCTTCGCCGTTCGCCAATACGCCGCATCACTTTGCCGGCACCACGAATTCGGCGCGTTTCGGCCGTTCACCGCTGCCGCCAGGGATCACCACGACCACCCGGCAAACGGTTTGCCCCCCTCGTGACTCCGCCGTCGCCTGAACCAGCGTTCCACCGTTTTGAGCCGCGACACGCGAACCGACGGAATAGCAATCGACACCCGATTGGGCCACCGAAATGCCGGGCCAGACCAGCGCCGGTAGAAGGGCCATGGCGACGAGAAAGCCGGGTTTGTTTGTGCGATGCCAGAACATGGAAACCGATGTACCTTATCGAGGCTGAATAGGAAATGAACGGTTGCTTTATTTTATCGCGCTCTTGGTCAGCGAAGGCGCGGTTCAGCCGCCGCGCCTTCGCCTGGATATCTATTGGATCCGGCTCCGGGCGTTGACCCTGCCGAAAATGGCGATCAGTCCGGATATGGCGGTGATGGCCTGCAAAAGACCTTCCGAAACAGCGGCACTGTCGATATCTCCCAACGGATAGCCCATCATGCTCGCCGCGGTCGCCGCGATCGTCACCATCGAGGCCCAGATGGTGCGGGAAAGATACCAGGGTTTGGTTTCGTTCATCGTTCTTCCTCTCTTCTGAAATTGAGCTCAAACGGGGACCGAGACCGTTCCGGGGTTTCCCGGCCCCGCTCGTTCGCTCATCTGTCGTACGGTGAAATGAATCTCTGAGGGCATTGTTGGGAAATCGATCGCCCTCTGGTCCGCTGCGTAGGTCCAGCCGGCGGCCTCGCACACAACGCTGCGCACCACCGACCCGTCATCGCCGGAAACATCGACGCGATAGCGTTCGGATGCCTCCCCGAGCGGTATTTCGCTTCCCAACCAGGAATCGGCCTCGATCCGCCCACGCCGCACCCATGAAAGAAACACCGCGCCGGTGAGGCCCATGCGCGCTCTTAGATGCACCGGTGAAAGCGGCAACAACGCCCTCGATCCACCGGATGCTTGCATCTCGAAGAAGCGCCCGCTTCCGAAATCCTCGCCTGCGGGACCGGTGCGCCAATTCCGCTCCAAACCGATCTCCGCTGCGTAAAGCCCGGCCGGTTGTACCGCCTGATCGAGCAACACGAATCCGGCACCTTCCGGTGCGCCGGCAAACATTGCATCCTCGGTGCCAAGTTGCCCGCGCAAGAGCCCGGCAAGACGCCAAACCGATGGCGCGATCTCTTCAGCGGAGGTAAATTGCACAACCTCCCAGCTCCGGGCGTGGCTGAAGATTGCGGCGGCATTTGCGCCGTTGAAGAGCCGTACTGGCGAGACGCTTTCCAAGGCGCCGGACAGAAGCTCCACCGTTATGCGCTTGCTTTTGTCCACCCGCCCGACAACTCCGGGATGAAGCTTCTCGCGCAAAAACCCCATGGTCGCGCGTCGCGCGATCGTGTTTCGCATTTCGAAGCCGCTCGCTTCGGGCGAAGCGAGAACCACATGACGGCTCCAGGGTTCGGCGTGCACGGCAATACGAAACTGCTCCTCGGCGGACTGCGCCCCCGGCTGCCAGGGCAAATCCAACATCAAAGCAAACGCAGCGCTTTCACCCTGCTCGTTTCCCTCGGTGGGCGGCATGGGATCCGGACGTGCACGCGGTGCCGGACCGGCACGCACACGGCGCGCTCTTACGCTCCGGAAGACGCCGTCCTCGATCTCGGTGACGAGATAACGGGCTCGCCCGGAAGCCCCCGGCAAATGCAGAATCGTGCCGGGACATACGTGACGGGCGGTCGGCGGCAAGGAAAAACGCGCCTCCTCCCGCGCGGCCCAATGGCGCAGCAACCAATTCTTTGCCTGGATTTCGGCCTCCGGCGCCGCCAAAACGCCCGGGAAACTCAAGAACTGCTTGCGTCGCCCCTTTGCGCCGAGGTGAACCGCGAGCGTGGTCGAGGATTGATGATCGCGCATCTCGTCGCGATAATCCAAATGCACTTCGGCGGGCAGGGTGTGATCCGGATCGCGTGCCCGCTCGAGGATCGCCCCATTGGCTTCAATCACCAGATCGTCGACCGTCTGCGCATCTCTCAAGGCCGCTCCGAGAGATTGAAATGTCAGGCGGCCCGTTCTTTCGTGCACGCCGATGCCGAACAGATCCGTTATCGGTTCCAGAGCGGCACGCGCGGTCGTTGGGCTGGCAATTACATAACCGGTGACCGCACCGTCTGCCTGCACTGTCTCCCCGGCATCGAGTCCGTGATCGCGAAGAATGGCATTGATCAGATCTCCAGCCGTCAGGGTGCCGGCACGCCCGTTCAGCCAATGCCCGCATGACCAGTTTTCGCTGTCACCCCAAACATCGCCGCGATTGGGAAATGCTGGAAACGGCCGCGCGTCCCAGGCCCAGACAGAAAACATATCCGGGTCGACCATTGGCCCGTGATAGATCGGCGAAATCGGATTGTGCGCGCCGTCATCCTCCCAATAAGCGTAATGCGCCTCCAGCAGCCGGTGCTGTGCCAGGTCGGAGCGCCCACCGTTGGAGAAATACGGCAATGCGTTTTCGGAGGACTTCGCATCCGGGAATACATTCGGCTGGTTCGATCCCTTGTCGACGGCGGGGCAACCGAGTTCGGTGAAAATCAGTCCCGTCAGAACGCCCGACCGATCACCGTCCGCATGAGGTTGTGCATCGTCCGGCGTTTCCCACCCCTCGATCTGCGCCCGCTTGCGCAAAAGCCGCTCCGAGCGCCCGCTGGCGAGCGCCAACAATTCGAACGAAGCCCGCGCCCCCTCACGCAGCGCGCGCACCGCCATCAGATCGGTCGAAACCGTCCTGCCCATATATCCCATCCATGTCCGGAAACAGAAAAGGCGCGCCCTCGTCAAAGGACCCGCCTCGAAACGCCGCAACTTTGCGACCATGCCTGAACCCTATCAAGCGACCGTCACGCTGTCAAGAATTTTTTCCTATATTTCCCTATATGCCGCTTGTGCGTTAGCCATCCCGTTCGTTTTCCCTTGCGGAAAACACCGAAATGCGAAGAAACTCACAGAACAATCCGCTAGAATAGCGATTATATGCCGGTGAGCGATGTGGGGTCGTATTCGGCAGGCAGCTCCGTAGAGCGGATCTGATTGGGTTGGCCGTGAATGGCCGGACGGGAGTTTGGGTGAAAAAGCCGCGCGAAAAACGGCAGACCAAGGCGCCACGTGCGACCAGATTTCTGGCGTTCGATGCCTGGATCGATTCCACGCTTTATGAAGCGGGCTTCAAGCTCGCCGAATTATGGGAAAGCGTGACGATCTTCTTCCGTCGTTTTCGCGTTTATGGCGTCAGGCGCGCGGCGGTGGAAGTTTTCAGTGAAGGTGTCACCCTGACCGCGGCCGGGTCCGTGGTCATGCTCGCGCTGGCCATCCCCGCATTCGAGGAAACAGCGGGCGACTGGCGGGCGCAGGACGATTACGCAGTCACATTTCTCGACCGCTACGGCAATGAAATCGGCCAGCGCGGAATCATCCAGCGCGATTCCGTACCCGTCGACGAAATTCCCGACCACGTCATCAAGGCGGTTCTGGCCACCGAGGATCGGCGGTTTTTCGATCATTTCGGCATTGACCTTCTCGGGCTCGCCCGCGCGCTGACCGAGAACGTCCGTGCCAATTCGGTTGTCCAGGGTGGCTCGACCCTCACCCAGCAGCTCGCCAAGAATCTCTTTCTGTCCAACGAAAGAACGCTCGAGCGCAAGATCAAGGAAGCCTTCCTGTCGATCTGGCTCGAGACGAACCTGTCGAAGTCGGAAATCCTGCAATACTATCTCGATCGTTCTTATCTCGGCGGCGGCACATTCGGCATCTCGGCGGCGGCCGATTTCTATTTCGACAAGACAGTCAAGGATTTGAACCTTGCCGAGGCGGCGATGATCGCCGGTCTGTTCAAGGCCCCTGCCCGCTACGCTCCGCATGTAAACCTGCCGGCCGCGCGTGCGCGGGCCAACGAGGTTCTCACCAACATGGTGCAGGCCGAGTTCATGAGCGAAGGACAAATCCTCTCGGCGCGCCTGCATCCGGCCACCGCAGTGGATCGCGAGGGGACCGACACGCCCGATTATTTCATGGATTGGGCCTTTGAGGAGGTGAAGCGCGTCGTTCCACCCGGAGCCACCCATTCGCTCGTCGCACGCACAACGCTCGATCCGAACCTGCAGAAGGCTGCAGAGGAATCGCTCGAATTTCACTTGCGTCAGTATGGCAAGGATTACGATGTCTCCGAAGGGGCCATCGTGCTGATGGACACCGACGGCGCGGTGCGCGCCATTGTCGGCGGCCGCGACTACGGCACCAGTCAATTCAACCGCGCCACCAAGGCCGAACGCCAGACAGGCTCCTCCTTCAAGCCCTATGTCTACGCGGTGGCGATGGAAAACGGCTTCGGGCCCGATTCGGTTATTTCCGACGGCCCGGTGTCCTGGGGCAGCTGGTCGCCGCGCAATTACGGCCGCAGCTATGCCGGCCGCGTCACGCTGACGCGCGCATTGATCAAATCCTACAACACTGTTCCCGTGCGGCTGGCGCGAGACCATTTGGGCGTCGCCCCCATCATCTCCCTGATCAAGTCGTTTGGCATCGAATCGCCGCTCAATGGCCACAAGACCATGGTTCTGGGCACATCCGGCATGACCGCGCTCGATCAGGCGACCGGCTATTCCGTCTTCGCAAATGGCGGCTACGCCGACACACGTTTCGGCGTTGTCCAGATGATGACGCACGCGGGCAATTTGATCTACGACCATGGCCGCGACGCTCCGTCGCCGCGCCGGGTTCTGTCTGAGCAGGCCGCCGCCTCGATGAACCGGATGCTCATTCTCGTCCCCGAAGAGGGAACCGGCCGCCGTGCGGCGCTGCCGATGACCCGGTCCGCGGGCAAGACCGGCACCACCCAGTCTTATCGCGACGGCTGGTATGTCGGCTACACCGGCAATTATGTCGCGTCGGTCTGGCTCGGCAATGATGATTTTCATGCCACCCGTCGCATGACCGGCGGCTCATTGCCCGCCATGGTCTGGCAACGCCTGATGGCCTATGCCCATCAGAATGCCGAACTGAAGCCACTGCCGGGCATCGAGGGGCCGATGCGCATCGAGACCGAAGAGGACGAAACGGTCAGCGAGGATGGTGCGGTTGCCGGTCGGAGCAGCGAGGCCCTCCCACTAGCGCTTACCGCGCGAACTTCGCTTTTTCTCAAGGAACTGGCCGAGGATTTCGAAACGGCGCCGCGTCTGCGCAAACCCGCCTCTCACGAAACCCTGTCCGCCCTGTAATGCCCCGCGGAGCAGGCCTAAAAATGCTTGAACCTGCGGTTCAAGCTGGGCTATCGGGGAGTGTCCGTGGCTTGCCGGAATACGCATGCTGAAAACCGTCTTCTT
The DNA here is from genome assembly GCF_913053745.1 of uncultured Nitratireductor sp. Classification (GTDB taxonomy): domain Bacteria; phylum Pseudomonadota; class Alphaproteobacteria; order Rhizobiales; family Rhizobiaceae; genus Nitratireductor. The sequence continues at coordinate 31,633 of NZ_CAJXGF010000005.1, forward strand.
TGTTGCTTTCGTGTTGCTCATCGCGCTCGGCGGTGGCGCGGGCAGTGCGTGGCTCGCACTTGAATCGACGCGAACCGTCGGTTCCGTCGAGATCGGCCCCTGGGTTACCTTTCCGAAGCAAGGCACACACGATGCCGATCCGTATTCGCGGGCCAGAAGTGCGCGCCTCGGCCTGCTCACTCTCGGTCAGGCGGAAGGCATCGTTCTCGTCGCGGCCTCCGACAGTGCGGGTCGCCCCCTTTTGCGTGAGTGCAGCTATCGGCTTGAAGGCGACCTCCCCCCTGCCCGCTTCTTCACCTTGCATGCCACCGACCCGAACCGTCAGATCCTGCCCGCACCCGCCCGCTTTACCTCGTCCCTTCATTCGCAGAGTTTGCTTTGGCGGCATGGTCGGCCACTGAGCGTTTTCGTAGCCCCGCATCCGCATGCCGAGAATTGGCTGGCCATTGAGGGAAGCGGGCCGATGCGCCTCGTTCTCACTCTGGTAGACACGCCCATATCCACTGGCGCACGCGTGGGCGAAACGGATATGCCCACCATCACACGGACGGGATGCGATGCTTAGGCTCTTGCATATGATATTGCTCGGCCTTTTCGGCGCGGCGGCCATTCACATCGCGATTCTGTTCCTGCTCCCGACCTATTCCGAACGGGATGTCTGGTCGGCCATGGCCAACGAAAGTGGACTCAACGAATTTGTGCGCCTCGGCGAGGACAACGCCGATCCGCTTCTCGCCGAACGGCAGAACCCCTTTTTCGACGCGGCCGCATGCCGCTTCGACCTTGAGAACGGCATGACCCGTATCGCCTCGGGCGATACGGTGCCCTTCTGGTCTTTCTCCGTCTACGATCGCGATGGATTCAACGTGTTCAATGTGAATGACCGCAGCGCCACCGAACGCGGATTGGACGCGTTGATCGTCAACGCCGCTCAGTTGCTGGAATTGCGCAAGGGAGTGCCTGAGACGCTGGCGACCTCGCTGATCGCGCAGACGGAACTCGGCGAGGGCACGGTCGTGGTCCGCGTTTTCGTTCCGGACAGCAGTTGGCAGGCCGTCGTGGACAGCTTCTTCGAAAACTTGCGGTGTGAACCCCTTTGAAGCGGCTTGGTCGCCGGCGCTTCGCCTCGCCTTGAACCGACAAGATGTCGAGACATTGGGTCAGGGCGATGTCATGAGGATTGGCTCGGGATGAGCTTAACCTTTCGTCGAACGCCGTCGAACATCATGGGGACGATTATCCCCACCGTCGTCGAGGTCGCTCTCCTGCCGTTTTTCATAACGCACGCCAGGAAAGATGATGATCGAGGCCTCGGTCGAACGCCGCTTCGCCGGACCGGATGAAGGTCTTTTTGCAGCCGGTGCAAACCTTAATATCGTCGCCATGACATCGCGTCCCTTTTTGTGACGGAGTGGTACGCAACGCCTCCTTCGCCCAGTAAGGCATCACATGGTTAACGTTTCGTTACTCATCACTCGAGAGTCTGAATGGAATTCTAAAGAAATCGGTTAACAGCTTGCTAAGGGAATTGGTGTAATTCTCTTCACACATCGGCTTGCAGCAAGCTGCGCCGATGGCGTTTGTAACCGGTCGCGTTTTGGAGGTTTTGATCTGCGTGTCGTCCGCTGTATTCAGGCAACTGGCTTCTGGCGGGGAAGCGCAAAGACCCGAGCGGCTGTTTCGCGCCGCGATATCCGCATTCGCATCCCTGACACGTCCAACACGACGCGAGATCGCCCAGCTCGATGATCTTGCGCTCCCCCTCTACCCCCTTATTCCGGCGGAAACGCGCCGTTACGCCGCCGCCGTTTTGTCTGAATGCAACTCCCCTCCACAGGGACTTCTCCAACAACTGGTGAATGAACCGGCGGAGGTTTCCGCTCCCCTTTTGATACGTTCCCCGGCGCTATCGGATGTCGATCTGATCGACCTGATCGCCCGGCACGGCAGCGCTCATGCCCGCGTTATCGGTCGTCGGACGGAACTGCATCCCGCCATCGCCGCTCTGATCAGGGCGTTGTCGGCTCAGACAGATATGTCGGCATCTGGCGCCACCCCCGTCGAAAACCCCGTTGAAGCGGACGTACGCAACCGTTTGCGCTTGATCATGCGCGCAGCCAATTCGCAGTCCTCACATGTTCGACAGGTCGAAAACCCCGCGCTACCGGGGGCCGAAAAGGCCGCCGCCACGCTTCGCGCCGCGGCCTTTTCCAGCGAGCCCGGTGCGCTCGAACGGGCGCTGTCATCGGTTCTGGGCATTCCGGTCGAAGCCGCACGCGAAATCACGGAATTCCCCACCTATGGCGAACTCATCGTCGCGTTGAAAGCGCTGGCCTTCGACGATGCAGCCGCTTTTCTTTTGACCGCCATTGTGTTTCCCGGTCTCTTTGTTCAACGCAGCGCCATCGGCTTCTTCCTGGAGCGCTACCGTTCCCTCGCACCGGCCTCCGCACACCAGAAACTGCGGGATTGGCGCACGGGCGTCAGCATTCCCGGCCGAGCCGATCAGCCGGCCGCGATCTCGAAATAGCGCTCCGCCTCGTCGAGGTTCGTCACCTCGATCTCGACCAGCCAGAAATCCGGGTCGAAGCGGCGCTCACGCTCGAGCCGCTTGTCGATAACCACGTCATCGCCCTCAGCGATCAATGTAAAACGACGTTCGTTGGGGCGAGCTTCGTCATACACCGCCTGTGCGGCGGGACCATAGAGTGCCTGCTGGCCAAAGCGGTTGCGAAGCAGAATGAAGATGGTTCCGGCCTCGCGTGCGCCTTTTTGCAACACGCTGGCAAAGCCGCCCTCTGCAAAGAGCCGCTTTGTCAGGGCCGAAACCCAGAAATCGCTGGTCAGACGCATGCGCGACGCCTCCTCGCTGAAACCGGACAGAACCCGCCAGGAATTTCCGTTTTACGTCAGTTGGTCAGGCCGACTTCGCGCATCTTGGCAAGGAACGCCTCATCCGGCCGCCCGCTGACCGGCAGACCGAAAAGGCTCTGGAACTCGCGGATTGCAGACTGCGTATCCTGTCCGAGTACGCCATCCACTTCGATTCCGTCATTGCCAAAAGCTTTCACCCCGGCCTGCACCCGCATGATGGTCGGGTCGGCTTCGGTCATCTCGAGTGCAGCGGTCTGAACGGCCGGTTTCGGCACCTCGGCGGAGGGAACCGGCATCTCGGCCTGCCTGGACCGTTCTTCGGGGGCGGCGCGGGTTTCCATGCCCCGCTCGTAGCTCGGTCGCGGTGTCGGCGTCGGAGCCACACGCGGCACGGACAGCGTTTCAGAATCCGTCGGCGCTTGGGACGCGGATGACACACTCTCAGCGGGCAACCCGGCCGACAAGCCAAGCTGGCGCAACAATGCCTGATCGACCGTCGGTGTCGGATCCAGATCCACGATGCGGCGATAATTGCCGATCGCCGTCCGCGTCGCCGGCCCCTGGAGGCCGTCAATCGTGCCGCGGTAAAGCCCCAGCTCCCGTAGCACCGTCTGAACCTGGCGTATGGTTGGATCGCCACCGGTCACGGCGTCGGGACGTTCTACCGGGATCGCACCCGTCGTGTCCCGATCCGGGGCCACATGGCGAGGTGCCTGACGTGGGACCTGTTCGACCCTTTCCGGGCGCTCATCCGGCGTCGGGCTGCTCGGCGTTTCGGTGAAAGCGGGCGTGCGCGTGGAGATCAGCGCGCTCGAGTGGAAATGCGGTTGATACCAGAGTGCATTTGCCGAAACGAAGGAAAACGCGACGGCAAAGGCCGTCGCGCCACCGACCGCCACCGGATTGCGAACGATGGTCATGCCGATCCCGGCGAGCCCGGCGCGCAGCAGTGTCCCAAAGGTGACGTCCGGTTCAGGCCGTCTTGCGGTATTCTTCATCACTCCACTCATCGTCAATCACCGGCTTGCCATCCCGGTGTTCCTGATCCTTTTCCGCGCCGACGCCAACCGGCAACGAAATGCTCACACGCGTGCCCTCGCCCGGCGCGCTGTCGATCGTCATACCACCGCCTTGCAGAGCCACGAGTCCTTTCACCAGCGCAAGACCGAGACCGGTTCCCTCCACGTGCCGCGTTTCCTCGTTGCGCACCTGGGCGAACGGTTCGCCGATGCGCTCGAGATCGTCGGCAGCAATGCCCACGCCGTCATCGGCGACACTGAAGTCCAGGCGATTGCCGGACCGCGTGGCCACCACACGGACCCGACCATTGGCATGCGAGAACTTCACCGCGTTCGACAAGAGGTTGATCAACATCTGCTGAACGGCACGCCGGTCGCAATAGACCACACCAACATTGTCGGCAACGGCGATATCGACCTCGATGGACCGCGCGGTCGCGTCCGCTTGGGCAAAGGCCACGCTTGCATGCACAGCCTCTGCGAAGTTGAACGCCTCCGGGTGAAGCGTATAGGTGCCCGCTTCCAGTTTGGAAATCTCCAACGTGGAATTCACCACCGAGAGAAGGTGGTCGCCGGCCTCGTGAATGAGCCGCACATATTCGCGCTGCCTGTCATTGGAAAAACGCCCGAAGATTTCGGTCTGAAGCGTGTCCGAAAAGCCGAGAATGGCATTGAGCGGCGTTCTCAGCTCATGGCTGACTGCCGCCAGCATGCGCTTGCTTTCGACCTTAGCCGCCCGAGCCTCGTCGCGTGCCCGTATCAGGCTGTATTCCAGTTTCGCTTTATCGCCTTCATCGCGCACGATGGCGATAATTTGTCCCGCATCGTCCCCCTTCAGAAGTTCGATACCGAACTGGCGATAACCGGGAGCCCGGAATTCGTCGCTTTCCACCGGCATGCGCAAGCGAATGCTGATCGCGCGCCCGTCGGCGCCTTCGTTCATCTGGGAAACGGCGCAAAGATAGGCAACGCGGTCGCCCACATGAATGCGTTCGAAAAAACCGTTCCCAAGGAGAATGTCGGAGCGCACGTTCAAAACGCTTTCCGCCTGATGGGACGCATCCACCACATCGCCTGCCCCGTTGAGGCGCAGCAGCAGAGCCTTCATTCGTCCCTCGATGCCAGTGGCTTCCAACGGCGTGCCGGCATCGTGCCGCTCGGTGCGCCAGCCCCCGAAGCGCAGGCCAAGCGTTGCGGCATAAATCAGAGGTATCAGCCAATGCGCTGCCAGAGGCATTGTCGTTATCGGTCCAATGTCCGGAATTCCCGCCGCCAATGCCAGCGAGATGGCCGAAACGCCGGCAATGCAACCCGCGAACGCCGCGCGCCGTGTGCGAGCGACCCAAAGACTTTCCGCCACAAGGGCCCCGGCCATAACCGTCATGGGCGAAGCTGTGCCTCCCGAAATCACGACGATAGCGCCGACAGCGACCACGCCCAGGCCAAGCGCAACCGTCTCAATCAACACACGCTGGCCGCCCGCAAGCAGGCCCGCGGCCGTCAGCCAGCTAACGGCAAATCCCGCACTGGCGAGCGCCAGCGTCTGCGCGAAGCCGATGGTTCCGGCAAGAAGAAGCGCAACCGCGCCCGCGAACAAAAACGGTGCGGTGAAAAGCACACCCGCCAGTCGCAACTGACGTGAACGCTCCGCCCCTCGCTCGACGCTGGGGTGGATCAGCCTTTCGCAGGCGGCCGAAAGGGCTGCCGGCCATTCTTGATATGAAGCTACTCGTGAACTCAACTCGACGCGCTCTTGCTTTGTCCGTTCGGCGGGTTCTTGTTCCTGACGAGACTCGCATCGAGCGTTTAAGGAAAGGATAAGCGCAGGCGCCGAAGGGCGGATAGCAAGCGCAAAACACGAGAAATCGACGTCCTGAACGCGGATGAATGCGGTCATGGTTAACGCCCGCTGAACAGAATTCGCACCCAGGCGAGAACGCTGAAAATCGTTCAATTCATGGACACATACCGGAAAGAACAATCGTCTCAACTTGTTAGATGATGAACCAAACGTGACCAACGGCCTTAAGGTTTGAGTCGGGTTTGCCTCAAAGGCGGATATTTCCGAACTTTTAAAAATTTTGCCGTCAATTTTAGGAAAAATCTCAAGAGCTCCTTGGCGCGATCATGCCAGGATGCTTGCCAGGCACGCCCTTCGGGGCAGGAAACGGGACTGGACGTCATGGGTTTTCTTATTCGCTCGATCTTTTGGCTTTCGCTGGTACTGCTGTTGTTGCCGATTGGCGGAACCGGCGGTGAAGATGAGGGCGATGCGCCGCAAGTCGGCGCCCTTCAGGCACTGGGGGCGGCGCGCGAGGCGGTCAGCGACATGGTCGGTATCTGCGAACGCAAGCCGGAGGTCTGCGAGACCGGGCGCGCGGCGCTTCAAACGATCGGCGTCCGTGCTCGCGAAAGCGCGCGCATAGCCTATGAGATGCTTGAGGAAGAGCCGGCGGACGGCGTGCCCGAAGCCAGCGCGAACGCGGCCGAGGCGCCGCTGACGACTGGAAGCGTTTCGGAGCCTGCGACCGTTCGATAGTTCCCCGGCTTTACAGGTCGGCTGCAAGGTTTTTCCGTGACGAAAGCCCGGACAACCACTATATCCAGCTCAATGAGCACCACAATCGACACCATCTACGACGATTTCGCATTCCTGGACGATTGGGAAGAGCGTTACCGTTACATTATCGACCTCGGCAACGGCCTGTCGCCCTACCCCGAAACCGAACGCGATGAAGCGCACAGGGTGCGTGGCTGTGTCAGCCAGGTTTGGCTTCACACTGAGCGCGGCAAAGGTGAAGACCCGATCCTCACCTTCAAGGGCGATTCCGATGCCCACATCGTGCGTGGTCTGGTCGCAATCATGATGCTGCTCTTTTCGGGCAAGCGTGCCAGCGAAATCCTCGCCATCGACGCCGAAGACGTGATGCGCAAGCTTGGCCTCGACGATCACCTCACACCGCAGCGCGCCAACGGCCTGCGATCCATGATCCAGCGCATCAAGAGCGAGGCCACCGCCGTCGCCCCCGCCATGGGCTGATGATCCCGCGGTCAGGCGAAACACCCGACCGCAAGATCACCTTACCTTCAAACGATTTTCGGTCGATAGTTCTGCGTTCCCCAATGCAGGATAGGCCTTCGCGCGTCACCGCGTTTATCGGACGAAGGCTCGTAATGCCGGCCAAGCGCTCCGAGCGCGGTCTTCAGCACCACCTTGGCCGACCGGACAGGCCAGCCGCGTTCCGTTTCCACCTGCTCGAAACCCTTCAGGAAACAGCACACATCCACAAGAATGCCTGCCAGTTCCGGTCCGACCTCGTCGAGCGCGCTGTCTACGCGCTGGCGCGCCGCCAACGCGGCGTCCGTCAGTTCCACGCCGCCCCCCGCCCCGGCACCCCGTTTTCCAGCAGAAACGGTTGCCACCCAGTTCGCACTCAAGCGCGGCATGATCTGCCCGCGCGTGTAGTCCGCCCGCAATCTTTCCCCCGCATCGAATTCCACCTGGGTGAGAAAAGATTCGCCATTGCGTGTTCGCCGGCGCGCCAGTTGAGCCAGGGGAGATTCGCTGAGCGTTGCCGAAACGACTTCCCGCTCGCGACCCCGCCCGAGAATTCGGGTTTCGACATTCCAATGCTGATCGCGGAAGGGGTCGCTCTTTGCAACGAGCCGCCGTGCGAACGCCACCCCGGCCGGGGTAAGCGCGATCCGCTCTCCCTCGACACGAAGAAGGTCCTCCTTGTGCATCGCGTTCAACACGGCAATCGAAACCGAGATCGTGCCCCGCTCACCGCCGTCCAGAAGCGCGCTGTCCCGTTTTGCACCGGGTTGGCGCCAGACCGGTCCCTTCTGCAGAAACCGCATGGCACGCTTCCGCTCACGTGCAAGGCGCACATCGTCCTTCAAAACAGCCATCTCAGCGCACCTCCATGTTGCGGAACGCGGCCGCGGTAACGCGTTCCGTCATCAGAACGATGCGGTCGAACTCTTCATCGTCGCGCATGTCTTCGATGATGTGACAAGCATACTGCACCGTCGTGCGGTCCCGCCCGAACCCCCGCCCCACCTCGGTCATGTTGAGACCCAGGACCACGTGCGCCGCATACATGCCGATCTGCCGCACACGGGTTACGCTCGTTGAAGAACGCCGCGTCTCGCGCAACTCGCGGCCGCTTACATTGAACAGGGCGGCGACAATATCGAGCACGCATTCGCAGATCTCTCCGATCCGCTCTTCGGTCACCGGGCTCAAGCGGCGTTGAAGCGCCACGGACGCTTGTTCTTCCGGCGTCACCTTCTGCCTGTCTCTTTCTTCCGGCGATTTGGTAGCGTTTGAATGCACAGACTTTATCCCTTCCCAAAAAGAGGAATAAATTCTTATACCGCACAGCGCCATCGACGGGAACAAATAGCGAACAAGTATTTTCTCCAATATGCCTCAAACATTTGAAATAACTGGAAAAATAATCCATTCGCGTGAATTTTAGCGCCAGTTTATCCCCGCCACTCCGACTGCTCGCATAGTGATCGCTCAAAACGACAGGGGTTGATCATGACAGCGGTGAAGCAGGAAAGCCTGACATTCCTAGAAACCAAGCGACAGCGCCGCGAGGACGCACGACAAACGGCGGCGCTGTTTCTGATCGGCGGCATGGACCTGCACAAAGCAGAGCAATGTTCAGGAACAGAGCGCGCCGGCATGCTCAGACGCCTCAAACGGTTGATCGAGAGAGAACGTCTGAAGGGTGTCCGCAATCACTGGAGTTATGACCTCAATCGGCACATTGCGCTCAGCCAGGCACTCAAGCGCCTTACCTCACACCCCACGCAGGACAATCGCGCGCCGTCCCTGAACCATGACAGACGGCAATAGGCGGCCCGCACTATTGCCTTGCCGCGAGGGGCACATAAAAAAAGCGGCGCCCCACGCGCCGCCTGCAGTTTATAGGAACCATGCTGGCAGTGCCGCAGGCTCCTATTTCTCCTTGCGCTTGCGACCTAAGCCCATCTGCTTGGCCAGCTTCGAACGCGCCACGGCATAGCTGGGCGCAACCATCGGATAATTGGCGTCGAGTCCCCACTTCTCCCGATATTGCTCCGGCGTCATGCCATAATGCGTCATCAGATGGCGCTTTAGAGATTTGAACTTCTTTCCGTCTTCCAGACAGATAATGTAGTCTTCGTGCACCGAGCGTTTCGGATTTACAGCCGGTTTCTGCTTTTCGGCAGGTGGAGTTTCCGGAGTACCGCTGACACGACCAAGCGCTGCATGAACGTCTGCAATTAAATTGGAGAGTTCGGATGCAGGAACAGGATTGTTGCTGACGTAAGCGGCAACGACATCCGCGGTCAGCTCAATAAGCATGTTGTCGCTTTTTAAAGAATCTTCGTTCATTTTGTTACCTTGCCCCAACGTAAAATTATAATCAGAACCTCATGTCGCCATTGATGAGGTCTCTACAGGAATCTTTATTCTTTAGGCATTTCTTTGGCGATTCCCGACAAGGCAGCAATCATATCGTTTTTTTCGTCCTTCCGGTCAACTCACAATTTTAAATCAATACTGTCAAAACCTGAGCATGAGATGTTTATTCCATCTCAAAAAACTGAATTCAATTCCAAAAATCAGATCAAATTTATCTTAATCTCACCGCTATTCTAAGCCAACCTTATCAATTTTCGGGACGACGACGTAACAATCGAGTGATGAAGCATGGTTGGACACGCATACCAGCGCAGGAAAATCAAAGCTTCCCATTAGCCGGCGAGCCTTCCCCCGGAGGAGAGGCGAACACGGCCCATGAAAAGAATAGAGAAGAAGAACTTCTTCTAATCTTCTTCGTTTCTTTGAGAATCGTTTGTAGACGAGAACGTATTGCCAAGTTCGGCCATGTCGTCATGCACCGAACGCCCCCAGAGCTTATAGCCGGCGGCATAGGCGGCTTTTGCCAGAAGATGCGCCGATATCGGAGCCGTCAGCAGGAAGAAAACCACCGCCGCCAGCGCCCGCGTTACAATCGCCTGATCCTGCGCGAAAATCGCCAGAGCCACGAGCATGAGCCCGGAGCCAAGCGTTCCGGCTTTGGAAGCGGCATGCATCCGTGTGTAAAGGTCCGGCAATCTCAGAATGCCGATTGCCGCGACGAGCGTGAATGCGGCGCCGACAACGATGAGCACTGCGGTGATGATGTTGTAAACGTCGCCCATCATTCGCCCTTATCCCCATAGATGCCCAGCGTGTCGCGTTTCACGAATTCCTGCTCGTAGCGCCGGCTGAGCACGAAGCGGGCAAAGGCAACGGTTGCCAGGAAACCGACGAGTCCGAGAGCGATGGCAATGTCGAGATAAAGTGTGAACCCCGTGCGGATGCCGATGACGGCGATGAAACCGATGGCGATCGTCACCAGCATATCGAGAGCCAAAACCCGGTCGGGCAAGCTCGGTCCCACGACCACGCGCACGACCGTGAGCAGAAACGACAGGCTCAGCAATGCGAGGGCGATAAATTCGGCGAAAACGAGAAACTCAGCGCTGGCGCTCATCGAAACGCCTCCATGATCTTTCTTTCAAAACCCTCGGCGATATCGCGCCGCAACGCCTCCGGATCCGAGCAATCGATGGCGTGGACGTAGAGAAAGCGGCGATCCTCCGAAACGTCGACGGACAAGGTCCCCGGCGTCAGCGTGATGAGATTTGCCAGAAGCGTGATCTCGAAATCCCTGTCGACCTTGAGCGGATAGGCGAAAATGCCCGGTTTCAGGTCCATTTTCGGAGACAGAACGAGAAGCGCGACCCGCCAGGCCGAAAGCGCCAACTCGTAAAGGAACAGCAGCGCAAGGGAAACGACACGCAGGCTGCGCGCGAAATACCCCAGCGATCCGACCTGCTCTCGGATCAGATAAAGCGTGGCAGCCCCGAGGAGAAAACCGAAGATGAAGTTTGGCAGTGAAAACGAACCGCTCACCGCGGTCCAGATCAGCGCCAGGATGATGTTGATCAGGGACAGTCTCATTGAACGGCCTCCACGGGGAAAACCGCACCGATATAACTGGAGGAATCCAGCAGCCCCCCCGCCGCCGCCGCCGCGACGCGAATGAACGGTTCGGGATAGACGCCGAGCAGGATGATCGGAACGCAAAGCAGAACCAGCGAGGTATAGCCGAAACCGGGCCTGCCGATCGCCGCTTCGCCGGCGGGAGCCACCTCCTGTCTGTCGCGCCAGATCGCCAGAATATAAACGCGGCCAAGCGCAATCGTGGTCAACAGCCCGGTCAGCAGGATCGCGAAGGAGAGCCATGGCCATCCCGCCTCCAGCGAAGCCCTGACGAGCAGAACCTTCGGCCAAAGTCCGGACGCGGGCGGCAATCCCGCGGCGGCGAGCATCAGGACGAGCGCAAACGCTCCCATAGCGGGATAGGAACGGTAAAGTCCGCCGAGTTCATGCAGCGAATAGCTTCCGCCCAATCCCTTCATGACACCGGCCAGGAGATAAAGAGCCGTCATCGCAAGAACCGAATGGAAGGCATAAAGTATGGTGCCGGTCAGCCCGGTTTCGGTTCCCAATGCGAGACCCGCAAGCATCACGCCGACGCCCGAGATCACCACGAAGCCCAACACCCGGCGTATATCCGATTGCGCGATTGCTCCCATGATGCCGAGCACCATTGTGCCCGCGGCCACCCAGGCGATGACGCCGGAAAGCTCCGCCCGCTCGACGGGGAAAAGCATCACCAGGACACGCAGCAGCGCATAGACGCCCACCTTCGTCAGAACGCCGCCGAACAGTGCTGCCGTGACAATGCGTGGCGTGTGGTAGGACGCCGGCAGCCAGAAATTCACCGGGAACGCGGCGGCTTTCATTCCGAAGGCGAGCAGATAAAGCACAGCCAGCGTCATCAGCGGGCCGGTCTCGCGCATGGCCTCCGCCTTGCGTGCGATATCGGCCATGTTGAGCGTTCCGAACGTGCCGTAAAGATACGCCGTTGCCGTCAGGAACAACGTCGTGCCCACCAGATTCAGGATGGCATATTTGGTCGCGCCGTCGAGCTGGCGTTCGGTCGATCCGAGGATCAGGAGACCGAAAGACGAAATCAGAAACACCTCGAACCAGACATAGAGGTTGAAGATATCGCCGGTGAGAAACGATCCGCCGACACCTGCCATCAAAAGCATCACGAACGGATAGAATCCGTAGCGCCGGCCGGTCGTGCCGATGTCTTTCATCGCATAGAGTGCACAAACGCTGGCAACCAGCATTGCGACGAAGGAAAGCGACGCGCCAAGTACGTCCGCGGTGAAGGATATGCCGAAGGGCGGCAGCCAGCGCCCCATGGTCATGACCTGAGGTCCATCCGCCAGCACCTGCAGAAGGAGCGCGGCATTTGCGCCGAGCGTTAAAAGCAGGCCCGCAATCGCGACACTCGCATGCAGCCGGGTTTCGTGACGAACCATGAGCAGAATCGCGCCGAACAGGATCGGCACGCCGACAGGCGCCACCAGCATCCAGTCGCCCAGCGTCGTTGGCTGGGTCACCATTGCGTTGGAAATATCTATCGATTCAGCGGCCATCGGTGTCTCAGTATCCAAGCGGGGGCATCGGTTCACCCTCGGGTTCGGCGACGCGCATTCCATCCGTGTCGTCGGTTCCCAATTCCTGGTAGGCGCGGAACGCCAGAACCAGCAGGAAGGCAAACAACGAGAACGAAATCACGATCGCCGTCAGCACCAGCGCCTGTGGCAGTGGATTGGCCGTTGCCACTTCGGGTGTTTGCAGGGCTTCGGGGATGATCGGCGGCACCTCCCGTGTCAGCCTGCCAGCCGTGAAGATCGAAAGGTTCACCGCATTGCCGAAGATCGAGACCCCCAGCAGAATGCGGATGATGTGCTTCGAAAGCATGAGATAGATGGCAACGGCGAAGAACACGCCGACCACGAAGGAGAGAGCGACTTCCATTATCCATGCTCCCTTTCTTCCAGGGCGAGCGCAACCGACGTGATCGAGCCGAGAACGACAAGGTAAACGCCGATATCGAAGAACAGCACCGTAGAGAGGTCCACCGGAACGCCGAGGACGCTGACCTTGATCCACAGACCCGTCATGAACGGAACGTTGAAGACGACGGAAAGCCAGCCGGAAATCGCCGCAACGAGCAAGCCGAAACCCGATATCGCCATCGGGTGAAAATAGAGTGATCGACGCACCGGCGAAACGCCACAGGCAACGCCGTAGATCGCGAAGGCTGACGCGGCGATCAGCCCGCCGATGAACCCGCCGCCCGGTTCATTGTGCCCACGCAACAGCACGAACACTGAGAACAGGACCATCAGGCTCGTGAGATAGGGCGCGACGGTGCGGAAGATGAGCGTGCGCATCTCAACCCTCCTCTTTGTTTTCGGTCAACGGCTTGGCGCTACGGATGCGCACCAGCGCCAGAATCGCCAGACCCGCGATCATCACCACGGCGATCTCGCCCAGCGTATCTGTCCCGCGGAAGTCGACGAGGATGACGTTCACGATGTTGCGGCCATGGGCGATGACCCGCGAATATTGCGAGAAGAAGTCGCTCAGCTCGGTGTTGAAAGGCACCTGCGTCACGCGCAGAAGCATCAGTCCGAGTGCCGCGCCACACGTTCCGGCAACGGCCACGTCGAGGATCTTTTCGCCTGTCGGGCGATGATCCGTCGGCGAAAGCCGCAGGCGCGTCATGACCAGCGCCAGGATGACCACTGAAAGCGTCTCCACCATGAATTGGGTGAAGGAGAGATCCGGCGCTCCCAGAAGCATGAAGATCAGTGCCACGGCAAATCCCTGAATGCCGAGCGAGACGATCGCCGTCAGTCGATCGCGCGCGTAGATGACCGCTCCAAGCCCTATGAGGCCAATGAGTAGCACCGTCCACTCGTAGAAAGGCATTCTCGGCAGCGTTGGCGCCGCCGGCCATTCGTCATAGAGGCCCATCGGAATCAGCAAGGCGGCAGCGACCGCGATGAAGGTCGCGGTCATGTAATAATCGAGGCGCCCGCTCTGAATGAGATTGGTCACGCGGAAGGACAAACGTGTCAGGCCCCGCAACACCTGGTCGAAGCCCTTGTCCGGCCCCCATCCGATCGCGTTGAGCACGCCGGCCATCGCCGCGCGCCCCTGCCCCAGCATGACAAACACGAGAACGCCGAGCGCCACCGTCACCATCGACAATGCCAGGGGCATGCCGATATGCGGTACGGTCGAGATCGTCACCGTAACCGGTTCGCCGAGAACCGCGGTCGACATCGGGCTGCTGACGAGCTCGTGGCTTACGCCCGAGAGCAGCGCCGCGATCAGCCCCAGCCCGCCCAGAACGAGCGGCCCGAGCCAGAGCAGGACCGGTCCTTCATGTGCATGTTTGGGCGTTTCGACCTTTGCGCCGATAAACGGCTTCAGCGCCACGGCAAAGCCGATTGCGAACATCAGGCCGTTGCCGACGAGCGCCACAAGCGTCAAGAGCGTGGTCCAGCCAGTGGCGAAACCGAGGCCCGCATAGATTTCTTCCTTGGCGAGGAAGCCGAAGAACAACGGAACGCCGCCCATCGATGCCGCAGCCAGGACGGCAGCCGTAAAGGTGACCGGCATCGCTTTGCGCAGACCGCCCAGTTTCGTGATGTCGCGCGTGCCGGATTCGTGGTCCACCAGCCCCGCCACCATGAAGAGCGCGCCCTTGAACATGGAGTGTGCCACCAGATAGAGCACGGCCGCCTCGACGGCCTTTTCCGACCCGACGCCCGTCAGCATGACCAGCAGACCGAGCGACGCCACGGTTGTGTAGGCCAGCATCAGCTTCAGATCGGTCTGGCGCATTGCCAAAAGCGTGCCGACGATCAGCGTCGCGCCGCCAAAAATGGGCAGGATCGTTTCCCATGCTGCCGTGTCGCCAAGCACCGGATTGAGGCGCATCAGAAGATAGACGCCGGCCTTCACCATCGTGGCCGAGTGCAGATAGGCTGAAACCGGCGTGGGCGCTTCCATCGCATTGGGAAGCCAGAAATGGAACGGAAACTGCGCCGACTTCGTGAACGCACCGCCGAGTATCAAAAGCAGCGCTGCCATGTAAAGCGGTGCGTCACGCAAGGCACCTTCGCTCGCGAGCAGCGCCGACATGGACGTGGCATCCGTCGCGCCCCAGATCACCAAGAGGCCGGCCAGAAGAGAAAGCCCGCCAAGTCCCGTCACCACCAAAGCCTGCAAGGCCGCGCGCCGCGAGGCTTCGCGCGAATGATCGAAGCCGATCAGCAGAAACGAGGTGATGGAGGTCAATTCCCAGAAAACGAAAAGCGTCAGGAAGGAATCGGCAACCACCAGACCCAGCATGGACCCCATAAACATCAGTATGAACGAGAAAAACCGTCCCTGATGCTCGTGCCCTTTCAGGTAACCGCCCGCATAAAGCACGATCAACGTGCCGATGCCCGTGATCAGCAACGCGAAAGTGACGGAAAGACCGTCTAGAAACCAGGAAAAATCGACCGAAAGGCTGGGGATCCATGCATAACCGCCCGCCAGCGTCTCGCCGCCGGAGATCGCTCCGACAAAGCCGGAAAAATGCAAAAAGATGAGAGCGGGTGCGATGGCCAGCACCCAGGCGGCATTGTGATGCAGCGCTCTTGTCAGGGCTGGCGCGATGGCGGCGGCTGCGAACGGCAGCAACAGAGTGAGAAATGTCAGCCACTGGCCGTCTGCCGTCATGAACTCTCCCCAATTAACTCAGTGTTTCAAGACACTTTTTAGAAAACTTAAGGTCACATAAACACTCGTTCTGAGCATCACAAGGCGTAAACCGGTCCCCAGGGCGCGATGAAATGCCGCCATTCACAAGAGATTGCCAACTTAAACCACCCATGGCGCAAGATGCAAAATCATGTATCGGACACGGTCACCGTCATCGCTGTTGCGCAAAAAATCTCGAAAGGTCATTGCCATACCGCGCTTGCCCGGGACATGAATGGCGACAAACTTCGCAGCGTGCCGCGCACGCCCTTGCAGACATCCACAAGGCAGATCCATGACTTCCAAACCGTTCGCCACGAACGCCGCAATCCCCT
Organism: uncultured Nitratireductor sp.; assembly: GCF_913053745.1. Taxonomy (GTDB): domain Bacteria; phylum Pseudomonadota; class Alphaproteobacteria; order Rhizobiales; family Rhizobiaceae; genus Nitratireductor. Next base: position 47,598 of record NZ_CAJXGF010000005.1, read on the forward strand.
CGCCCCGCACCCACGCGGTCAAGGACACGCGCCACGGCATTGAGCGTATGGACGAGTATGCCTGGATGCGTGCCGACAACTGGCAGGAGGTTCTGCGCGACCCGAGCGTGCTTGCAGATGACATCCGCGCCCACCTCGAAGCCGAGAACGCTTATCAGGCGGCCCTGATGGCCGATACGGAAGATCTTCAAAAGACCCTCGTTGCCGAGATGCGCGGCCGTATCAAGGAAGACGAGACATCGGTGCCCGCCAAGGACGGACCGTTCGCCTATGCCGCGGGCTTTCGCACCGGTGGCGAATATCCACGCTTTTTCCGCCTGCCGCGGGCCGGGGGCTCGGAAGAAACGCTGCTGGATGGCGACAAGGAAGCCGAAGGCAAGAGCTATTTCCGCGTCGGCGGTGTCGATCACTCACCCGATCACAAACGCCTTCTGTGGGGCCATGACGACAAAGGCTCCGAACTCTTCACCATCAGCGTGCGGGACCTGGCCACCGGCGAGGATCTCGCCGACACGGTCGGCGAAACCGGTGGTGGCGGCGTCTGGGATGCCGCAAGCAGCGGCTATTTCTACACGCGCCTCGATGAAAACCATCGTCCCTCCAAGGTGTTTTATCACCGCGTCGGCGCCACTCCCTCGGATGATCGCCTGATCTACGAGGAGGTCGATCCCGGCTTCTTCGTCGGTGTCTCCGGCAGCCGCACGCAGGACTGGATCTACATTTCCGCCCACGATCATGAGACGTCGGAGTGCCACATTCTGCCGGCCAACGATCCGAACGCCGCTCCGCGCCTGGTCGCACCACGCGAAACCGGTCTGCAATACGACCTCGAGGAAGGCGGCGACGTCTTCTTCATCCTTACCAACGCAGACGGCGCCAAGGACTTCAAGATCGTAACCGCGCCTGTCGGCGATCCCTCGCGCACAAACTGGCAGGAATTGGTGCCTCATGAACCTGGACGCTTGATCCTAGCCATCACGGCCTTCGCAGATTACCTGGTTCGCCTCGAGCGCAAGGACGGCCTGCCGCGCATCGTGATCCGCAACCGCACCGACGGATCCGAGCACACGATCGCCTTCGATGAAGAGGCTTATTCGCTGGGACTTCAGGGATCTTACGAATACGAAACCGACACGCTCCGTTTCTCCTACTCCTCGATGACCACGCCCGAGCAGGTGTTCGACTACGACATGCGCGCCCGTACGCGCACCCTGCTCAAGACACAGGAGGTTCCCTCCGGCCACAGCCCGGACGACTACGTCACCCGCCGTCTCATGGCGCCTGCGCCCGATGGAGAACTGGTGCCCGTGTCGCTGGTCTATCGCAGGGGGATCGCGCTGGACGGTTCCGCCCCCTGCCTTCTCTACGGCTACGGAGCCTATGGCATGGCCATGCCGGCCGCCTTCAACACCAATTGCCTGTCGCTGGTCGATCGCGGCTTCGTCTACGCCATTGCCCACATTCGCGGCGGCAAGGAAAAGGGCTATGCCTGGTACGAAGACGGGAAGCGTGAAAAGAAGGCCAACACCTTCACCGATTTCATCGCAGCCGCGCGCCACCTTGTCGCCGAGGGCTATACCAGCCACGACCGCATTGTGGCCGAAGGTGGGTCTGCCGGCGGCATGCTCATGGGTGCCGTGGCCAACCTGGCACCGGAGGCTTTCGGCGGTATCGTCGCCGCGGTGCCCTTCGTCGATGTGCTTAACACAATGCTCGATGACACGCTGCCGCTCACCCCGCCTGAATGGCCCGAATGGGGCAACCCAATCGCCTCGCGTGAGGATTACGACACCATCGCCGCCTATTCGCCCTACGACAATGTGGACGCAAAGGTCTATCCGCCCATCCTGGCGCTTGCCGGCCTGACCGACCCGCGTGTCACCTATTGGGAACCGGCCAAATGGGTGGCGCGCCTTAGGGAGCGCAAGGACGGCGACAATCCGGTTCTTCTGAAAACCAATCTCGATGCCGGACACGCCGGGGCCTCGGGCCGCTTCTCGCGGCTCGAGGAAAAAGCGCTGACCTATGCTTTCGTGCTGAAGGTCACCGGGAAGATGGATAGCCGTTAGATTTTCCCGGCACCGCCTTCAGATAGGCCGCGATGGCATCGCGATCGTCCTTGGAAAGCTGGGCCATGTTCTTTTGAACGGAGACCATGGCTCCCCCGACCGAATCGAATTCAGGCGTAAACCCGCTCTCCAGATAGTAGGCGATGTCGCCGGCAGACCAGGAATCGATCCCGCCATCGCCGGATGTGACGTTGGGCACGATGCCCTCGCCTTCCGCCGAGACGGCGCCGGCGAGCCATTGATCGTAAAGCTGTCCGCCGGCGAAATTTCGCGGCGTATGGCACTCCCCGCAATGGCCGGCGCCCTCCACGAGATACTGCCCGCGCCTTTCGGCCTCCGCTGCGTCGTCCCCCAGCGCAACGACAGGTGTCTCGTGCATGAAGGCGAGCTTCCAAAGCCCGATGCCCCGGCGCACGGTAAAGGGAAACGAAAGCTGGTGCGCGCCGGCATCGCCTTCCACTACGGGCAGCGTCTGGATGAAAGCGAAGAGATCGTTCACATCCGCTCGCGACATCCGGGCATAGGAAGGATACGGAAACGCCGGATAATAGTGTTCGCCGGAGGGAGAGACACCGTGCAGCATGGCGTTGGCGAAATCCGTGTCGCTCCAGCCGCCGATACCGTCTTGCGGATGCGGCGAGATGTTGGGAGCCACGAAGGTGCCGAAATCGGATTTCAGTTCCACCCCGCCGGCAAGTTCCAGCCGCGCATCGCCATCGGCACCGGGTCGCGCGTGACATGACGCGCAGCCGCCGGCCCAGAAGACCTGTTCACCGCGCTCCGCGCTCGGCTCCCGCTTCGCATCGGGAACGCCGGCCTCCAGGGAGGTCGGCGCGCTCAGAAACCAGAATGCCACCCCACCGCCCACGACAGCAACGAGAGCAGCGGTCAGCAATGTCTTCTTCATAACAATCCCAAGTGCACGGGTCTACAAGTGTACTGGCTCAGTTGTTCTGCACACGGAAATTCTCGTGGCAGCTTCTGCAATTGCCGAGAACCGGCCCGATCGCTGCCTGGAATGCTGCCAGATCGGCCGGACCGTCCTTGCCCGAGGCTTCGACGGCGGCTGCGGTATCGGTCATGTACTTATCGAGCGCCGCCTGAAAGCCCTCCGCATCTTCCCACACGGCCGGTGCGGCAGTGGTATCGCCGTCGCCCGAGCCCTCGGGAAAGAAGTCGCCGAAGGATTTCGCGCTCGCGTTCAACGTCAGGATCGCCGCCTTGGCGATGGCCGGATTGTAATCCAGTTCCCCCTTCATCATTGCACCGGCGAGGCCGGCGGAAGCGGCATTCGCCTGCATGATGGCCTTGCGCACGGCAACCGGATCGTCCGCGGCGGCAACACCCGAAACGGACAGGCAGACTGCGGAAATGGCAAGTGCGATTCTTCTCATGTGATCCCTCCGGTGATTTGCTCGAACAATACCCCGACCAACGCTCTTGGCCCAAAAATATTCCGGAAAGCGCGCTCACGGTTTCGTGAAGGTACGAATCGAAAAGGCCCGGCATGGCCGGGCCTTTGGTACAGGTCGAAGCTGTACTGATTGTGAAACCCGAAAGGGAAATCACGAAGCCTGTTCGTAGAGCTCCAGAACGTAATCCCAATTGATCAGGCTATCGACGAACGCCTCGAGATACTTCGGACGCGCGTTGCGATAGTCGATGTAATAGGAATGCTCCCACACGTCGACGCCCAGGATCGGCGATGCATCGTGAATCAGCGGGTTCTCGCCGTTCGGCGTTTTCATGATCTCAAGCTTGCCGTTCTTGACGGCGAGCCAAGCCCAGCCCGAACCGAACTGCGTGGTGCCTGCGTTGATGAAATCGGCGCGAAACTTGTCGTAACCGCCCAGGTCGCTGTCGACCGCCTTGGCGAGTGCGCCCGGCAGGCTCTTTCCGCCGCCATCCTTCTTCATCCATTTCCAGAAATGGACGTGGTTGTAGTGCTGAGCGGCGTTGTTGAACAGGCCAGCATTCTTGCCGTGAGACTGCTTGACCACGTCCTCGAGAGACAAGCCGTCCATGCCAGCTTCCGCCGCAAGCTTGTTGCCATTGTCGACATAGGCCTTGTGGTGCTTGTCGTGATGGTACTCCAGCGTTTCCTTCGACATGAAGGGCTGCAGTGCCTCGTAATCGTAAGGCAGATCCGGCAGTTCAAAAGCCATGGTGGTAAACTCCCTCGTACAGGTGGTTGAAATCAGCAGGACGCAGATGGGGTTGCGCCTTCAGTGAGACAATACCCATCGCTCCCGATTGTTCCCGCGCGTGTCAGGCAGGCAGCCCGGAATGGGCCCATTCCCAATAAAGGTCGCGCGCTTTTTTGGCCACAGGCCCCGCCTGATAATTCTGCCCCTCGACCTTGCTGACCGGCACGACCTTGGAGTGATTGCCGGAAGAGAACACCTCGTCCGCATCGAGGAAATCCTTCACCGAAAGCGTTTTCTCCACCACCTCGATGCCGGCCTCCCGCAGAAGCGTGATCACACGGCTGCGCGTGATGCCCGAGAGGAACGTGCCGTTCGGCGCCGGCGTGAAAACCACACCGTCCTTTACCATGAAGATGTTGGAGCTGCCGGTTTCGGCCACATTGCCGAGCATGTCGAGCACCAGCGCATTGTCGTAGCCACGGCTGCGGGCTTCCATGATCGCGCGGCCATTGTTGGGATAGAGGCACCCCGCTTTCGCATTGGTGGGCGCTGTCTCCAGGGTCGGTCGGCGGAACGGCGAAACGGTTACGGAAAATCCGGACGGCTCCAGCATCGGCGCTTCATAGAGGCATAGACAAAACCGGCTTGAATCCGGGTCTGCCGGCACGCCCATATAGCCGCCATGCTCACCCCAATACATGGGGCGGATATAAACTGCCGTTTTGCCGTCGAATTTCTTGAGCCCGTCTTGGGTAAGGCCCATGATCTCGTCATCCGAAACCTTCGGTGTGAGCCCGAGATTGGCCGCCGATGCATTCACACGCTTGGCATGTAGATCGAGGTCGGGAGCGACATTCTCGAACCAGCGGGCACCGTCGAAGACGGTGGAGCCGAGCCACATGGCATGACTGCGCGGACCGATGAGCGGTACATTCCCCTCGTGCCAATCGCCATCAACATAGGTCCAGGTCGTCGATTGGACTTCGCTCACCACGGTCATGCTGTATCTTCCTTCCTGTCATCGCACCCGCATCTCGCCGGAGATGCATATTCTTCAATTCCTTGCGCCATTCATCGAAATGGCTTTGTCGGGTTTCGTCAATCGTTCCTGCACGGCTATCGATGAGGCCAGACGGCGTTTCTTGACCGCCGTTGGCCGGTGCGGTCAAGTAGAGAACGTACAAAGGAGTCTTCATGCGCCACGCAGCCTTCGTCTTCGATGCCTACGGCACATTGTTCGACGTGCATGCGGCTGTCCGCCGTCATGCCGGCGAAATCGGCCCGGAAGGACAGCGCTTCTCGGAGTTGTGGCGCGCAAAGCAACTTGAGTATTCCTGGGTCTTGACGCTCATGGGCCAGTATCGGGACTTTTGGGCCATGACGGAGCAGGCGCTCGACTATGCGTTTGCCAAGATTCCTTCGGTCGATGCCCGTTTGCGGCAAGACCTGCTGGATGCCTATTGGCGGCTCGATTGCTACGAGGAGGTGCCTGCTGTCTTGAAGGCACTCAAAGCGGGGGGCGCGCGCCTGGCGATTCTGTCGAACGGCTCTCCCGCCATGCTTGAATCGGCCATCCGCTCATCCGCTCTGGATGCCGTTCTCGACGAAGTGTTCTCCGTTGAGGCCGTGCGCCGCTTCAAGACCGATCAAAGCGTCTATGAGATGGTCACCAACACCTGGCGCATCTATCCGGAGACCGTTTCGTTCCAATCCTCGAATCGATGGGACATCGCCGGCGCCCGGCAATTCGGTTTCCGCACGGTCTGGCTCAACCGAACCGATCAGCCCGACGAATACAAAGACTTCCCGCCCGACCTGATCCTTCCCTCCCTGGACGGACTTCTCGCCTAGGGGCCGCACATGCGTGAACCATGCACGGATGATGCAACTATAACACACTCGACCGAGAACTTTTGCCTAAGGGGCATTTTTCACTTCAAGTGAAAGTGACTCGGTCTATCAAGCACATTCCGATAACTCTTCGGATCCCAGGGAGGGAAAACGGGGGTCTCCCCCAAGGTGTGCCAGAGCGTCGTCACAAGATGTTCGGTGTCATCGGTCCTGACGAAACGCGAGTATACGAAGAAACCATGTCCAATTCTCCCATTGCCGCACGATCCCTTAACCGGCGCCGCTTTCTGTCTTTGAGCGCCGCCGGTGCCGCGTCGCTCGGACTCTCCGCATGCGTGAGCAGCCAAGGCGACAACGTCGCCGTTGTCGAGCGTCGCGTCCGCGAACCCGGTCCGATCCAGTACGACTCCATGTATTCCGCCGTGGTCGATGCTGGTTATGACATTCCCGCCGTGCCGATCGACAAGATCAACCCGCGTTATTATCGTCAGGAAGTTGCCGATCCCACAGGCGAACGTCCCGGCACCATCGTCGTCGACACCGGCAATCATTTTCTCTATCTCGTCCGCGAGAATGGCCGCGCTTTGCGTTATGGTGTCGGCCTTGGTCGCGCTGGCTTTGAATGGGCCGGCCGCGCCGAGATCAAGTACAAGCAGCAATGGCCGCGCTGGTTCCCGCCGGCGGAGATGATCGACCGCCGCCCCGAGCTGGAAAAGTATCGGGCGGAGTACGACAAGGCGAACGACCAGTGGATCGGCGGTATGCAGCCCGGCGTCTCCAATCCGCTCGGCGCCCGCGCGCTTTACATCTTCGAGGACGGCAAGGACACGCTCTATCGCGTGCACGGTTCGCCTGAATGGTGGACCATCGGCAAGTCGGTTTCGTCCGGCTGCGTGCGCATGCTCAATCAGGACGTGATCGATCTTTACAACCGCGTTCCCGACGGTGCGCCGATCCTCGTGACTTCCGGTTTGCGCACCGTTTGACGCGAAACCTCTCCGAAGGTTCCGTCAAAAGAATGGGGCCGTCAGCGACAGCCCCTGACGAAATGTAATCGATCTGAACTTCAAGCCCGAGCCGCTTGTGGCGCAACGCTGCCGGCGGCTCGGGCTTGCTGGGAACAGTCCCGCCCGACGCTTTCACGGCTGCCTTTGACGGTCAACGTGCCTTACACGATTGCCCGCCCGTCGATTGAAATCCGCGGGGACCGCTTTAGCGGAATTGGAACGCACGCCTTGAACACATTCCCCCGCGTGTCGCAGCCGGCTCATGCAAAGGCGTGCTGCGACATCTTTTCGTTACGGTATCGACGCTAGCGTCCCCTCTTCAAACTGCCGAGAATGCCGCGCACCAGGGCCCTGCCAAGCGATGTCCCCACGGAGCGCACCACCGATTTGAGTGCCGCCTCGGCGACGGACTGACGATTGGATGTGCGCCGACGCGTCGTGGTCCTGCTGCGCGTCTTGGTGGAGCCGCCGCTGTCTCCGAACTCCGGCAGAGACCAGCGCGACCGCTCCTCCGTTTCTCCGGTTTCTTCGGCGTTCTGCGCCTCGGCCTCGGCCTTCGCCTTGTCCGCCGCCTTCTTCTGCAGAATCTCAAAAGCGGACTCGCGGTCGACGCTCTCGTCATACTGTCCGAAAACCGGGCTTTGCTTGAGCAGCTTTTCGCGCTCGTCATCCGAAATCGGCCCCAATCGCGAGGCCGGCGGCCGGATCAGTGTCCGCTGCACCATCGCGGGAACGCCCTTCGATTCAAGCGTGGACACCAGAGCCTCGCCGACCCCGAGCTTCGTAATCGCCTCGAAGCAATCGAAATCGGGATTGGGGCGGAACGTGTCCGCAGCGGTCTTGACGGCCTTCTGCTCGCGCGGCGTATAGGCGCGCAAGGCGTGCTGCAAGCGATTGCCGAGCTGACTCAGCACGGTTTCGGGAACGTCCAGCGGATTCTGCGTCACAAAGTAGACGCCGACCCCCTTGGAGCGGATCAGCCGCACCACCTGTTCGACGCGATCGACGAGAATTTTCGGCGCCTCGTCGAAAAGCAGATGCGCCTCGTCGAAGAAGAAAACCAGGCGTGGCCGGTCAGGATCGCCCACTTCAGGCAATTCCTCGAACAGTTCCGACAAAAGCCAGAGCAGGAAGGTCGCATAGAGACGCGGGTTCATCATCAGCTTGTCTGCGGCAAGCACGTTGATTGCGCCGCGCCCGTCCGGAGTCGTGCGCATGATATCGCTGATCTTGAGCGCCGGCTCGCCGAAAAAGAAGTTCGCTCCCTGCTGCTCCAGCACCAGAAGCGTGCGCTGGATGGCGCCGACCGATTGCTTGGACACATTGCCGTAGCGCGTGCCGATTTCGTCGGCACGGTCGGCCACATGCCTCAGAAGCGCCTGCAGATCTTTCATGTCGAGAAGCAGAAGACCTTCCTCGTCGGCAACGCGGAAGGCGATGTTCAGAACACCTTCCTGCGCCTCCGAAAGGTTCATCAGACGGGACAGAAGCAGCGGCCCCATCTCAGAGATCGTCGTGCGGATCGGGTGCCCCTTCTTGCCGAAGAGATCCCAGAAAATGACCGGAAACTCCTGGAACTCGTAAGGATCGAGCTTGATCGTATCCGCGCGCTTGGTCAGAAAATCCTTCTCCTCGCCCATCATGGCGATGCCGGAAAGGTCTCCCTTCACGTCGGCGCAGAACACCGGCACGCCCGCGTTCGAAAATCCTTCCGCCAGGATCTGCAGCGTCACCGTTTTGCCCGTACCCGTGGCCCCGGTAACCAGGCCATGCCGGTTGGCGTATTTCAGCAGAAGACGTTCGGCCTGCTGGTAGCTGTCGTCCGGATGCCGACTGGCCCCCAGAAAAATACTGTCATCCGCCATCGTGAAACCGCCTCGCTCACCAATCCCGCTGCAATAAACCGGTCTCAGGTATAGTCAGCCTCGCGGAAAGTCTCAACGCCGTTATGCGCTTGACGTCAAAGCGCGGCTTTCCTGCAACGCTAGCCGGCTATTCGGCCTATTGTGCATTGCGGCGTCTTTCGTGGCGTCCTAAACTTATCGGGCAATGACAGGGTGTTGCCTGGGCACTTCATGCGCGCATCACGGCGGGAAGCGCCCGGCCAGCGGCGAATCGGGAGGCATAATGGATCGCGCGATCCTGAAAAAAGTGAAATTTCCACAGATCGACCAGGAACGTTGGCGCGATCTGGTAGTCGAATCCCTGCAAGGGGAAGCCGGTCCCGAGGCGCTTTCCTGGCAGACGGACGACAACATCTCCATGCGCGCGCTTTACGAGCGCATGCAGGATGCAAAACCGCTCGCGCGCGGACGCGAGAAGTCAGGCTGGGCGGCCGTTCAGCGCATGGACGACCCCGATCCCGTCCGCGCAAACAGCCAGGCCAAGGAAGACATCGCCCAGGGCGCTACCGGCCTCGCCCTGGTCTTCGAGGGAGCGCCCAACGCGTTCGGTTTCGGCCTTCCCGCCACACCGGACGCGGTCGCCAAGGCGCTCGACGGCATCGACCTTCATGGTCTGCACCTGCGCATGGACGCCAATCCCAGCAGTCGCGCCATCGTCGACTGGCTGACGCAGATCTTCACCGAACGCCGTATCAACCCGGCCGGCATGACCCTCTCCTTCGGCATTTCACCGGCCGCAACCTTTGCCGGAACCGGCAAATTGCGCATGTCAATTGAGGCGCTCGAAGCGTCCATGCCGCAATCCTTCGCAGGCTTTTTCGCCATGGACCTGCCGGGAATCCTGCTCGAGGGCGATGGTCGTGTCTTCCACAATGCCGGCGCATCGGAGGCACAGGAACTCGGCATCATGCTGGCATCTGCGGTTTCGCATCTGCGCATGTTCGAGCAGGCCCGCCAGCCGCTTGTCTATGCCGCGCCGCATATCGGCTTCTCGCTCTGCGTTGATCAGGACCAGTTCCTGTCGATTGCAAAAATCCGTGCCCTGCGCCGCCTTTGGGCGCGCGTTCAGGAGACCTGCTCCATCGAGCCGTCGCTGGCGACGATCCACGCCGAGACTTCGTACCGCATGATGACGGCGAAAGATCCCGAGACCAACACATTGCGCACCACCGTCGCCGCCTTTGCGGCCGCCGTTGGCGGCGCCGATTCGCTATCCGTCCTGCCGCACACCGTCGTTCACGGCCTGCCGGATGCCGATTCAAGGCGGCTCGCCCGCAACACGCAGCTCATCTTGTCGGGCGAAAGCCATCTTGATCTTATCATCGACCCGGCCGCCGGCGCAGGCGGCATGGAAACGCTCACCGCAGCCCTTTGCGAAAAAGCATGGGACGAATTTCGCCGCATCGAGAGCGAGGGTGGCGTGCTGCGCAGCCTGATGAACGGCCATATCCAGGAACGCGTGCTCGACATGCGCGAGCGGCGCGAGCAGCGCATCAACGACGGCAAGAAAGCCATTGTCGGCACGACCATCTACCCCGTCGCCAAGGAACGCCCGGTGAAAACCCTCAAGGCCCAATCGCCGGACATTTCGGGAGAAGCGGCCGCCGTGCGCTGCCAGCCACTGCTCGCACAACGCCTCGATGAGTCGGGAGGAGGCATCGCATGATCCCGGACTTCACCAGCATTGACTGGTCGGTCCCGAACGCTTCGCCTCTCCCAGCCCAGACCCCGCCGACGGCCACGCCCGAAGGCATAAACATCAAGTCCTTCTATGCGGAAGACGACTTAAAGGGTCTGCGCTTCCTCGACACCTACCCCGGAGCCGCCCCCTTCATTCGCGGCCCCTACCCGACCATGTATGCCCGCCGCCCCTGGACCATCCGCCAGTATGCGGGCTTCTCGACGGCCGAAGAATCCAACGCCTTCTACCGGCGCAACCTCGCTGCCGGGCAGAAGGGCCTCTCGGTCGCCTTCGACCTCGCCACGCATCGCGGCTATGACAGCGACCATCCCCGCGTTGCCGGCGATGTGGGCATGGCGGGCGTCGCGATCGATTCCATTCTCGATATGCGCCAGCTTTTCGATGGTATCCCACTCGACAAGATGAGCGTGTCGATGACCATGAACGGTGCTGTCCTGCCGATCATGGCGCTCTACATCGTCGCGGCGGAGGAGCAGGGCGTCGCTCATAAGGATCTCGCGGGCACCATTCAGAACGACATTCTGAAGGAGTTCATGGTCCGCAACACCTATATCTACCCGCCCAAACCGTCGATGCGGGTGATTTCTGACATCTTCGCCTACACGGCGGAGCACATGCCCAAATTCAACTCCATCTCGATCTCCGGCTACCACATGCAGGAAGCCGGCGCCTCCGCCGATCTGGAGCTTGCTTACACCATCGCGGACGGTATCGAATATGCCCGCGCCGGGATCGCCGCCGGGCTCGATATCGACCGTTTCGCGCCGCGCCTTTCCTTCTTCTGGGCCATCGGCATGAACTTTTTCATGGAAGTGGCCAAGATGCGCGCAGCGCGCCTTTTGTGGGCCACCCTGATCCAGCAGAATTTCGCGCCTAAGAAAGAGCGCGCGCTATCGTTGCGAACCCACTGCCAGACTTCCGGCTGGTCGCTGACGGCACAGGATCCATACAACAACATCGTGCGCACCATGGTCGAGGCGATGGCCGCCACCCAGGGCCACACGCAGTCTTTGCACACCAACGCCTTCGACGAGGCACTGGCCTTGCCGACCGACCACTCCGCCCGCATCGCCCGCAACACGCAACTCGTCCTGCAGCTCGAATCCGGCACCACGCGCATGATCGATCCGTGGGGCGGTTCCCACTTCGTCGAGCGCCTCACCCACGATCTCGCCAATCGCGCATTGAAGCACATCGAGGAAGTGGAGAGCCTCGGCGGCATGGCGGCGGCCATCGAGAAAGGTGTGCCGAAGATGCGTATCGAGGAAGCGGCCGCCCGCACCCAGGCACGCATCGATTCTGGCGAGCAAATGGTCGTCGGTGTGAACAGTTTCCAGCCCGAACGCGACACCGAGGTGGACGTCCTCAAGGTGGACAATGCCGAGGTACGCGCCCGTCAGCTCGCCAAATTGCAGCAGCTCAAGGGCACGCGCGACGTGGCCGAGACCGAAAACGCCCTTGCCACGCTCACGCAGGTGGCTGAGAAAGGCGGCAACCTCTTGGAGTTCGCCGTGCGTGCCGCCCGCGCCAAAGCGACGGTGGGCGAGATTTCTTCCGCGCTCGAAAAGGTGTTCGGCCGCCATGTCGCCGAGATCCACACCATTTCCGGCGTCTACCGAAAGGAAGTGGGAGACCTGCCTTCTGTCGAACGTGCGCATCGGAAGGTGCAGAAATACCGTAAGAAGACCGGGGCCGCTCCCCGCATCCTGATTGCCAAGATCGGCCAGGACGGGCACGATAGAGGCCAGAAGGTCATTGCGACGGCCTTCGGCGATCTGGGTTTCGACGTCACCGTCGGCGCGATGTTCCAATCCCCGGAGGAAGTGGCCGAGCTTGCCATCGCCAACGATGTCCAGATCGTCGGCGCATCTTCGCTCGCAGCCGGTCATCTCACGCTTATACCCGAACTCAAGGCAGCGCTTGAAAAACGCGGGCATGGCGACATACTCTTGGTCGCTGGCGGCGTCATCCCGCCCGATGATTTCGAGGCGGTACGCGAGGCGGGTGCGGCCGAAATCTTTCCACCCGGGACCGTCATTCCAGAAGCTGCCGAAAAGCTGCTCAACCGTCTGCTCGAAAGCGCCTGATCGCCCGATCTTGAAATGTCAGCGCGCATGTTATACCTTAAGTTATAACACGGAGCCTGAACCATGAATGTCACCATTCGCAAGATCGGCAATTCGGAAGGTGTCATCCTTCCGAAGGAAGTGCTCGAGCGGCACAATCTGCGGGCTGGTGACACGCTGAGCCTTCTCGAAGATGGGAAGGAACTGCGCCTTCAGCCCCCCGCGGAAGACCCTGAAGAATTCGAGCGGAAGATGAAGATCGCGCGCGAGCGCATGAAGAAATACGAAACGGCCTATCGCGTTCTGGCCAGGTGACCGATTTTCATTCACGTGTCTTCATCGAAGCGTTGCATCTCGAGCAGTTGCGCCTTCATGGCGGCGCCAGCGGTGTCCGCGATGAAGGCGCGTTGGATTCTGCGCTTCATCGCCCCCTGCAGAAGCAGGCTTATCAAGAGCCCGATCTGTGTGCGCTTGCGGCCGCCTACCTTTTCGGCATTGTAAAGAACCACCCTTTCATTGACGGAAACAAGCGCACGGGCCTGGCCGCAGCTGATCTCTTCCTCTATTTCAACGGTCTCAGCATGGAAGCGGAGCAGGAAGCGGTCATTCAGCTCGTTTTGATGGTTGCCGCCGGCGAAATCGACGAAGCAGGCGCTGCGGCCTTTTTGCGTGATCATACGGTTTCGCTCGACACGTAAGTTCCACGGCATCAATCCTGCATTCAACAACGGGAAGATCCGGAGTTGTGCCAAAATGAACCGCCGCAGCCTTTTGAAAGCCACCGCAGGCTTTGCCGTTTTCGGCCTGTCCATCCCGCGCACGGCATTTGCGGACGCAGCGCTCGGGCGCATGGCCGCCGGCGCGGCGAATGCCGGGGATTTCGGTATCGAACCCGGCGCTGCCGAAGACCAGACCTCGGCCCTGAGCACATTGCTGGAACGTGCGAGTGTTGAAGCCACGCCGATTTTTCTGCCGCCGGGCCGTTATCTCCTATCCGGCCTCTCGCTGCCCCGTCACGTCCGCCTGCTCGGCGTTCCAGGTGCCACGCACCTCGTGCAGGCCGGCGCCGGCGCATTGCTCAAAGCCGGGACCAGCGAACGCCTCACCCTTTCCGGCCTGACGTTGGACGGCATGCACATGCCCCTTTCGGGCGACAGGCGTGCGCTGCTCGACATCGACGGGGCGCAGCGTTTGGCCATTGAGCAATGCGTCTTTCAGGCCTCCGGCGGCAGTGGCCTCGCCCTTCGCCAGGCGCGCGGGCACATCCGCGACTGCGAGATCGTCGACGCATCCGAGTACGCCCTCTACGCGTTGAATTCGAAAGGTCTCGACATCAGCGCAAACGTCATCGCCGATTGCGGCAATGGCGGCATTCTCGTGCATCGCTGGTCGGCGCGCGAAGACGGCACAATCGTCACCGGCAACCGCGTGCATCGTGTCGGATACGCGGATATCGGCGACGGACCGAACGGCTGCGGCATCTCGGTCTTTCGCGCCGACGGCGTGATCCTCGCCAACAACC
>NZ_CAJXGF010000006.1 GCF_913053745.1 uncultured Nitratireductor sp.
CTCTTCGTTGCCGCCATGCTTCTCACCGTGCTCGGCCTCATGCCTGGCCTGCCTTTCCTGCCTTTCGTCGCACTTGCCGCCGTGATGGCAGGCATCGGCTACGCCTTGCCGCGACGTGCGCGCCAGCGGCAGGAAAAGCAACACGAAGTTCAGCGGCAAGAGCAGCTCTCGCAGGAAGAAGAAGAGCGCAACTCGGTCAAATCTTCGTTGAAGACGGCCGAGATCGAACTGCTCATCGGCAAGCAGCTTTCCACGCGACTTCTGGCTTCGCATCAGGAATTGGCCTATCGCATGGGCAAGATGCGCAAGAAGTTTGCCGCGCAGTACGGTTTCGTCGTGCCCGAAGTGCGTCTGACCGACGACTATTCCATCCCGCCCAAAAGCTACCGCATCAAGATCCACGGCACCGTGGTGACAGAGTATCAGATGCGCGTCGGCGAACTGCTCGTCCTGGTTGGCAACAACCGGATGCCCGACATGCCTGGCGAAGAGGTCAAGGAGCCAGCGTTCGGCATGCGCGCCTTCTCGGTGCCGGAAATGTTCAGCGACGACCTGAAACGCGAACGCTATGCCTTCGCCGACAACATGTCGGTCCTGCTGACCCATCTCAGCGAAGTGATCCGAAACAACCTGCCGCAACTTCTGTCCTACAAGGACATGAAGGCGCTCATCGAACGGCTCGATCCCGAATACCGTAAGCTCGCCGATGAAATCTGCTCCTCGCACATAACCTATCCGGGTTTGCAGGCGGTGCTCAAACTTCTCCTGGCTGAGCGCGTCTCTATCCGCAATCTCCATCTCATCATCGAGGCCATTGCCGAGATCGCGCCGCATATCCGCCGCACCGAGCAGATCGTCGAGCATGTCCGCATCCGCATGGCGCAGCAAATCTGCGGCGACCTGACCGAAGGCAACACGCTCAAAGTGCTCCGGCTCGGGGGTCGCTGGGACCTGGCCTTCCATCAGGCGCTCAAGCGCGACGCCAAGGGCGAAATCCGAGAGTTCGACATCGATCCGCGCCAGCTCGAGGAATTCGGGCAGGAGGCGAGCACGGCCATCCGGAAGTATCTGGACGCCGGCGAGCGCTTCGTGCTTGTCACCGCGCCCGAGGCGCGGCCCTACGTGCGCATGATCGTCGAACGACTGTTCCCGACGCTGCCTGTACTCAGCCATGTGGAAATGGCAAAAGGCGTCGAACTCAGCGTGCTGGGCTCGATTTCGTAATGCCGGACCCACGCTCCCTGGGAGCCAGAGCGTCGGCAACCTGATACGATGCTCGAAACCCCGCTCCTCGCCGCGTTTCTTGCCTTCTGCCGTATCGGCGGCTGCTTCATGCTCATGCCCGGGCTATCGAGCGTGCGCGTGCCCATGCAGGTGCGCCTGTTCGCTGCCGTGGCGGCCACGCTTGCCATGCTCGCTCATCTTTGGGATCTCATCACACCGCACGTGTCCGACGAACCGGGGCCGCTTTTCCTGCTGATCGCCTCGGAACTTGCCATCGGCGCGCTGATCGGTCTCATCGCCCGCGTCTACGTCCTGTCGCTGCAATTTATCGGCACCTCCATGGCCATGTTCATGGGCTTCGGCATGGCCGCCGGCGGCACCGCGATCGAAGAGGCCGAACCGCAGCCACCACTTACCGCGCTCATCTCGCTCTCGGCACTAATGCTGCTCTTCGTTCTCGATTTTCACCACCTGATCATCCGTGCGTTGGTGGTCTCGTACGAACTGGCGCCGATCGATAGCCTGTTCGACCCGCAATCCGCACTGACCGACATCACCGACACGCTTTCCGACGCATTCTTCGTGATGCTCAGGCTCGGCAGCCCCTTTCTCGCCTACGCGATCCTGGTGAACCTCGCCATCGGTTTCATCAACAAGCTCACGCCGCAGATCCCGATCTACTTCATATCCCTGCCATTCGTGATCGCGGGAGGCATCATTCTCCTCTATTTCGCCATCCCCTCGCTGCTCGGGCTTTTCGCCGAGGGGTTCTTTCCGATCTTCGAGGGACGTTAGGCATGTCGACACCACGGCAGAAACGCCTGCGGAAGCTTGTATCGGTGATGGAACGCCTCAAGAACTATCACCAGGCACAACACGCCGCGCACATGGCCGAAACCGTAGCTGCGGAAGAGGAAGCCAAGTCCATCACCGACACGCTCGACACCGGCACCACCATGACGGCCCTTTTTCCCGACCTTTATCATCGCCGTGTCGCAAATGCGCTTGAGCGCAGCCGCTCGAGTGCCGAACGCGCCCGGCAGGAAGCGCAAAGCATCATGCAAGCGGATGCGCGTGGCAACGCTTTGGCACGCGCCTATCGCGAGGCCACAAACATGGAAGAACGCAGCAGCGCCGACAAGGAACGCCTCGAATTCATCGAACGCCGCAGAACGGGCGAGACTTAAGCCTCCCACAAGCTTGTTCTGGGAATATGCCGTTTACAAACACGAACGATGGAGGACGCCTTGGCGATATCGCCTCCCGGCGACATTGTCTTGAATGTGGCGCGCGCCGCAGACCCGGCCAAAGCCGCAGCCGCGAAAGAGCGGCTTGAGGCGAAGTCGGGTGTAAGCGCCAGTTTTTCGACAGTGATCGACACGCGGCCCATCAGTCCAATGAAGGCTGGCGCAAACGCGCCGTCCGATGTCGAAAAGAAGTTCGAGGCGATGGTTCTTCAGAACTTCATGCAATCGCTCCTGCCGGAGGAGACCTCCGCCGTTTACGGCGAGGGACTGGCCGGCGAGATGTGGCGCTCGATGCTGGCCCAGCAGCTCAGCGAAACACTGGCCGAGAAGGGTGGCATCGGCATCGCCCGCAATGTTTTGCGCGACTATACGGTCGAAAACGAGCACCGCGTGCCCGTGGGCGCGGTCTCGCAGACGCCAGAGCAGCAAGAAGCCGGCAGACGGGCTCTGCTTTCCACCGCTATGGTCGAGGAGATCGAGCGGCACGCGGCCAAGACGCTGGGCGGGAACCCTACACCGACCCGCAATGACAAAGAGAGCTGAAGTACAGAAACGGAACGAAACCATGTACGATATGACCTCCGCAGCCAATTCCGAGAAAGCCTCTCTGGCCATGAACCAGCATGGTGGCGCGAGCGCCCTGGCGATCATGCGCCGCATCGAGGAAACAATCGACGCCGAGACCGATGCGATCCGCAACGATCCCGCTTTCGATCTCAAGGCGTCCAATGCGCGCAAGAGCCGTCACCTTTACGAGTTGACGCGCGCGCTCAAGGGAGCAAACGAAGCGGGCCTTGCCAACGCGCATCGTGACGCGCTGGTCCGGTTGCGGGACAAGCTCGCTGATAATGAAGCCACTATCCGCGCGCATATGGGCGCCGTCAACGAAGTGGCGGAGCTCCTGCAAGACGCCATCGAGCGCGCGCAGACCGACGGCACCTATTCGCAACACGAATTCGGCCAGGCCGCACCCACATGATAAAGTTCGTCTTCGCCGCCCTGTGGATCTGCGCGGTGTCGGTTGGAACGATGCTTTATTCGTTCCAATTCTCACAGGCCAAGAACAACGCCGAACCCCCACCCGCTTTCTTTGGCGGCCTCGATTATGTGAGCACGGACGTGATTTCGGTGCCGGTCGTCAAGACCGGGGCGGTAGACGGCTATTTTCTCACGCGCCTGTCTTATTCGATCGACTCAAAGAAGCTCAAAGCCCTGAGCATTCCGGTAGAGGCCATGTTGGTGGATGAGATTTACTCTCATCTTTATGCCAACCCCGCCATCGACTACGCGAGCAAGGATGGTTTCGACGTTTCCGCGTTCCGCGACGGATTGGTCGAAAGCATCAATGCGCGGGTCGGCGAGGAGCTGATCCACGAAGTGTTCATCGAACAGGCCGATTATCTGTCCAAGGCAGAAATCCGCAACCAGTCAGCAAGAAGCCGGCTTGGCCCGGAAACTTCAGGCCCCAATGCACTGGAAGCGGATTCCACGGCATCGCAGCCAAGCAGCCACTGAACTCCCCCGCCGGCGTCTTCACCTGCCGCAGCCCATTTGTCAAAGCCCGAGAATCGCACCGATTTTCGGGCGCGTTTGTTTGTCAGAAGCTTCTCGCCTGTGATACCGGAAAAGGGGGATTTTGGGGGCGCTTATCGCCACCAGCATCGATCTTTTCCATTTGTAATATAAGAAATATAACTTTGAAAATTTGAAATAGTATAAAGAATAAATATTATTCATAAGCTATATAATTATGCGAAATTCCGCTTCATAACGCATTTTTATATCCAAATGCCTCATTCCTGTCCAAAATCGATCTGTTTAATGCAGATATAAGGCGTTGCCTTATACAGCAAACAATGTAAACAGTTCCCCGCTACTGCAATTATCCTGAAATTTTTAATCGGGACGCGGGGGGCACTGTTTCGTTGCCGCACTATGTGCGGGCCGAAAGAGTATATTTGGAGATTTATAGTGACGATGACGCACCCCTCGGCCGATATTTCGCCGCCGATCCCGGACAGGGAATGTCTGGAAGCTTTTGATACAGACACCAACAATCCCTGCTTACCACCTCTGGCAACGGCTATTGGATACAAACTGCGCCGCGCGCAGCTCGCCGTCTTCCAAGACTTTCAGAAATCGTTCGCTTCGGTCAAACTGCGGCCAACAGAATTCGCCGTACTCTCTCTGATCGCGGCAAATC
The DNA here is from genome assembly GCF_913053745.1 of uncultured Nitratireductor sp. GTDB lineage: Bacteria > Pseudomonadota > Alphaproteobacteria > Rhizobiales > Rhizobiaceae > Nitratireductor. Next base: position 4,675 of record NZ_CAJXGF010000006.1, read on the forward strand.
CCGGCCAGAAACAGACTGAAGTGGCAGAGCAACTGGGCATCAAGCGCGCGAATTTCGTCGCACTGATGGATTGTCTGGAAAATCGCGGGCTCGCGGAACGCCGAAAGGGCGATATCGACCGCCGTTCGCATTCCCTGCACCTTACATCCAAAGGCGCCGACTTCATCTCCGATATTTCGAAGCTCTGGGCACAGCACGAAAAACGGATCATCGAGAAACTGGGCGGAGAGGACAATCGCGATGCGCTTATTGCACTCCTCGATCGTCTGTTGGCAAACAAGAAACGCACCCCACTGCCGCGTCGATGAAAACCGACAAAAGACGTTGACGTAAACGTCAAATAATGTCTAGTGTCTGGCAACGGGTCTCCCTGCGTCAGTCGGGCAGAGCCATGAAAACGCAGCATATCCGGTTACAGGGAGAACATGTATGGGGATGGACGCGATTGCCGAGAAAGTGAAAGCGCGTGTTGCAGATTCGGATTTCGCCCGATCGGTGAAGTTCGATTGCGGCGATGACGGCGTGATTGTCATCGATGGAAGCAGCGTTTCCACCGGAGACGGCGAAGCCGATTGCGTTATCAGCCTTTCCAAGGATGACCTGGAGGCCATGATTTCGGGCGATCTCGACCCCACATCGGCCTTCATGCAGGGAAAACTCAAAGTGGACGGAGACATGTCCGTTGCAATGCAACTCAGCCAAGTGCTGTAGTCGCAAGATCGCAAAGACGAGACCTTTGGGCGGATCGCTTTTTGAGCAAAAGCGATCCGCCCTTTCTCATATTGAAAAGCCTTTTTACGCCACAAGCCCGTGCGCGCGACTGCGTATGCTCATCTTTCGTCCGCAGGCTCGCAAGGTACCCGTGGCACCGGCGAGCGCCCCTGGAACAAGTTCCAGAGCCAGGAAGCGCTCCGTCTCGTAGGGTCCCGGCATCGCAAGCGCGCGCGTCGGCGCCGAGGAGAAGCCGAACCGCTCATAATAGACGGCATCGCCCACCAGAAGAACTGCCGGATGCTCCAGCCTCCGTGCCTCGGCGAGCGCGTGGCGCATCAGAGCGCTCCCGACTCCGCATCCGGAAAGTGCGGTCTCCACAGCCAACGGCCCGAGCAGAAGCGCGGCCTGTCCACCTGTGCCCAAACGCACATTCCAAAGGCGGACAGAGCCGATCAGACGGCCTTCGTCGTCACGCGCGACAAACGCCAACCCCTCCGCCGGCAACCGGCCCCGGCGCAACGTCTCCGAGGATTTGAGCTTGCGCTTCGACCCCATGACGCGATCGAGCAAGGCTTCGCGTTCGGTCAGGTCCTGCGCGGTTTCACAAAGAATCGAAAAAGCAGGGGCATCCACCCCGCCGACAACAACCTGGTTCATGGCCTTCATCCTTGAAGCCCGAGAAATCCAGCCCGCGCAAGGATGCGCGGGCCACGCAATCTGTTTGTCAGATTACGTAGGATCGAAGCGGCTCGAACCCATTGAAGGCCACAGACGCATAAGTCGTGGTGTAGGCGCCCGTTCCCTCGATCAGAACCTCGTCGCCTATGGTCAACGACAACGGCAGTGGGTACGGAGTCTTCTCGTACATCACATCGGCGGAATCGCAAGTCGGGCCGGCCAGCACACACGGTGCGGTTTCGCTGCCGTCGTGGCGGGTTACGAGCGGATAGCGGATCGCCTCGTCCATGGTCTCGGCCAAGCCGCCAAATTTACCGATATCGAGGTAGACCCAGCGCACATTGTCGTTGTCGGCCTTCCTGGAGATCAGAACGACTTCCGATTTGATGACGCCTGCATTGCCCACCATGCCGCGGCCCGGCTCGATGATTGTCTCTGGAATGCGATTGCCGAAATGCTTGCGCAGCGCCGAAAAGATCGCCTGGCCGTAGGCCTGAGCCGCCGGAACATCACGTAGGTAGCGCGTGGGGAAACCACCGCCCATATTGACCATCTTGAGCACAATGCCCTCGTCCGCCAGCGCGCCGAACACGGCGCGAGCGTCCGCCAACGCGCGATCCCAGGCATCGAGATCGGTCTGCTGCGAGCCGACATGGAAGGAGACGCCATAAGGATCGAGGCCGAGCGCGCGGGCATGGCGCATCACGTCGACAGCCATGGCCGGCGCACAACCGAACTTGCGCGACAGTGGCCACTCCGCGCCAGCACCGTCCGTCAGGACGCGGCAAAACACACGCGAACCCGGTGCCGCGCGGGCGATTTTTTCTACCTCTTCCTGACAGTCCACCGCGAACAGGCGAATGCCGAGTTCGTAGGCGCGCGCCACGTCGCGCTCCTTCTTGATCGTGTTGCCGTAAGAGATGCGGTCGGGCGTAGCGCCAGCATTAAGTGCCATCTCGATTTCTGCGACAGATGCGGTGTCGAAACTCGAACCAAGCTGGACCAGCAGACGCAGGATTTCCGGCGCCGGATTGGCCTTCACCGCGTAATAGATCCTGGAGTCGGGCAGCGCCTTCTCGAAAGCGCAGTAATTGTCACGCACGACATCGAGATCGACGACCAGGCAGGGGCCATCGGGACGGCGGGTGGCGAGGAAGTCGAGAATACGCTGTGTGGCCATGTTTCTCTCCATTTGCGGCCCTTCCGGCCGCACGACTGAAGCTTCTGACTGCAGGCGCATTTACGCGCCTGCGGTGGACAAAGGAGCGGCATACACACCTTGGAGCCGGCAGGTGGAGAGCACCGGAACCAGGGCCATGCGATGACGCGCAGCGATGCATTCCGCCTTGCGGCGAAGATGCGCTTTGTCTGCCTCAGCTTTGGATGGGAGATCCCAACCGCACTGCCGGCAATGAAGGTGTGCCTCTTCAGTAACCCCGGTTTTTGGACAACCGGCAGACACCAGAAAGGCCCGCACCGTCGTTGCTTCAAGATGTCCTCGGTCTAGCGGTTGGCCGTAAGACCGACTGGAGTGGTTAAATCCAGGTACCGTACCGGTTTCCTCGCCATTTTCGAGGTCCGGCGGACACCCACAGGCACGTGCGACTTTGGGCAGCGCCGATATAGTGGCATCGTCTGTCACAATCAACGAAAAATTTTGTGTGCTTGAAAAAAAGGGCGCGAATGCCAACCTGTTGCGCCAAGGCGGACGAGGAAAATGAAGATGACAAAGATGCGCGATACGCTGAACGCATTCCTCGATTATGCCGACGCCCCCGCCCCGGCAAGCGGAGACGGCCCGCTCCTGGGACTGACACTTGGTGTGAAGGACATCTTCGACGTCGCCGGTTATCCAACCGGTGGCGGCAATCCACACCGTGCCGAACTTCATCGATCTGCCATGAGCACGGCACCTGCAATTCAACGGCTGCTCGATGCCGGCGCACAGTTCATCGGCAAGACTCAAACCGATGAATTGACGTTTTCGATGATCGGGCAGAACGCCCACTACCCACCACCGGTCAATCGCGCTGCGCCGCAACGGTTCACCGGCGGGTCATCTTCCGGCTCCGCAGCTGCGGTCGCAGGCGGTTTGACCGACATTGCCGCCGGGTCCGATACCAACGGCTCGATCCGCATCCCGGCTTCCTATTGCGGACTGATCGGGCTGCGAACGACCCATGGGCGGATTCCGCTCGAAGATACGATGCCTCTCTCGCCATCGTTCGACACATTCGGCTGGTTCGCACGGGATGCGGCGACCTATGGCCGCGTCGGCGAGGTTCTGCTAGGCGACGATCCGCACACAACGCGTCTGACACGTCCGGTGCGTGTTCTGGAACTCGAAGCTCTTTTGTTCGGGGAACAAGAGCGGGCGGCATACGGTGCGATGCTTCACACCTGCGCGCATCATTTCAACCGGGAAACCGTCTTCCTTGCGCTGCCCGGTTCGGTGAAAAGATTGTTCGCCTGTTTCCGCACAATCCAGGCCTACGAAGCCTGGCAAGTGCATGGAGATTTTATCCGAAATGCCAAACCGGCACTCGGTCCCGGCGTTAGAGAACGGTTCGAACACGGAAGCCGGATCAGCGCCGAAACGGTCGCCAGTGCGCGCGTCGAACGCCAGCGCTTCCAACAGGATTTCGCCGCGCTGTTCGATGACGATATGGTGTTGGTCATGCCGACGCAGCCCACCGTCGCACCCTTGAAAAGCGCGACACGGGAGGAGCTCGACCGCTACCGCCAGCTCGCGCTCACGCTCACCTCCATCGCCGGTCTTCTCGGCTGGCCGCAGATCACCATTCCCCTTGGCCAGGTGCACGATGCCCCGTTCGGCGTTTCGCTTCTCGGACCCGCCGGCAGCGACCGGCAACTCATCCGCCTGACCGCCGATATCCTCTCCGGAAGCTGAAGGACACTCCCTTGGATACACTTAGCCGTATGCGCGCCTTCGTTGATGTGGTCGAAGCGGAGGGTTTTTCCGCCGCTGCCCGTAAAGTGGGCAAATCGAAAGCTTTGCTATCGAAATATGTGCGCGAGCTCGAAGACGAACTGGGCGCGCTTCTGTTGAACCGGACAACCAGGCAATTATCGCTCACCGAAGCCGGCCATACCTATTTCGCCCGCACCGTCGAATTGCTGCGCGACGTCGAGGATCTCGCCGAGGCGGTGCGCGATTCCTCCGGCGATGTCCGCGGCCGGATCAAGCTTTCGGCACCGCGCACATTCGCGGACGCCCCTATCGGCCAATCGCTCATCGATTTCGCCAAGTCGTACCCCGACATTACTCTCGACATCCACCTCGACGACCGTTTTGTGGATTTGGTGGAAGAAGGGTTCGACCTCGCCATTCGTATTACCAAGCTGGCCGACTCCTCGCTCATCGCCAAGCGTCTGGCGCCTTTCCGCGTTGTACTGTGTGCCTCGCCCGAACTGATCGCCGTTCACGGCGAACCCAAGGTTCCGGAAGACCTGACGCACCTGCCCTGCATCGTCGATACCAATGGCCGTTATCGCCAGAACTGGCCCTTCAAAGCAGACGACGGCGATACGATCAACGTCCCTGTGACCGGGCGTCTGGAGGTGAACAGCCCCATGGCGGCACGTGCCGCCGCTCTCTCGGGACTTGGATTTGCAATCCTGCCCGATTTCATCGCCGACCCGGAGATCAGCGCCGGCCGCCTGGTGCCCCTGCTTCAGGAAAACAATTTCGACGGCGCCGGCATCTACGCGATTTATCCACATCGGCGCTATCTGCCAGCGAAAGTCCGTGCATTTGTGGACCATCTCGCCCGGTGGCTGAAGGAAAATTATCCGAACAAATGACACCCCGTCCAATTTCTGCCGGGTTCGTGTACAAGACAGCATCAACCAGATGGGAGCGGGACCGTTTCAAATGCCGATTCGCAATGATTTCACCCTCAAAGCCGGCATTGCTTTCTTGTCTCTTACGTGTACCGTTCCCGCCTTCGCCCACCCACACGTCTTCGCCGAGGCCCGCCTCGACGTAAACGCCGATAGCGATGGCACCGTCTCCTCCCTGCATCACGTCTGGCGGTTCGACGATCTTTTCTCCAGCACGGTCCTCGTCGAGTTCGACAAAAACCAGGACCTCGCGCTCGATCAAAAAGAGTTGGAAGAAGTGGCGAGCGTCGTTCACGGGTCGCTCGCCGACTTCAATTACTTTCAGCTCGTCACCCAGGGCGGCAAGGACGTGCCTATGCAGGCGCCTGAGCGGCTTATTGCCGATTTCGTCGACAACCAGCTCATCATTCTGTTCGAATCGAAACCCGAAAAGCCGCTGCCCCTTACCGGCAAGGTCGCGTTCGGTGTTTACGACCCCACCTTCTACACAGCCATCGACTTCGTTGAAGACAGCTACATGACCGTCAACAATCTTCCGGCCGACTGCACGAGCAGCGTTGTCCGACCGGATCCCGATGAAGCGATCGCCCAGAACCAGCAAACCCTGACGGACGCCTTCTTCAACGATCCAACCGGCAACGACATGAGCAAAATCTTCGCAACTCGCCTGGAGTTAACCTGCAGCAAGGACAGCTGACCTCATGCTCCTATCCCGCCGTGTCATCGTCGTCACCGCTGCAATCACTCTTGTGGCCGCCGGCGCCGCAATGGCGCAAAGCTCCCTCGGTATCGGCGCGGCGGAACCGGCCATCACGCCCGCGGGCCCTTTCGCCAGCACATTGCAGTGGATCAACACACAGCAGCAGGCGTTCTACCGGACACTGACCGGAGCGTTGAAGGCAATGCGCGAAGATGGCAGCAAATTGTGGGTGCTGATCGGCCTTTCTTTTGCCTATGGTGTGTTCCATGCGGCCGGGCCCGGCCACGGCAAAGCGGTCATCTCCTCTTACATGCTGGCCAATGAAGTGGCGCTCAGGCGCGGTGTCGTCCTCTCGTTCGCCTCCGCGCTCTTACAGGGGCTCACAGCAATCGCGCTTATGGGCGTCGTGTTCCTCGCCCTACGCGGCACATCCATCTCCATGACCGATGCCGCCTGGTTTCTCGAGACGGTCAGCTTCGGCCTGATCGCCGCCTTTGGCGCCTGGCTCTTGTGGCGCAAACTGTCGGGCCCGATCCGCGCCAACCTGCCTGTTCCGCAGCCCATGCACAGTCTTTCTGCCGCTCATGTTCATGAGCATGCGCACGATCACCACAGCCACGATCACTCCACCTGCGGCCACGACCACCACACCGCCCACGGGCACGCCCATGATGATCACGATCATCATCACCACAATCATGCCCCGGGGGAGGTCTGCCCCACCTGCGGCCATTCACATGCTCCCGATCCCAGCATGCTTACGGGCGAACGCTTCGACTGGAAGACAGCGAGTTCGGCCATCGCCGCCGTAGGCATACGTCCCTGCTCGGGCGCACTCATTGTGCTCACCTTCGCTTTTCTGAACAGCCTCTGGATCGGCGGCATCCTTTCGGTGATCGCCATGTCCATCGGCACGGCCATCACCGTTTCGGTCTTGGCGATTTTGGCTGTAACGGCAAAGAACTGGGCTGTGGCACTGTCCGGCGGCAACCGGACGAGCAATCGCATTCACAATGCCATCGAGATCGGCGGCGCAGCACTGGTGATGGTTCTGGGCCTTACCTTGCTGGCCGCAAGTCTTGCGGTCTGATACGGAAACGTGCCTCTCAATCCCGCTTTCGCTGAGCGCGGGCGCGCAGCCAGAACACCATGAAAAACGCCAACACAAAAAGGACGGCAACCGCTCCTGCGATCCAGGGCGAATAGGCGCCGATCGCGAGCATGATGCGTGGCATCAGATAGGCCACGAGACCGAAGCCGATGAGGATGAGCGCGGCTGCAATGGCCGCCTTACGATTTTCCGACAAGTGATCCTGCCTGTCCGTTCGCCGGCGCCTTCAGAGTCAGGTCCGGAAGGCCTCCAACCGTTTCTTCTGACGGCCTTCCTTATCGAAATTGGCGGGATCAAGCCATGCGTCAAATGCACTTTTTAGCGCCGGCCACTCGCAATCAAGAATAGAATACCAGGCGGTGTCGCGGCTTTCGCCTTTCATCACCATGTGCTGACGAAAAACGCCTTCATGGGTGAAGCCGAAACGCTCGGCCGCGCGGCGTGACGGCAGATTGGCGTTGTTGCATTTCCACTCGAAGCGCCGATAGCCCAGATCGTCGAATATGTGACGAGCGAATAGATAAAGCGCCTCGGTCGCCCGCGCCGTGCGCGAGATGCCAGGTCCCCAGTAGATGTTCCCCGCTTCGATAACGCCATTGGCGGGGTCGATGCGCATCAAAGCCTGCCGCCCGCCGATGCGGCTCGTCTCCCGGTCGACCACGGCATAGAAAAACGGGTCCGCGCTCGCCGCAGCTTTCTCAAGCCAGGGTGTGAACGCTTCCCGGCTTTCTGGCGGATACTCGCCTAGCCAGCGAAAACGCTCCTGAGCGTCGGCAACGCTGGAAACGGCAAAAAGACCGTCGCCATGGCACACCGGGTCGAGTGGCTCCAACCGCACTGTGCGTCCCTCCAGAACCTGGCGCGCGGGACGCGGTCTGGCTGTCCAGTTGGAAATGTCGCTCTTCATGTCGTTTCTCTCCAGCCCTGTCTGCCCATCCATCTGCAAAACATGATTGGGGGCGGCCTGGAAGGCCCAGCACTCTGCTTCGGTCTGCACCAGATGACGGTCAACAATGATGGCGGAAAACGGGCGGGGCGGTCACTGGTCGACCGCCCCGTTTCGAACCGTGCTTGGGAGGAGGAAAGCCGATCCGACAATCGGAATCCTACGCGCCAAATCGTTAACGTTTACTTAACGGGTTGGCTCAAATCCTCGCTATCGCGTCACGATCTCAGGCCCCATAAGGCTATATGGCAGCCATGTTGACATAACCGGCACATAGGTCACGAGTATCAGGAAGATAAACAGAACCAGTACGAAGGGTGCGGCGGCCCGCACCACCTGGATCAGGCTCATGCCAGTGATGCCGCTCGTAACGAACAGATTGAGCCCGATCGGCGGCGTGATCATGCCGATTTCCATGTTCACCACCATGATAATGCCGAGATGAACCGGGTCGACACCCAGTTCCATGGCGATGGGAAACACCACCGGTGCAACGATCAGGAGCAAGCCCGAGGGTTCCATGAACTGACCGCCCAAGAGAAGGAGAAGATTCACCGCAATCAGGAAGGTGAACCAGGTGAAGCCGGCATCGACCATAAGGCTGGTGATTGCCTGGGGAATGCGTTCGGCGGTCAGCACATGCGCGAAGAGCAGTGCATTGACGATGATAAACATTAGCATCACCGTGGTGCGAGCCGCATCGACAGTCACCTTCCGCGTCTCCTCGTTGAAGAAAGCACGCAGCACGTTGCGCCCCATCAGCCCGAGGTTGCGCCGCCAGATCGGCAGGCTCGATGCCAATAGGCCGGGCAGACCGCCAAGTCCCTCCTCGCCACCGCGCCATAAAGCATAGGCCAGCATGGCGGCAAGCGAGAGGCCGACGCCAGTCAGCGTGCGTCCCTGAAGTGTGACGCCCTCCCAATCCGCAGTCAGGAAAAATGTCAGGATCATCCAGACGAAAAAGAATGCGAGCGCATAGACGGTGGCCGAAAAGCCCACCCGTGCCCGGATGCCGTCCTCTTCCTTCACCCAGCGTTCGCCCTTCATGGGCCCCATGTCGCGGTAGACGAAAAGCGCAACCACGAAGGAATAGACGGCCGCGACGGCGGCCGCTTCGGTCGGCGTGAAGACACCGCCATAGATACCGCCCAGAATAATGATAATCAGAAACAGTCCCCAGCCGGCCTGCTTGCCGCCTTCGATGATCTCATGGAACCCTTTCCAGTCCTCGGCCGGCAGATTGCGCACGCGCGCCATTACATAGATGGCGATCATCAGCATCAAGCCGGCGACCACTCCGGGCACCACACCGGCCAGGAACATGCGTCCGACCGACACGTCCGTCGCCGCAGAATAGACGACCATCACAATGGACGGCGGGATGAGAATACCCAGGGTGCCGGCATTGGCGATGATGCCGGCGGCAAACTCCTTGGAATACCCCACCTGCCGCATGCCGGCGATGGCAATGGTGCCGATGGCCACCACGGTCGCCGGCGAGGAGCCGGAAAGTGCCGCAAACATCATGCAGGCGAGAACCGATGCCATCGCCAGACCGCCCCGAAAATGTCCGACGGCAGCGATCGCGAAGCGGATAATGCGACGCGCCACCCCGCCCGTCGACATGAAGGCCGAGGCGAGGATAAAAAACGGAATCGCCAGAAGCGTATAGTTCTGCGAGGCTGTGAAAAGTTGAAGGGCCACCGAGGATATGGAGTCGCTTGAAAAGAAAGCGATGATGCACAGCGACGATAGCCCAAGCGCCACCGCAACCGGAACGCCTGTAAAGAGCAGGAACAGGACGAGAATGAACAGAATGGCTGGTTCCACCGCCGCTACTCCTTCAACGCGTCTTTGTTTTCGGCCACCAGTTCCTCGGCTTCGTGTCCCGCGATGATGAGGTCGCGCTCACCCCTGACGATGCCGGCCACACCCTGCAGCGCACGGAAGGCCAGAAGCGCCAGGCCGATAGGCAACATGAGATAGGCCACCCAGCGCTGCACGCGATCCTGCAAGCCGAATGTCTCCTGCATCCACAACGGATAGCGCAGGTCGTCGAGTCCGGTGCCGCGGTCGAACATGAACGTCCAATAGCCGATGGCACCGGTCTGGCGCCAATTGGTCGAAACGTCCGCTCCCACCAGTGTCAGCCAACCCGCATAGAGCAATATGAAGGCGTAGAGGAACACACATAGAGCGCCGAAAATCGCCGCCGTTCTGAAGAGCCGCGACGGCATCAATCGGATAAAGGCATCGACACCCAGATGAATGCCGTTCTTCACGCCGTAACTCATGCCGAAAAGGATCATCCAGGCAAAGAGAATACGCGTGAACTCAAGCGCACCGCCCCAACCACTATTGAAACCGTATCGCGCGACCACCTGGGTGAAAGAAACGAATGTAATGGCAGCCAGAAGAATGGCGAGGACATTCTCCTCGAACCGTCCGACGGCATCGGGATAGCGCCGTTCCCAAAGGAACATGACTGCCACGAGGGCGACAAGCCCGAGCGCCGGCCATAAGAGCACCATAACTTTTCTCCCGGAGAGAGCTGCTACAAGACCGCCCGCTTGCAGGCGGACGGTCCTGAGAGCACGACGAGGGGAAACGCCGCGCTTGGGTATAGGCTACAGGATCAGGAACCGCTGGAAGCGGCAGACTCGATCAGCTCCTTGCCGATGTCGCCCTCGAACTTTGCCCAGACGGGTTTCATGGTCTCGACCCATTTGGCACGCTGTTCGGGCGTCAGCTCGCGAATCGTACCGCCGGCGTCCAGAATGTTCTGGCGACAGGTGTTCTCCTGGTCCGCCACATTGGCGTTGGCCGTTTCCGTGACCTCTTTGACGATCGTCACGAACTGGTCGCGTACGGCCGGATCGAGCCCTTCGAGCCATTCGGTCGAGGTTACCAGAAGATAGGCGAGGAGTTGGTGATTGGTTTGCGTGATGCCGTCCTGCACCTCGAAAAACTTCTGGGTGTAGATGTTGCACCAGCTATTTTCCTGGCCATCCACCACGCCGGTCTGCAATGCACCGTAGACTTCCTTGAAAGCGAGTTTCTGCGCCGAAGCGCCCATCGCCTCGATCATGGCAACGGCCACGTCCGAGGTCTGCACGCGGAATTTCAGCCCCGCCGCATCCTGCGGCTCGATAAGCGGTTTGCCAGCGGAAAACTGCTTGAGGCCCGACGACCAGAAACCGAGGCCGGAATAACCTTCGTCTTCCATCACGGTCAGCAGTTCCTGCCCGTCATTCGAGGTGGTAAAGGCGTTCACCGCGTCGAGAGTGGGAAACAGAAAGGGAAGATCGAAAAGCCGGTATTTCAGCGTGTAGGCCTCGAACTTCGCAAGCGACGGTGCAGCCAGTTGCACATCGCCGAGAAGCAAGGCCTCCATTACCTTGTCGTCATCGTAAAGCGTCGAGTTCGGGAACACTTCCATGCAGGCGGTTCCGTTCATCTCGTCATTCACCCGCTCCGCAAGGAGCGTCGCCGCATCGCCCTTGGGGTGGCCCTTGTCGGCAACCACATGGCTGAACTTGATAACCATTTCGCCATCGTCGCACTGGGCTTGCGCCTGGCCTGCGAACACGGTCAGGGTGAGCGCCGATAAGGCACCGATCAAAAGTCGCATTGGGTCTCCTCCACTCTGCACGGCCCGCAACTTACTGCAGGCGACCAATCGCGGCCTGTCACCGCCTCTTTCTTTTTGGGCATGACACGAACGAAAACAGTCGTCCGAACGCCATTGCGATCGCATCCTGTGACACGGGTGGCACGAAATCAAGCGAGACGCGAACGGCGCCCGACTTTTCGATCTTATGCTTTAGTCTGAATAATCCCGCTCGTCTGCGATGACTTTGCCGTCGCGCGGCAGGCTTCCCGGTTCCGCCAGAATCACACGGCCGCCAATCTTGGTCACCTCGCGCAGCGTCGCCTCGATGGCAAGCGTGTCCGGAGCGGAACCGGCAAACACCTCCACATGCAGTGCCATCGCATCTTTTGCGTCATCGCGGTTCACCACCAGCCGGGCTCGCTCGATTTCGCTATGCCGACGCGTCAGTTCCGCGATCTGTTTGGGGTCGACAAACATGCCCTTGACCTTGGTGCGCTGATCGGCGCGGCCCATCCAGCCCTTGATACGCATATTGGTACGCCCGCACGGGCTTTCCTCTCGCATGACGGCCGAAAGGTCTCCGGTTCCCAAACGCACCAGCGGATAGGCCGGATTGAGCGCGGTCACCACCACCTCACCCACCTCGCCCTCCGGCACCGGATCGTCGGTTCCAGGCCGGACGATTTCGACAATCAGATTTTCGTTCACCACCATGCCGGGCAGCGGCGCGCCGTCCGGCCCTAGCGTTTCATAGGCGATAACGCCGAACTCCGCGGTGGCGTAGCACTGCAAGACATTGACGCCACGGGCGCGGTATTCCTCACGCAACGAGGGAAACAGCGCTCCACCCGAAACAAGCCCCGTTCGGATCGAAGAGAGATCCTTACCGTCACGATCGGCGCGTTCGAACATGATCTTCAAGAAATCCGGCGTACCGGCATAAACATCCGGCTGAAAGGCCTCGGCCGCTTCCACCTGCATGTCTGTGTTGCCGGTGCCCGCAGGAAAGACGGTGCAGCCCAGTGCCCGCGCACCCGTGTCGAGCACGAAACCGCCCGGCGTCATGTGATAGGCAAAGGCGTTGTGTACGCGCGCGCCAGGACGTACGCCAGCGGCAAAGAAGGCACGCGCGGCCTGCCAAGGATCGCCCCCCGCACCCTGGATTTCCCAGATCGGTCCGGGCGACATGAAAACGCGTGCGCCCTCCATCGCATCGGGGTCAACAAAGCCACCGAAAGGCGGTTTCGCTTTTTGCCGCTCCAGCAGCTCCGGCTTGCGCAGCACAGGCAAGCGTGCCAACGCACTGCGGTCGACAACATGCGGAAGGTCGATGCCGGAGAGCCATACCGCAAGGCCCTGGGCCTTTGCCACCGCATCGCTTAAAAAGCGAGGCAGACGCGAAAACAAATCGCGCTCGCGCTCCGCCGGATCTCGGATTTCCAGCGCATCGAAATGCGGTGCCATGATTCCTCCCTGTAGCGTTTCGCAGTCGGGTGGAAGCACCCGACAACCGCGCAAACGCGGAAAACAAAGCGATAAAGCGTCCTTATGCACCCCGACGGACGCTTGGCCCTCAAAAAGTCCGCCCCTGTTATCGCAACAATCGCACCCAGCGGGCAAGATCGACCAAGGTAATGAGTGCGGCGGCCAGATAGGTCAGTGCCGCGGCACGCAGCACCGCGCGAACCGCCGGCATGTCGGTTTCGGATACATATTGCCCACTTTCGAGCACGGGCAGCGCCTTGGCGAAGCTGGCGTCGAACTCGACCGGCAATGTGGCGAGCGTGACAAGAACCCGCACGGCAAGAAGTCCCACTCCGACTGCGACAAGCGCGAGCAGCGCCAGGGGCGTGCGCGCCAATATCGCCAGGAAAGGTGCGGCGATGAAGAAGATGCCCGCCGCACGATCCGTCACCATGGCAAATCGCGCAAGCCTCTGCCACGCCTTGAAAGAACGTTCGCCGTGGGCATCCTGGAGCGCGTGTGAAACCTCATGCGCTGCCACGGCCACGGCCGTCAGAGAACGACCCGAATAGACATTCTGAGAAAGCCGGACCGCCTTGTCCCGCGGATCGTAATGGTCGCCGCGATCGCTCGTTTCGACCCTGATGTCGGGCAGCGCAAACCGGTCGAGCAGATGGCGTGCCAGTTCGCCGCCGGTTCCGGGAATGTCCGGTCGGTCATTTCCATGCTTTGCCAGCGTGTGCCGCACCCAGAGTTGCGGCAGCACGATCACGGCAAGCAGAATAAGGGCGAGGACGGCAAACAGCATGTTCGCGATGCGTCTCCGCCGGTTTAAAGATCAAGAAACGCCTGCAGCGCGGTTGAGAACGAAATTGGTGCCGTTGGCCAGCGTGCAGTTCATCTGATCGCTGGTCGCCAGAAGACATGTCGCAGCCGTCTGCTGCTGGCTCTTGAGCGAGTAAAAGGAAAGCTCGATGGTGCGCGCATCGCGATGCGAATAAGAGCCCTCGGTGAGCGTTTCGCCGGTTTCCACCGCTCGCGAACTGAAACGTCCGCCCTGCAGGGTCGACACGGCTACGCCATCGGTGCCCATCCACTGTCCTTCGACGCCCGTCTGGCGTGCGGCGCGTGGACCGCCGCCGTCCGACATGCCAGTTTGGCAACCGGCTACCGCAAGTGCTGAAACCACCGTTGCGAGCGTCAGAATTTTGCTTGTCTTCATGGTTCTGGCCTCCTGTCGCGCACCCGTGCTTCCCGATCGTGCACCGCCTTGAAAAGGCCCGGCCCCGTTCAGGACCGGGCGATACCCATTTCAATTGCCCGATTTTGACAGCATTGCAAGCGCGGTGCGCGCTTCGTCGTTCAGCGTACGAGAATGTTGCGGAACTGCCACGGATCGGATTCGTCGATATCCTCCGGGAAAAGTCCGGGTCTGCCCTCGAGCGGCGTCCAGTCCGTATAATAGCCGTTCACCGGCCCCAGATATGGCAGTTGCACCTCGAGACAGCGGCGGTAATCGATCTCGTCCGCCTCGACGATACCGGCTTGCGGGTTTTCCAGCGCCCACACCATGCCGGCGAGCACGGCCGATGTCACCTGCAAGCCGGTGGCGTTTTGATATGGCGCCAGCTTCCGGGTTTCCTCGAGTGTCAATTGCGAGCCGAACCAATAAGCGTTTTTCTTGTGGCCGTAGATCAGCACACCCAGCTCATCCATCCCGTCGACCAGTTCGTTCTCGTCAAGCACATGCTGCTCGGGTTGCGGCTTGCCCTCGGCGCCGAACATTTCGTGCAGAGAGAGGACCGCATCGTTGCAGGGATGGTAGGCGTAATGACAGGTCGGCCGGTAGACGACCTTGTCTTTTTTGTCGCGCACGGTGAAGAAGTCAGCGATGGAAATCGACTCATTGTGCGTGACAAGGTATCCATACTGCGGCCCCGGCGTCGGGCACCAGCTGCGCACCCGTGTGTTCGCGCCCGGCTGCTCGAGAAAGATGGCCGCCTTGTTGCCCTTCTTCTGCTTGCGCGCATTCCCGGGTTTCCAGTTTTCGTGCGTGCCCCAGCCCAGTTCCGCCGGCTGCAGGCCTTCGGCGATAAAACCTTCCACCGACCAGGTGTTCCAGAACACGTTCATCGGCTTGGGCTTTTTGGTGCGCTGGGTGTCGCGCTCGGCAATGTGAACGCCCTTCACACCGCACTTTTTCATAAGCTTGGCCCAGCCTTCGCGGTCGTCGACACCCGGCTCCTTGAAATCGATCCCAAGATCCCTTGCGAGATTGACCAGCCCCTGTTTCACGAACCAGGACACCATTCCGGGATTGGCGCCGCAGGTTGAGATTGCCGTCGTGCCGCCCGGGTTCTTCGTCTTTTCCCGACGCACCGTCTCACGCAGCGCATAGTTGGTGCGCGAGGCATTGTCGGCCTTATCGTCGAAATAAAAGCCAAGCCATGGCTCCACCACCGTATCGATGTAGAGCACGTCGAGCTTACGGCAGAGTTTGAGAATATCGAGCGACGACGTGTCGACCGAGAGATTAACGCAAAAGCCCTGCCCTTCGCCTTCGGTCAGGAGAGGCGTCAGCAAGTCCTTGTAATTGTCCTTGGTGACATGCGCCTGCACATAGCGAATGCCGCGTTCGTCCAGCATCTTGCGGTCGCTATCGATAGGGTCGATCACCACCATGCGCTTCTTGTCGAACTTGAAATGGCGCTCGATCAAGGGCAGCGTCCCCCGCCCGATAGAGCCGAATCCGATCATCACGATCGGACCGGTGATTTCACCATGGATGGGCCAGTCTTTAGCTGCCATTGCGCGCCTCTCCAAAACAAAAAGTCTTCGCTTCCAAACATATAAGTCTGTCACAATAAAGCAGAAAAGCGGTTTGGGTTTCGAACGGTTTCGTCATTCCCTGAGCGCTTCGAGCCCTTCGACCGTGCGCGAGATCGCACATTCGATGATCTCGAACTCGGCAACGCCATGCACCACAAACGGGTCGTCCGCGAGACAGGACTCCAGCTTGCTGCGCTCCCCGCGCGCCAGGATCACGCCGCCGGTCCTGGGCACTTTGCGCCCGGATGCGATGAAGGTTCCGTCGGCATAATGTTTTTCAAGCCAAGCCATATGTCCGGCCATATGCGGCTCCACTTCCCCGACGGGAACCACATAACGCAGCGAAACGATGAACATGCCCGTTCTCCCTAGCTTTCAACCATCGCGAAACGCGCCTTCAAGAGCGCTTCCTGATATTCGCCGTCGGCGGTTGAATCGAACACCACCCCGCCACCCACATTGTAGGTCGCTGTCCCATTTTCGAAGAGCGAAACTGTGCGGATCGCGACGTTGAAACGCATGGTGCCATCGGGTGCCGCCCAACCCACCGCACCACAATACGCCTCGCGCGGCCCGGCCTCCAGCGTATGCAGAATTTCCATGGCACGGATTTTGGGTGCCCCGGTTACCGAACCGCAGGGAAACAACGCGGCGAAAATCTCATGCAATCCTGCCTCCGCGACCAGCTTCGCACGCACCCGACTTACCATCTGATGCACCGTCGGGTAGCTTTCCACATGGAACAGTTCCGGCACGTCCAACGTGCCCACCTCGCTGATCCGTGAGATGTCGTTGCGCAACAGATCCACGATCATGCGGTTTTCCGCCTGGTTCTTCGGATCGTTGCGCAAAAAGGCCTTCAACGCCGCGTCCTCGTCGACAGACGCGCCGCGCGGCGCTGTGCCCTTCATCGGCCTGGTTTCGATCCAGCCATCCCGCGACACCTGGAAAAACAGCTCCGGGGAACGCGAAACGATCACGGGCCACCCCATATCCACCAGCGCACCGTAACGGACCGGCTGTCGTGCGCCGAGCATGTCGAACAAGGCCGCCGGATCTCCGCTCCAACGCGCTTCGATTGGGAATGTCAGATTGGCCTGATAGCAATCGCCCACCCGCAAATGTCGATGCAGACGCTGGAAACGCGTGCGATAATCGTCAAAGCTCCAGGCCGGCACCGCGTCGGAAAGAGTGGCACCACTCGTGGCAACCTCGTCTACGGGCCGATCCTCGGGTGGATCGAACACACCGAAGCATAGGAGCGGTCCTCGCCGAGTTCCCGGCAAAAGAGGTTTCAGTTTCGGTTCCAACAGATAGCCGGCCTCATAGGCCATGTATCCGGCCAGCCAGAGGCCGGAGCGCCGCGCCTGCCCGGCGCGGTCGAGCGCGGCGTCGAACGTCTTCGCGTCCCACGCGATCAGGATGTCTCGCGGACGGGAAAAGAAAAGCTCCCGACCCGCCGCGTCGTCGCGAATGAGAACCCGGCCCCGAACGTCTGCGGGCATGTCGGTCGAAAGACTCCGTCTACCCGTCGAGCGTCTCGAGCTCGTCGATCAATCCTTCGATGACCGAAAGCCCTTTGCTCCAGAAATCGGGATCCCTGGCATCCAGACCGAACGGCTGCAGCAACTCCGAATGATGCTTCGTGCCGCCCGCCTCCAGCATAGCGAAATATTTCTCCTGAAACCCTTCAGGCGCCTGCTGGTAGACCGCGAAAAGAGAGTTCACCAGGCAGTCGCCGAAGGCATAGGCGTAGACATAAAAAGGCGAATGTATGAAGTGCGGGATGTAAGCCCAGAAGGTTTCATACCCCTCGCGTAGCCTCACCGAGGAGCCAAGACATTCCTTTTGCACCTCCAGCCACAATTCGCCGATCTGATCGGACGTTAGTTCGCCGTCGCTGCGGCGTTTGGCGTGCAGCTTGCGCTCGAACTCGTAGAAAGCGATCTGGCGGACGACCGTGTTGAGCATGTCCTCCACCTTCTGTGCCAGCATGGCCTTGCGTTCGCGCTTCTCGGTGGTGCTGTCGAGCAAGGAACGGAAGGTGAGCATCTCGCCGAAGACCGAGGCCGTCTCGGCCAGCGTCAGCGGGGTCGGCGCCATAAGTGCGCCCTGCTTGCCGGCGAGCACCTGGTGGATACCGTGCCCCATCTCGTGTGCCAATGTCATGACGTCGCGCGGTTTGCCGAGATAGTTCAAAAGAAGATACGGATGCGCGGACGGTACGGTGGGATGAGCGAACGCGCCTGGCGATTTGCCCGGGCGGACGGGAGCATCGATCCAGTTGTGCTCGAAGAAGCGCCCGGCGATCTGCGCCATACGCGGATCGAACGCTTCGTACGCGTCGAGCACTGTTTTCCTTGCCTCATCCCAGCCAATCACCGCCTGCGGCGTCTCCGGAAGCGGCGCGTTGCGATCCCAGTGGTTCAGCACGTCCAGACCCAGCCATTTGGCTTTCATGGCGTAATATCGGTGCGACAACGTCGGATAGGCAGCGCGCACAGCTTCCGCCAGCGCATCGACAACGGGACGTTCGACGCGGTTTGCCAGATGACGGGAATCGGCAATATCCTCGAACCCGCGCCAGCGGTCGGAGATTTCCTTGTCCTTGGCCAGCGTGTTGGTGATCAAGGTGAAGGTGCGCAGGTTCTTGCGAAAGGTCTCCGCCAGCGCATCGGCCGCTATACGGCGTTTCTCCCCATCGGCGTCCTGCAGCAGATTGAGCGTCTGCTCCAGTGCCAATTCCTCGCCGTTCACGGTGAAGCGAAGGCTGGTCATCGTCTCGTCGAACAACCGATTCCAGGCACCCCGCCCGGTCACCGACTTTTCGTGAAAAAGCTGCTCGACCCGATCCTCGAGTTCATAGGGCTTGTCGCGACGGATATCGAGTACCCAGGGCCTGTAGTGGGCAAGCTTACTGTCGGCGTCGAGCGCGGCATCAATGGCCGCATCGTCGATCTTGTTGAGTTCCAACGTGAAAAAGATCAGATGCGCGCTGGCATCCGTCAGCTTTTCCTGCACGTCACCGTAAAGCTTGGCACGTTTGGGATCGGAGGTATCGCCGGCATAAAGCAGGCCAGCGTAGGAGACGATGCGGCCCATGAGTTCCTCGATGGCCTCATAAGCTTCAACCGCCTCGCCCAGGCGGCCGTTGGCGCCCTTGGCCGCTTCGTCCGCAAGCTTGCCCTTCCATGCGGTTTCGAAGCCAGCGGCTTCAGCCGCAGCGCGGTCCAGATCGCGCTTCAATTCGGGCGACTCGATCGCCGGATACAGATCAGCAAGGTTCCACTCGGGCAAATTGCCAAGTTCGGAAGCAGCGTTTCCAGCCGCGATCGCCGCATCCGTTGCCGCAAGACGCGCGGCCTTGCCATTGTCGTTGGCCATGTAATCCTCGTTCAGCCGAAATCGGTCTTTGCCTACGGTGCCGAAAGGTTTCGTTCACCGGGATTCTTGAGCCCTTGTTTAGAAGCCTATGCCATTTTGTTCCAGCCCGTGTACAGAAACCGCGCAGGATATCGTAACGCCATTGCATAAATGCGACATGTCGGAAGCCGTTCTTATAGTCGATGACGACCCGGTCCAACGCCGCCTGCTTCAGGCTGCGGTGGAAAAACTCGGCCACACGCCGCTGCTGGCTGAGAATGGACGTGAAGCGCTGGGTGTACTGGATCGTGTGGAAGAAGCGCCACGCACCATCGTTCTCGACCTCATCATGCCGGAGATGGGCGGGATCGAAATGCTGGAGCGCCTTCAGGCTCAGGGATCGGACATTCCGGTCATCGTGCAGACGTCGCGCGGCAGCATAGACACGGCAGTCGAAGCGATGCGCGCCGGTGCATTCGACTTCATCGTCAAACCCGTCGCTCCGGCCCGCCTCGGAGCCGCCATCAACAATGCGCTCAAAGTGCGCGCGATGGAGACGCGCCAGCGCAAAAGAAGGAACACAGGCGACACCACTTCTTTCGACACGCTCGTCACCAACAGCCCGTCCATGGCGCGTGTCATAAAACTCGGACAGAAAGCCGCCGCAAGTGACATACCGATCCTGATCGAGGGCGAGTCCGGCGTCGGCAAGGAACTGATCGCCCGTGCGATCCAGTCGGAAAGCCGCAGACACCGCAAACCTTTTGTCACTGTCAATTGCGGCGCAATTCCCGACACGCTGGTGGAAAGTATTCTGTTCGGCCATGAGAAAGGCGCCTTCACAGGCGCCACAGAGAAGCGCATCGGCAAATTCACGGAAGCCGATACGGGCACCCTGTTCCTGGATGAGATCGGCGACCTTCCCATCAATGTCCAGGTCAAGCTCTTGCGCGCTGTACAGCAGGGCGAAGTGGATCCGGTGGGTGGACGCGGAACTCAGAAAGTGGATATCCGCCTGATCTCGGCCACCAACCAGAATCTGATCGAGCGCGTGAAGGAAGGACATTTTCGCGAGGACCTGTTCTACCGCCTTAACGTCTTCCCGATCATGGTGCCGCCGCTGCGCGACCGTAAGGAAGACATACCGCTGCTGGTGCAGAATTTCATCGCCCGTTTCTCCGATAGCGCATCGAACCGGGTTACCGGCATTTCGCGCCCCGCCCTCGCGCTCCTGGAAAGCCACGACTGGCCAGGCAATATCCGCCAACTCGAGAACGCGGTATTCCGTGCCGTGGTGCTCTGTGAAACCGGAGTTCTGGACGTTACCGAGTTTCCGCAGATTCGCGCTCTGGTGGAAGGCATCGACCCTTACGAGGGGGCGAAAGACATCGCGCCGGATACGCCCGGCATCATCACATCGCAGCCGCTGGAAAAAAACGCACACCTTGAGCCAACCCCACCACAAGATCTGCCGGGACACACTCCGTTGCTGGATGAAAACGGCAATGTGCGCGCCCTGGAGGACATCGAACGCGATGCCATCCAGTTCGCCTTGGATCATTACAATGGCCAGATGAGCGAGATCGCACGGCGTCTCGGGATCGGGCGCTCCACACTTTACCGCAAGCTCAGGGATATGGGCCTCGATCCGGCCGAACGAACCTACCCAAGGAACGATTGAGGCCGACAGGTCACAGTCCAGGGCTTAACCTGGCATTTACCGTGCGACGCGTTGTCACGTTTTGCCACGATATCGCCATCCTCTTTGCGCATTCCTCCTTTAATAAGATCGGATTAACCATTAAAATGAATAATCGGAAGGTGGAAACCGCAGTCCGGGCCTGAGGCTCGGGGGACAAACACCAGCCTGTAGGGCCAGGAAACTTGAGAAAAAACGACGTTCACGTTCATGGATGGCGCTTGCCTGCGCTCGTACGCGTGAGGCTCCTCGCCGGTTTGATGCTCGCAGTCGGCGCGCTCGTTGCAGCCGCGCCCTCCGCCCACGCCGAAACGCGCACCTTGAAGCTATACTTCATCCACACCAAGGAACGCGCGGAAATCACATATAAACGCAACGGTCGTTACATCCAGAGCGGTCTCAAGCAGGTCAATCGCTTTCTCCGCGATTGGCGTCGCAACGAGCCGACCAATATGGACCCACAGGTTCTGGACCTGCTGTGGGAGGTCTATCGCGCCGCCGGCGCACGCGACTACATCCACATCATTTCCGCCTATCGCTCTCCAAAAACCAACGCCATGTTGCGCAAGCGCTCGAGCGGGGTGGCAAAAAAGAGCCAGCACATGCTGGGCAAGGCGATCGATTTCTACATTCCGGGCGTCAAGCTCTCCAAACTGCGTAATACCGCGCTCAAGTTCCAGGCAGGCGGTGTCGGTTTTTACCCCCGTTCCGGTTCCCCCTTCATCCATATCGATGTGGGTGGAGTGCGCCACTGGCCGCGCATGAACCGCAAGCAGCTTCTCGCGGTTTTCCCAAACGGCAACACACTTCATGTCCCAACCGACGGCAAACCGCTGCCGGGCTACAAGCAGGCGCTCGCCGCCTACGAATCGCGCAAGCGCAACGGTAGCCCGATCCAGGTTGCCAGTGGCAATGGCGGCAGCGGCAATGGCGGCGGTCTTCTGGCCGCGCTTTTCGGCGGCGGCGCAGACGAGGAAGAGGATAATGCCGAGACCACGACGGTGGCAGCTCGTCAGCCGGCCGCACGTCGTCAACAGGCGCCAGCAGCGGCACCACAGCCAGAGCCCGAAACTCCGCGCACTATCCTGGCCGCCCTGCCGCAGCGCAGCGTGCCGACACCCCGCGCCGCGCCGCGACCGGATGTTGCCGTCGGCCACCCCCTGCCCTTCGAGGTCAAGCCTGTCGAAGGCGCGCCGACCCTCGAACAGGCGACACCCGAAGAAGCCGGAACCGCGGCGCTTGTAGCAGCGAACATTCCGACGCCAACGCAACGCCCCGATTACGCGCCCGACGCGGCCACGCAGGAAGCGCTCGTGCAGATCGCCTCCGCGCAGACCGATGCGCCCGACGCCATTGCCGGCGTTCTGGCCGATGCCGAGGAAAGCGAACAGCCGGTCACCACTGCCGCCTATCTGCCGGTTCCGTCCAATCGCCCGTCGCGCGCGGCGGACGACGAGTTCACGCTGGCGGCTCTGCCCGAACCGCGCCCGCAAGCCGGAGCGACCACCAACACCCAGAGCGATTTCGCCCGGAAAGTCGAAGAAGAAGAGCCCGTCGTGGAGGCAGCGTCAGCCATGACGGCGGTATCCGGGCAGACGGTTTCCGCTTCGCCGCGTCAGACACTTCTCGCACGAGCAGAGCAAGCGGAGCCGACACGTCCCGAGAGCCGGGCGCGCAGCACGCGCAAATCGGCCAAGCCCGGTCCGAGCGACGTGACCCGTGGCGCGCAGCCCGTGGTCGTGGCTTCGAAGGGCGAAGCGCCAACCCGCGCGCTCAGCCAGAACTCCATGCTGACGGAAGCGGCGCGTCCGACTCATCCGCCGGCATTCGACAGCGAGTTCGTCCGCTCGCCCGAAACCGTCTATACGACGGGTTTCCAACAGGACATCGCAGTAGCGGACGCCACGCGGTTCACCGGCAAGGCCGTAAACTTCATCTCCATGGCCCGCTTCCGCACCAATTGACGCACATCGAATAGACCACAAAAAGCGAGGTTCTCGGACCTCGTTTTTTTGTATCCGGTAAGTTGTGAGCGATCAGCGCTTCAGACCGCTCGCCTCGCGCGCCAACGCTTCGATGGAAGCCCAGTCGCCGGCTTCAATGGCCTTGTCGGGCGCAACCCAGGAACCGCCGACGCAAATGACATTCGG
This sequence comes from uncultured Nitratireductor sp., assembly GCF_913053745.1. Classification (GTDB taxonomy): domain Bacteria; phylum Pseudomonadota; class Alphaproteobacteria; order Rhizobiales; family Rhizobiaceae; genus Nitratireductor. The sequence continues at coordinate 27,806 of NZ_CAJXGF010000006.1, forward strand.
CAGAGAAAGATAATCGCCCACATTCTTCGGCGAAACGCCACCCGTCGGGCAGAAGCGGATCGACGCCAGCGGCGAGGAAAGCGCCTTGAGAAAAGGCGCGCCGCCCGATTGTTCGGCCGGGAAGAATTTCAACAGGCTGTAGCCTTCCTCGCGCGCAGCCATCACTTCGCTTGGGGTTGCCGCTCCCGGCAGGAACGGCACGTCGGACATGGATGCCGCGTCCAGCAGTTCCTGCGTAATGCCAGGGCTCACGATGAAGCGAGCTCCCGCCGCCACCGCATAAGAAAAATCCTTCGATGTCAGGATCGTGCCCGCACCCACGACCGCTTCCGGCACTTCCTCGCAAACGAGTCGGATCGCATCGATGGCATCGGGTGTGCGCAACGTGATCTCAATGGCCGGCAGGCCGCCCTTCACCAGCGCCCTTGCCAATGGCACCGCGTCGGCCAGGCGCTCGATCTTGAGAACCGGAATCACCGGCTGCCCTTCCAGGATCGCCAGCAGCACTTCGTTCTTCTTCTGCATGGCAGCGTTCATTTCGACACATCTCCTCAAGGCTTGCCCGCCGCTTTGCGCAAAACCGCAGCGCTAAAACGATTCAATACACGGATTTCGCCGCTCATGAACACTTTTTAGCCGAAACTGACAAGCCGCAAGCCTCAAAACAACCATTGCAATCGCTGCCACAAGCGTGAAACGGCCGCTCGCAAGCGCGATCGCAATCCATTGAACGGCAAAGCCTGCCTCAACGCCTTCCGAGTCGCCCGTCCCACCAGGCCATCCTGCACGAGACCGGCATCCGACTGAAACCGTTTCACGGTCTTTTCTGTCCGCTTACCGAAGATCCCATCCGACGTCACCGGATAGCCGAGCGCCAAAAGCATCGTCTGCAGGCTCTCCACCGCACAGCCGCGTGAACCGACCCGCAACAACTTCTCCGCAACGGGCGCTTGGTCCACCGCATAGGCGCGGTACGCCTGCGCAAGTTTTCGATCATACTGGTTGCGACGATAGGCGGGACCGTTATAGCCATGCGCAAACCGCGCCCAGTCTCGCGACGCAAGCGCTTCCCGCAGCCCCGCCTTCTCGATGTAGCGCAGCATCAGCCGAGCCTGCCCGGTCGCTCCGTCCCTAGCCTCGGTCACCAGCGCTTCCACATCGGTGAAACCGAGCCGGTTCCAGTGCGCGCCCATCACCTGCCCGATACCCCAGGAAACGGATTCCAATGCCGCCTTGCGGTCGATGCGTGTCGCTTGCTCCAGAAGCGCCCATCGCTCCCTTTGGCTGCGTGGATTGGCAACGCCGCCCACCTTCGGCGAGGCGAGTCCCGCGGCCCGCGCCTGCGCGCGTTTCGCATTAGAAAGCCGTCCGTCGAAATAATGCCCCCCGAAGCGGATCAGCGGTTCCACCCTGCCGCGAACCACGGCATGTGTCCTGCCGCCGCTCTCCACTTGTGCCACGGCCAGAAGCAGGGCCGGCTCAAGCTTTGCCCGCAAGGCCGCTTCGCTGATTTCGGTGATTGCCTTTTTCGAAAACATCGCTCTCGCTCATGACCGTTTTCGACAATTATCGCCCACCGCGACCGTGAGGGGATAAAACATCCTGTCGCGGCCTAGCGAAAACATGCTGCAACGCTCTGAACGCTGGGAAAAGGCGGCTTTTTCTTGCAAGCTGAAAACGAGAAGCGTAGGAAACCGCGCATGATTTCTTCCTCGCCAGAACAGACATTCCGTGTCGCCGCGCTCTACCGTTTCGCGGCCTTGCCGGACTATGAGACGTTGCGACCTCAGCTTGCCGCGTTTTGTTGTGAACGCGGCATTCGCGGAACGCTTTTGCTGGCCGCCGAGGGCATCAACGGCACGGTGGCCGGCAGACCCGAAGTCATCGACGCATTGATAGCGCATCTGAAGAAGATCCCCGCGCTCCGGGATATCGAAGTCAAATACAGCACGGCCGACGCAATGCCTTTCCACCGTATGAAAGTGCGGTTGAAGAAAGAGATCGTAACCATGGGCGTCTCCGGGGTCGACCCGGTCAACCAGGCTGGCACCTATGTGGAACCGGACGAGTGGAACGCGCTGATCGCCGATCCCGACACGCTGGTCGTCGACACCCGCAACGCTTACGAGACCGCCATCGGCACCTTCTCGCGCGCCGAGGATCCGAAGACGGAGACGTTTCGCGATTTCCCTACCTGGGCAGAGCGCAATCTCAATCGCTTGAAGGGCCGGAAGGTCGCTATGTTCTGCACGGGTGGCATTCGCTGCGAGAAGGCTACCGCCTACATGAAACTCATCGGCGTCGACGATGTCTATCATCTCAAAGGCGGCATCCTGAAATATCTTGAAGAGGTTCCTGCCGCCCAGAGCCTTTGGGAAGGCGAATGCTTTGTGTTCGACGAACGCGTCTCCGTCCGCCATGACCTGCAAAAAGGCGAAGCAACGCTGTGTCGTGCGTGCCGCCACCCATTGATGCCCGATGAGCGCGCCTCCCCGCTTTTCCAGGAAGGCATTTCCTGCCCTCATTGCGCCGAAACCCGCAGCGAGGCCGATCGTGCCCGCTATGCCGAGCGCCAGCGCCAGGTGGAACTTGCCGAAAAGCGCGGGGAGAGCTTCCCCATCGGCACACCGCCAGAAAAGCACAAAGTCTAGATCGCTGTGTGTCCGCCGGACGCGGCAAGGTCCTCAAGGATCGTGTCCTCATGGTCCCAGAGAGTGTCGCTTCCCTCGTCTTCAGGCTGGTGCAGCGTGGTGTTCACGAAGCGGCCATCCTGCGTCGCACCGAAGTCCTACGAACGACCCGGGCTCGTATCGGCCAAGCCGAACCACGAAAGCGACAGGGCAACGGCGACATGATCGCGCTCCGTCCTAACGGATGGGTGTCCGCTCGTGCGCATGGCGCGAAGGGGCATCGGGGTTTTGCGGGCGCGATCTATGATCGTTTTTGCGCAAGCAGCGAGCGTATCGCGCCCGCCGCCATGACCTGACCATCGGACGGCAAGACGCTTGCCGAACCATTTGGATGGTCATTGAACTTTCGTCTTCCCATGCAGGTTGTAAATCCCTGCGACATTGCAATGCCGCAAATGCCCTCCTACCTTTTTGCCAACGCCAGGGCGCAACGAGCGCGAAACGAGGAGATGCGGATGCTCGATCCCAAGAAGCTGTTGAACGACCTTTTAGGCTCCCAAGTTCCCGGAACGCAGGGAACGGTGCGAGACAAGGCAGGCCAGGCCGTTCAGCTCGCCAAGGACAACCCACTGGCAACCGGCGCCATCGCCGCCGTGTTGCTCGGCACCAGCACGGGGCGCTCGATAACGGGTAGCGCGCTCAAGCTTGGCGGCATCGCGGCGGTGGCCGGAATCGCCTACAAGGCCTATCAGAACTACCAGTCCGGGAAAGAGCCCAGCCAGGCCGCAAAAGAAGGCGAACTTCTGCCACCGCCAGAGGATACAAGCTTCAACCCGGCACAAGCGCCACAGGGCGAAAGCGAATTTGCATTGGCACTTGTGCGCGCTATGATCGCCGCCGCGCGCGCCGACGGCCATATCGACGAAGCCGAGCGCGGCAAGATCGCCGACAAACTCAAACTCTCCGGCATCGACGAAGAGGAAGAGGCTTTTCTCATGCGCGAGTTGGAGCGCCCGGTCGATCTCGACGCGCTCGTGGAAACCGCACAGACAGACGCGCAGAAGATCGAGCTCTACACCGCCTCGCGTCTCACCATTGAACCCAAGACGCGCGCCGAGCGCGGTTATCTCGATATGCTTGCCGGCCGACTGCGCCTGCCCGACCCGCTCGTCGATCATATCGAGGCGACCGTGTCCGAAGCCACCGTCTGATTTTCCCGCCCTCCGCCGACTATGACGAAGGGTGAGACAGGGCAGACCATAGGGCATAGACACCCCCTTCCCCCCGCAAACGGGGGGAAGGGGAGGATGAAAAGTCCAACGCGATCTCGCTTGACCCGATCGGCACGCCACTCCTAGTATCCGGTCCGGGCGGCGTGTGATGGCTGCCTCTGGCCCAAGGTTCGGGCGGCATTCGGAGCGCGATTGTCCAAGCCTGACCACCATGCATTCCTGTTGACCGGCCGTGGCGTTTGCCCGTGCCAATGACCTATGGTGGTTTTATGTTTAAACGCGCTCTCGCAGCTCTCACCCTCCTCGCCTTCCCAGTAACAGGGGCCGCCGCCGAGAAGCTCACCGTCTTCGCCGCTGCCAGCATGAAGGATGCCATCGAGCGCGCCGCCAGCGAATATCAGGCGGTCGACGGTGATGAAGTCGTCGTCTCCTTCGCTTCCAGCTCCGTTCTCGCCCGCCAGATCGAGGCCGGCGCACCCGCGGATGTCTACATCTCCGCAAACACCGATTGGATGGCCTATCTGGTCGAGCGCGATCTGGTCCGCACCCAAAGCGAGGCGATCATCGCCGGCAACAATCTCGTCATCGCAGCCGCGAAAGGCATCGAGCCGGTGGAAAGCCCCAACGCCCTCCTTGACGAGCGCTTCGCCATGGGGGATCCGAGCCATGTGCCCGCTGGCAAATATGCCCGCACAGCGCTCGAAAACCTCGATCTTTGGAAAGACGTCGAAAAGAACGCAGTCTTCGGCGAAAACGTCCGCGTGGCGCTGGAACTGGCCAGCCGTGGCGAGGTTAAAGCCGCTATCGTCTACGGATCGGACCAGAAGGCCGTCGGCGATCTGGTGCGCGCCTATGTCTTCCCCGCAGAAAGCCACGCGCCAGTTCGCTATCCCGCTGCCGCCACGAAGAATGGAGCAGAAAGCGCCGAAGCCTTTCTCGCCTTCCTGAAAAGCGAGGCCGGTCGCAAAATCTTCACCGATCTCGGCTTTTCCGAGGCTACGGAATAGACTGCCGGGATGGGGGAGACCGAACTTTCCATCATACTCCTGTCCGCGAGGGTGGCGTTTACCGCCATCCTCTGCGCATTGGTGCCGGCCTTTGCGGTCGCCTGGCTTCTGGCCCGCAAAGAATTCACTGGAAAAGGCATCGTTCAAGCGCTGGTCACACTGCCGCTTGTACTGCCGCCAGTCGTCACCGGTTACGGTCTTCTGATTTTGTTCGGATCCAAAGGACCGCTGGGCAAGCTTTTTGAAACTCTCTTCGGCATCGGCTTCGCTTTCCGATGGACGGGTGCCGCCCTCGCCGCCGGCGTCATGGCTTTTCCGTTGCTCGTACGCCCCATCCGCCTCTCTCTCGAAGCAATGGACAGGGGCTATGGTGAGGCCGCGCGCACGCTCGGCGCCTCGCGCCTCACTGTTTTCTTCACAATTACCTTGCCTCTGGCCCTGCCGGGCATCATTGCCGGTTCCGTGCTCGGCTTCGCCAAGGCATTGGGTGAGTTCGGGGCGACGATTACCTTCGTCTCCAACATTCCCGGCGAAACGCAGACCCTCTCGCTCGCCATCTATGCGCTCCTGCAATCGCCGTCCGGCGATGCCGCCGCCCTTCGCCTGATCGCAATCGCCGTCGCCCTTGCGCTCGCCGCCATCGTCGCGTCCGAGTATCTGGCCCGAAAACTCACCGCCAAGGGACGCGCATGACCGTGCTCGACGTCGATATCAAGGGCCTCGCCGGCAGTTTCGAAATCGAAACCGCCTTTCAGGCGGGTGCGGGCGTCACGGCCCTTTTCGGCCCATCCGGTGCTGGCAAATCAACGCTCCTGAAGATGATCGCTGGCACGGCCCGCCCCCAATCGGGACGCATCGTGGCGGGCGGGCGCACATTGTTCGATTCCGCTACCGGCACCAACCTCCCGCCAGAAAAACGCGGTATTGGCTTCGTCTTTCAGGACGCCCGCCTCTTCCCGCATCTGTCGGTGCGCAAAAACCTCACCTATGCGCGCTGGGCCGGTCGCCGTCCGGTCTCCCGCGCCTTCGATGAAGTGGTGGCCCTGCTCGGCCTTGAGACGCGCCTCGACGCCGCCCCCGCAACGCTTTCGGGCGGCGAGCGCCAGCGCGTCGCCATCGGCCGGGCGCTGCTTGCCGATCCCGCGCTGCTGCTTATGGATGAGCCGCTTTCCTCGCTCGACAAGGCGCGCCGCAACGAGATCCTGCCCTATCTGGAGGCGATCCGCACCGAGGCTGGCATTCCCATCCTCTATGTGAGCCATGAAACCTCCGAGGTCGCGCGCCTCGCCGACACGGTCGTGCTGATCGAAAACGGACGCGTTTCCGACAGCGGCCCCGCCGCCACCATTCTCGCCCGCCTCGGCCTTTCCGCTGGCACGGCCTCCGAAGACGCCGGCGTCATCCTCGAAGGTCACGTCACCGAAACCGACCCCGCCTACCACACCGCCATCATCACGCTTGATGAAGATCGCATCGAGCTGACCGGCGACGGCTTCGCGGTCGGCATGACCGTGCGACTGCACGTGCGGGCGGGCGATGTTGCAATCGCCAATGCGCCTCATGACGGCCTGTCGATCCGCAACCAGCTTCTCGCAACGGTCGAGGAAATCCGCCGCGACGGCGCGTTTGCCATGGTAGCCTTGGCGCTCGGCGGTCAGCGCCTGCTCGCACGCATCACCGCGAAATCGTCCGACGATCTTGCCCTTCGGCCAGGCACGCGCGTTTACGCACTGCTCAAGGCCGTCTCCGTCGAGATGGCCCGTCTCGAGAGACCCGACCCGCGTTTCACACCCGCGTCATCGCCACGTTGAGCGACGGGCCGCCGGCAAGCGTCTGGTAGACCACGCAGTAACGCTCTGTGAGCTTCAGGAGTTGATCGAGCTGCTCCTGCGAAGCATCCGTATCAAGATCGAACGAGAGCCGGATTTCCGCAAAGCCAACGGGCGCATCCTTCACCACGCCCAGCGTGCCGCGAAAGTCGAGATCGCCCTCGGCCGAAACGGTGCCCGTCCGAAGCGGAATTTCCAACGCCGTGGCAACGGCCTTCAGCGTCACGCCAGCACACGCGACCAATGCCTCGAGAAGCATATCGCCAGAGCAAAGCTCCAGCCCGGTACCGCCCGTCGCCGGGTGCAGACCGGCAACGGCAAGCGCGCGTCCAGTCTCCACCTTACAGGCAATGTTCCGGTCATCGAGCGTGCCTTTGGCATGCAGCGTCACAAGGGCTGCGCCGGACTCTCCGCGATAGCGCTCCTTGATCGGCGCCTGGATGGCCCGCAATTCTGCAGCATCCATGGCATTCACCTCCCTGGAACCGACAAGCGTTCAGAGTATCACCTTATCGCCTCATTTGCGATCTTCCGATCGTCCTCCCAAGTTTCTCTTGCATCGCACCGGAGCCGGTGGAAACATGCCCTCGGATACGCCTTTAACGGGGCGTCACAATGCGGCGTTAGAGACCGCAGAGAGCCATCCGGGAGAAGTTGCAATGAACAAATCGATCTTCAGGAAGCGTCTTGCCCTTGCCTCGCTGACAGCATCGGCTCTGACCCTGAGCGCGGGCGCGGCTTTCGCCGATTACACGCTGAACATTCTCCACATGAACGACTGGCACAGCCGCATCGAACCGATCAACAAATACGATTCCACCTGCTCGCCGGAAGACGACGAGGCCGGCGAATGCTTCGGCGGCGCAGCCCGTCTTGTCACCGCCGTGGCGGAATCGCGCGATGCGCTCGAAGGCGAAAACGTTCTGTTGCTCAACGCCGGCGACAATTTCCAAGGCTCGCTCTTTTACACCACCTACAAGGGCGCCGCCGAAGCCGAGTTCCTGAACCTCATGAAGACCGACGCCATGGTTGTCGGCAACCATGAGTTCGACGACGGCGAAGACGGTCTCGCCACCTTCCTCGACAAGGTCGAATTCCCCGTGCTTGGCTCCAATGTGAAGGCAAAGGAGGCATCAGCGCTTGGCGACCGGGTTAAGGAGTATCTGCTGCTCGATGTGGGCGGCGAGAACATCGCCATCGTCGGCGCTGTGGCCAACGACACGGCAGAGCTTTCCTCGCCGGGCGAAAATGTCTCCATCATCGAGGACGTCGCCGGCATCACCGCAGCCGTGGAAGCCGCCACCGCCGAGGGTGCGAACAAGGTCATTGCGCTCACCCATGTGGGCTACCCGCGCGACCTTGAAGCCATTGCCAAAATCCCCGGCGTCGACGTGGTCGTCGGCGGGCACTCCAACACACTTCTGTCGAACACGGTCGAGGGTGCGGAAGGCCCCTACCCGACCATGGTCGACAATCCCGACGGCCATCAGGTGCCCGTGGTCCAGGCCGCTTCCTACTCCAAATATCTCGGCGAACTGAAAATCACCTTCAATGACGAGGGCGTCGTCACCGCCGCAACCGGCGACGTCAAGCTGATCGACGCTTCCGTCGCCAAGGACGAGGCGGTCGTCGCCCGCGTTAAAGAACTGGCCGGTCCCATCGAGGAACTGAAAAACAAGGTGGTCGCCGAAACCGCCGCGCCCGTGGACGGCAGCCGCGAGACCTGCCGCGCCGGCGAATGCGAGATGGGCAATCTCGTTACGGATGCGATGGTCGCCCGCACCAGCGATCAGGGAGTTCAATTCGCCATCACCAATGGCGGCGGGCTGCGTGCCTCCATCGATTCCGGCGAAGTCACCATGGGCGAGGTTCTGGGCGTCCTGCCCTTCCAGAACACGCTCGCCACTTTCCAACTCAAGGGAGCCGACGTGGTCGCCTCCCTCGAGAGCGGCGTCAGCCAGATCGAGGAAGGGGCCGGCCGCTTCCCCCAGGTTTCCGGCTTGCGCTACAGCTTCGACCCGTCAGTTGCGCCGGGCGAGGGCCGCATCAAGTCTGTCGAGGTGAAGGATGGCGATGGATGGGCTTCGATCGATCCGGATGCAACCTATACAGTTGCCTCCAACAACTTCATGCGCAATGGCGGCGACGGCTACAAACTCTTCGCGGACAAAGCGGAGAACGCCTATGACTACGGGCCGGGCCTGGAACAGGTCCTGGCCGACTATCTCGCCGATAACAGTCCGTACACGCCCGCCACCGATGGCCGCATCACGGAAGTCGCGGCAAGCGTTGCCGGAACGCAGGCCGACGGCGAAGCGGACACACCAGACCTGCCAGAAATGTCGAAGACAATCGCCAACCAAGCCCCAAGCGCGATCGAATCCGCCGAATCCACTGTTGAAAACGCGGCTGACGAAGCCAAGAGCATGGCCGAAAGCGCGGTCGAAAAGGCTGGCGAAGCGGTCGAGAACATGACCGACAGTGCGAAAGAAATGGCAAGCGAGGCCACCGAGGAAGCCGATGCCGCCATGAAGGAGATGGCCGAAGGTACCAGCGAAATGGCGGAAAAGGCGAGCGAGGCTGCTGAAGGCGCGGAAACAATGGCCGAAGACACCGCCGAGACGGCCGATGAGACCATGACGGAAATTGGTAAGAAAACCCACACGATCGTCCGCGGCGACACGCTGTGGGAGATTGCCCGCACCTATTATGGCGACCCTGCCAAATGGCGTTCCATCGCCGAGGCCAATCCGGACATCGACGCCAACCGGCTCGACATCGGCATGACGATTGAAGTACCGGCTGCCAACTGAGCCTTCGCCATTCCCGAAGCCCCGCCGGTGGCGGGGCTTTTTCTATAAACGCAGATACCTGCTTATGGGTGTCGTCTGGCGCCTGCCCAAGCGGCACGAACGAACCCGAGACCAAGATCCCGGGCTCAGGCTTGCCAGGCCCGATTAAGGCTTTTCGTCAAACCTGTGAGCTGCAAGACACCAAATGTGATTTCAGGCACGAGGAAAAACCAGATCAACGGCGTTGCGCCCGAGAACAAGGCAACGATCATCCATGTGGAGAACGCCAGCCGCGCGATGCCGTCATGAATACCCAGACGAGGATCGTCCGAAACAAGGCGGACGATCGACCAGATGACGACAACGGTTCCGAAAAAATTCGCGAAGAGCACCGCATAAACGCCGAGCACTGGAAGTTCGCCAAAGCCGAGTTCGCGGTGCAACGAACTCATTGCATACTCCCAGACAAGCGTTAGCGTCACAGGCGTGGCAAACGGCCAGCTAACCAGAAGGTCATAGAGCGCCGAGATGCGAAATATTCGCTTATATATCTGATTTGAAATCATTTATTTCCCTTTCCATTGCGTCGGAAAGGTTCTAAACCTTGGAGCATAGTCCAAGGTCAAGGAGAAGATGATGAGAATTGGCGAATTGGCCGAACGGACCGACGTCAGCACCGATACGCTGCGCTTCTACGAAAAACGCGGCCTCATTCGTTCCGAACGTCGCGATAACGGATACAGGGATTTCGATGCCGATGCCGTTCGAATTGTCGAACTGGTCCGTCTTGGGCAGCGTTTGGGTTTCAATCTGCGCGAGATTAAAGACGTGACCGCCGCCCTTTCGGCAAACACCATGAATGCTGAGGACACGTCACGACTTCTGCGGCAGAAGCTTATGGAGACCGAAGAGCGGGTTTCCGAACTCAAGAAACTGCAAAGCCTCTTAACCGAGGCGCTTGAACAGGCCTGCCCGCTGAAAACCCGGCAAACTTGACCCCCTGCAACGCAGCAAACCGGCAAGTGCTCCGCCCTCGAGCACGGCATTTTTTACCCTGCGGCCACACGCTGCATTGAAAACCCGTCCGACATCGCTAGCTTCCCCTGCATGATCGGAGCCAAAGCATGAATCTCCCCACCAAAATCGACCGCACCGCTGCAAAGGCTATCGGCCCGCTGCCTGCAGATCACCCACCTGTCCGCATTGGCAAGGTAGGCGTTCTTCTCGTCAATCTCGGAACGCCCGACGGCACCGATTACGCGCCCATGCGGCGCTATCTGAGGGAATTTCTTTCCGACCCGCGTGTCATCGAATGGCCCAGGGCGATCTGGTATCCGATCCTTTACGGAATCGTTCTGAACACCCGGCCGAAGAAATCAGGCGCCGCCTATGCGGAAATCTGGAATCATGAACACAATGAATCGCCGTTGCGCACCTTCACCCGTGCCCAGGGCGAAAAGCTGGCCGAAGCGCTTAGCGAACACGATCATGTCATTGTTGACTGGGCGATGCGTTACGGTCGCCCCTCCATAGAGACGGTCACGAACAGCCTCATGGAACGCGGCTGCGACCGTATCGTCATGTTTCCGCTCTACCCGCAATATTCCGCGACCACCACGGCGACCGTGAACGACAAGTTTTTTGAAGCGCTCATGAAGATGCGCTTCCAGCCGGCGATCCGCACCGTGCCATCCTATCAGGACGAACCGGCATACATCGAAGCGCTCGCCCGCTCCATCGAAACGCATCTGGCGAAGCTCGACTTCGAGCCGGAGGTCGTCATCGCGTCCTATCACGGTATTCCCCAGAGCTATTTCAAACGCGGCGACCCCTATCATTGCCATTGCCAGAAAACCTCGCGCCTGTTGCGGGAACGCCTAGGCTGGAAGGAAAACAGACTCATCACATGCTTTCAGTCGCGCTTCGGCCCCGAAGAGTGGCTTCAGCCTTACACCGACAAGACGGTCGAAAAACTGGCCAGGGACGGCGTCAAATCCATTGCCGTCTTCAATCCGGGCTTCGTCTCCGACTGCCTGGAAACGCTTGAGGAAATCGCCGGTGAGGCCAAGGAAATCTTTCAGGAGGCCGGCGGCGAGAAGTTTACGCACATTCCCTGCCTCAACGACACGGAAGAAGGCATGGCCGTTATCGAGACGCTGGTGCGGCGCGAACTTTCGGGCTGGGTGTAAGCTCCACGCCGCCATGGGCGTGTCATATTTGGCGAAGCATATGCATCGCGTTACAACCGTTTGTGGAAATCACGCATCACGCTGGCAGACACCATGTTTATGCGTGTGCCGTGGGTTGCCGTTCTTTCCACGCGACGTCACAACGTATTGGAGCATCGTGCGGAAACTGAAAGCACCCGACGTCGCGCAAATGCTCTAAAGTGTCGACCACATGCGTTTCAAGCCCCACCGGGGCGGTCTTAGGAGCCGAACATGCCTTTCTCCGGTTTTGACATCATCATCCCCGTTCTGGTGGTCCTTGTCCTGCTGTTGCTCTTTGCCGGCATCAAGACGGTGCCGCAGGGATTCAACTTCACAGTCGAGCGGTTCGGCCGCTACACACGCACGCTCACACCGGGACTTAATCTGATCATTCCCTTCATCGACCGCATCGGCGCCAAGATGAATATGATGGAACAGGTCCTCGACGTGCCGACCCAGGAGGTCATCACACGTGACAATGCCATCGTTGCCGTGGATGGCGTCGCGTTCTACCAGGTGCTGACCGCCGCCGAGGCCGCCTATCAGGTTTCTGGTCTGGAGAACGCAATTCTGAACCTGACCATGACGAATATTCGCTCCGTCATGGGCTCCATGGATCTCGACGAGCTTCTGTCCAACCGGGACACGATCAACGAGAAGCTCCTGCGTATTGTCGACGATGCCGCCAGCCCTTGGGGCATCAAGATGACCCGCGTCGAGATCAAGGACATCAATCCGCCGGCCAATCTGGTGGAATCGATGGCGCGCCAGATGATGGCCGAGCGTAACAAACGTGCGCAAATTCTAGAGGCCGAGGGTCTCAAGCAGGCCGAGATTCTGGAGGCCGAAGGCCGCCGCGAAGCCGCGTTCCGCGATGCCGAAGCGCGCGAACGCGCTGCCGAGGCGGAAGCCCGCGCAACCCAGGTCGTGTCGGAGGCCATCGCCGCCGGCGATGTTCAGGCCGTCAACTATTTCGTGGCGCAGAAATACACCGAAGCACTGGCCACCATCGGTTCTTCCAGCAACAACAAGATCGTCCTCATGCCCTTCGAGGCGTCTTCGCTGATCGGTTCGCTGGGTGGCATCGGTTCCATTGCGCGGGACGTTTTCGGCGAAACCGGCAAATCCTCGGCGCAGACGAAACGCGCCTCGTCTGCTCGTCCGCCACGCACGCGTCCAGCGCAGGAGTAAAGCGCCATGATCGAGCATGTCGTCGCAGAACTCGGCCCATGGAACTGGATGCTGCTCGGATTCGTACTGCTTGCAGCGGAAATCCTGGCGCCCGGTGTGTTCCTGTTGTGGATCGGCATCGCAGCGATCCTCACCGGTGCGCTCTCATTGCAATTATGGGACATGGCTGCCTGGACCTGGCAGGTTCAGGTTCTGGTCTTCCTGGCCCTTTCGCTGATCTCCGCCTATGCAGGCAAGCGCCTCATGGATTCACGCCGCAACGAGGAGACGGACCAGCCGTTCCTCAACCGACGGACGGAGCAGTTGGTTGGCCGCACGGCAACGCTGGAGGAAGCCATCGAGAACGGTTTCGGCCGTATTCGTCTAGACGATACGCTGTGGCGTGTCGCCGGACCGGAGCTGCCAACCGGCACACGCGTCCGTGTGGCGTCGGTGGACGCGGGGACGTTGCGCGTCGAAGCGATATGAAATGCCATTTCCCGAGGAATGAAGGTCCCTGGAACGGATATCCGGGCACACTTGACCCGTCAGGTTTCAGGCCGCGCCGATCCGCAACAGATCGTGCAGATGCACCACCCCGCAGGGCTTGCCATTCTCCACCACCATCAGCGTGGTAATGGACGAGGAATTGACGATCTGCAGCGCGCTTTCCGCCAGCGTTTCCGGCGCGATCGTCTTGGGATCGCGCGTCATAACCTGATCCACCGTGAGGGCCAGAAGCTCACTGTCGATATGGCGCCGCAGATCGCCGTCGGTAATGATGCCAATCAGAGCGCCGGCGGCATCGGTAATGCCGACGCAGCCGAAGCCCTTCTGCGTCATCTCCAGAATGGCTTCGCGCATCAGCGCGCCACTTCTGGCAAGCGGCAATTCGCCGCCGGAATGCATGATCTGCCGTACCTGGGTGAGCTTCGCACCGAGTTGGCCGCCGGGATGGAAGGTGCGGAAATGATCTGCCGTGAAGCCCCTTGCCTCGAGCAACGCCACCGCCAGCGCATCGCCGATCACCAATTGCAAAACCGTCGATGTGGTGGGCGCCAGGCCGTGCGGACACGCTTCCGGGGCGCGTGGCAGACCGAGCACGATCGAAGCCTCCTTCGCGAGCGCTGACGATTTGCCGGCGGTGATCGCGATGATCGGGATGGCGAAACGTCTGGCATAGGCAACGATGCCATGCAGTTCCGTCGTCTCCCCAGACCATGACATGGCTAGGATCAGATCGTCGTCGCCAATCATACCGAGATCGCCGTGATTGGCCTCGGCGGGGTGCACGAAAAAGGCAGGGGTTCCCGTCGAAGCGAGCGTCGCGGCAATCTTCGATCCGATATGACCGCTCTTGCCGACACCTGTCACAATCAGGCGCCCCTTGATGCCGGCGATAACCCGCACCGCTTCCGCGAAGGGATCGGCCAGGCCGTTATCAAGTGCTTCGGCAAGTTCCTTCAGGCCTGCGCGTTCCGTTTCAAGCGTGCGAACGGCCGAAGCGACAACGCTTTTCCGGTCGATGGTCATGGAAGAGTCTTTCAGCATGGCAATGCCCTTACCGCCTCGGTGGCCGGCTGTCCATTCAGTTTGTCCCCGCCGACGCACCCACTTTGTCCTTTCCCGGGCCTCGGCCATTACCGGACAGATGTATCACTTGACCGCTCAACCTTCCGTTAACCACGGCACTTTACACTTCGGTAAGCATAATCATGACGCGTCGCTATAGTCTGGATCTGTATGTCTCGTCCCGGTGTCAGAGTGGGTTCCCGTATATGCGGCTGGCACAGGTCCACTGCGCTGGGCCTGTGTCTGTCCGCATTCGCGTGCAGCGTCGCCGCGACACAGGAAATCGACGGCTTGCGGGGTCTCGTCTCGGAAACGGACATCACGTCGGCCATAAGGAGCGATGCTGAGACCGGCCTCCCCCCGCAGCGCTACGAACCGGCGACGCCAAGAGCTGCAGAACCGGAAGAGGTCGAAAACGAACGTGCCGTCCGCGTGCCTTCGACCGCTGTCGCGCGAGAACGCGCACGCTCGGAAAGCGACAATCAAGACCAGCCGACAGAACCCGCTCCCGATGGAACAGTCACGGGCGGCATTCCGGAAGACGATCTTGAAGAAGATGCGACCGCCTTCGAACGGATCGAACGGGCCGAAGCCCTCAATCCGCGCACTGGAGCGATCGAGAACGACTTTCAGGCCTCCGAGGACAATCCGTATGCTCCCCTGGGTTTGCGGTTCGGCACATTCACCGTCACGCCTACACTCGAGCAAGGGCTGAGCTGGACTTCGAACGCCGATTCGAGCCCCGGCGGAAGCGAGGCGATGCTTTCCGAAACCACGCTCAGGCTTGCTGCGGTTTCAGATTGGGCCCGACACGCAGCGACAATGGATGCTTACGGGATCTATCGCAGATCCGTTTCAGGCGATGAGGTATCGGAACTGGAGGGGGGTATCGACAGCACGCTGCGCTTCGATCTCGCGCACGACTATACGGCGCTCGCCAGTCTCGGCTATTCGATCCGGCCTGAATCGGCGTCTTCACCGGTCATCATCGCCGGTGTCGAGGATCGTCCGCTGCGCCATACTCTTGATGGCAGCCTCGGTCTGTCGAAGAACCTGGGTAAGCTGCGTCTCAGCGCTACCGGATCGGTGTCGCGTCAGCAATACGGCGATGCGACGCTCGTCGACGGTAGCACATTGTCCCAGGATGAGCGCAACGCCACACTGGCCACGCTGCGTCTGCGCACGGGTTACGCCGTTTCGCCCGCTCTCACTCCGTTCATAGAAGGAGAAATCGGCCGCCGTTTGTACGATGAGAAACAGGACAGCGCTGGGTATGAGCGCTCCGCGACGCGGATTGCCGCACGCGCCGGCGTAATGGTCGACATCGAGGAAAAACTGTCGGGCGAAGCCGCGATCGGCTGGATCGCCGAGGATATCGACGACGAACGCCTCGACACGGTTTCGGGCCTCGCGCTCGCCGCCACGCTCAACTGGTCGCCGCAACGCGGCACCAATGTGCGCCTCGACGGCTCGACAACGATAGAAGGCACCACGGATGCAGGCAGCAGCGGCTCGATTCTCTATGCCGGCACCTTGAGGCTCGAGCGGCAGATCCGCGCCAACCTGACGGCCGAGGCCGCGGCCGGACTTTCCTGGCGCGACTATATGAGCGGCGAGCACGATCTGACAATGAACGGCGAAGCGGGCATGACCTGGTGGCTCAACCGCACTCTCGGTTTGACCGGCCGTGCGCGCTACGAGAAACGCACGAGCAGCCTACCCGATCGCGACTACGATGCCACGAGTGTATTTCTGGGCATCAGAATGCAGCGATAAGCCGATTTTTTCCGGAATCTACGCGCAGAAATCTTAGATTCTGAGAAAAACAGCGCCATTCCCACATGAATGGCGCCGTTTTTCCGTTTTCTGTCAATTCCGCCCGGAGGCTTCGACTGCCCGCAAAACGTGCTCACGCAAATCAGGCCGCTCGAGCGCAAAAGCAAGGTTGGCTTCGACGAAGCCTTCAGGCGAACCGCAGTCGAACGTGCGACCGGTAAAGTGATAGCCGTGAAATGGCTGTTGCTCCATCAACGTCAGCATGGAATCGGTGAGCTGGATTTCACCACCGGCACCACGTTCCTGCTGTGCCAGAAGATCGAAGATCGACGGCTGGAGAATATAGCGGCCATTGATATAGAAATTCGACGGCGCATCTTCCGGCTTTGGCTTTTCGACCATGGCGTTGATCTCGAACCCTCCGGCGACATCCGCGCCGCGGCCGACGATGCCGTATTTGTGGGTCTGGGAAGGTTCGCATTCTTCCACCGAAACCACGTTGCCGCCCGTCTTATCGAACACTTCCACCATCTGCGAAAGGCAACCCTTGGGCGACTGCATGATCATGTCGGGAAGAAGCAACGCAAACGGTTCGTTGCCGACCAGTTCGCGCGCGCACCAGACAGCATGGCCGAGACCGAGAGGTTCTTGCTGGCGGGTGAAACTCGTCTGGCCCGGCTGCGGCTGCATGCCATGCAGCCTCTCCAGAACCGCGTTCTTGCCGCGCCGCTCAAGTGTGTCGTACAATTCGACCTGAATGTCGAAGTGATCCTCGATGACCGCCTTGTTGCGTCCGGTCACGAAAATGAAGTGCTCGATACCGGCTTCGCGCGCCTCGTCGACAACGTACTGAATTACAGGTTTGTCGACGACCGTCAGCATTTCCTTGGGAATTGCTTTTGTGGCCGGGAGAAAACGCGTTCCAAGACCAGCGACAGGAAATACCGCTTTGCGAAGTTTCGTCATCAGAAATAGACCCCCGAAGGATTGGCAAATGGGATATGGCACCGCCTTAGCAACGCCGGATTGATGTTTGCTGAATGAATGCGCGTATATCGTGACAAGTTCCGCGGAAGGATGATCACGGACATTAACAGCATGGTAAACGTTTTTCTAACCGGAGCCTGCGAAAGATAGGCTGGACTACCTGTAACGGAGATCGTGATGTTGTTCCGCTTGCCCCCACGAAACCGCGTCGCGACATTGATCGCCTCTTTCGTGGTTGCCTTTACCGTAACCCTTCAGCCGGCCAGCGCCGACGCGGGATTTCAGCGCTGGATTCAGCAGTTCCGCAACGTGGCGATCCAGAACGGCGTTTCCGGCGCCACCTACGATCGCGCTTTCCGCGGCATTACCGCCCCCGACCCGGAAGTGCTCGAAAAGGCGCGCTATCAGCCCGAATTCCGCGCCGAGCCGTGGGAGTATTTCGACAACCGCGTTCAGGACGACGCGATTCAGCGCGGCCGCCAGCTCGCCCGTCAGTGGAAGCCCTGGCTGGACCGCATCGAGCGCCAGTTCGGTGTCAGCCGCCACGTGTTGCTCGCCATCTGGTCGATCGAATCGAACTACGGCGAGGTGCTTAAAAACGACCGCATCATGCGCAGCGTGCCGCGTTCGCTGGCAACGCTTGCTTACGCAGACAAACGCCGCGCAAAGTTCGCCCGCCAACAACTCGTCGCAGCATTGAAGATCCTGCAGACCGGCGACATCGACGTTGGCCATCTAACCGGCTCCTGGGCCGGTGCGATGGGGCACACGCAGTTCATACCGACCAGCTATCAGGCCTATGCGGTCGACATGGACGGCAATGGCCGCCGCGACATCTGGACCTCCATTCCCGACGCGTTGGCTACCGCGGCCAATCTGCTTCGCCGCAATGGCTGGCGTACCGGCGAGACCTGGGGCTACGAGACGGCAGCGCTTCCGGGCGGACGCAAGTTCCCCGGTGGCAACATGTCGCTTAGCCGCTGGCAATCGATCGGCGTGGTGCGCGCAAATGGCAAACCCTTCCCGCGGCCGGGCGACAGCGCCGAACTGAAAGTGCCGGATGGCCGTGCAGGCCCGGTGTTCCTGGTGACCAAGAATTTTCAGGTCATCAAGCGCTACAACAATTCCGACAAATACGCGCTCGCCGTGGGTCTACTCGCCGACCAGATTGCCGGCTATGGCGGGCTGGTACGCGACTGGGACCGTCCCTTCGAGCGCCTGAGCTATACGGAAACGGAAGAACTTCAGCGTCGCCTGGGCGCTCTCGGCTATTATGACGGCCCGATCGATGGCAAGATCGGCTCGGGCTCGCGGGCGGCCATCCGTGCCTTCCAGAGCCGTAACGGCATGCAGCAGGACGGCCATCCCGGCAAGGAGGTCCTGCGCCGCTTGCGTGGAAATTGAGCCGGCAGCAACGGAACGAAGGCATGGAAGCCAACCGGACCAGACAGAATGAGGGAAACGGCAAACCCATCGCACTTGCCGTTGTCGCCCTGGCTCTGACCATGCCCGCAGCGCTCACGGCCATACCCTCGAGCGCCGAAGCGCAGGAATATCGCCAAGAGCAACGGCGCGGTCTGTTCGACCTCCTATTCGGCGGCGGTCTGCGTCAGCGTCAGCCGGAACGCCCCGCCGTTCGCCAGCGCAACGTTCCAAGACAGCAGGAGCGCACGCGGCGACGACGGTCGGCAGCGCCGAGCGCACCCCGGCAACCACCGCCGCCTCCGGAAGTCGAGAAACTGGAGAACGCCCGCGTCGTCCTCGTCCTTGGCGACTTCATGGCGGGCGGACTTGCCGAAGGGCTGAGTGCAGCCTATGCGGAATCGCCCGGCGTGCGGGTGGTCAACCGCAGCAACGGTTCGTCCGGTTTCGTGCGCGACGACTACTACGACTGGAATGGCGAGATCGCCGGTATCCTTGAAGATGTGTCTCCCGCCGTCGTTGTGGTCATGATCGGTTCAAACGACCGACAGCAGCTTGTCGTCGACGGCAAGCGTGAAGCGCATCGCTCGGACGCCTGGCTCGCGGAATACACCGAACGGGTGGAGACTTTCGCGACAGCGATCGAGGAGAAGCAAATTCCGCTCATCTGGAGCGGTCTGCCGGCGTTCAAATCGTCCAGCATGTCGTCGGACATGCTGGCCTTTAACGACATTTACAAATCGACCGCCGAAGCCATCGACGGCACGTTCGTCGACATCTGGGACGGATTCGTGGATGAGAATGGCGGTTTCATCTTCACCGGCCCCGACATGAACGGCCAGCCGGTAAGGTTGCGCGGCAGCGACGGCATCAATCTGACGCGCTCGGGCAAGCGCAAGGTGGCCTTCTATGTCGAAAAACCGCTCAACAAGCTGCTAGGAGAAGCCGTTTCTCCCGATATTGGCGAGCTTGGCATCGAGAGCCTGCCTGCCCTGGTGCTGCATCCGGAGGCCCCCTCACCGGTGAACCGGACAGTACCGATCTCGCTTTCAGACCCCACGCTGGACGGCGGATTGGAATTGATGGGCGCGGTTGTGAAGCCGATTGCCCGCCAAGAGCGCAATCAAGACGAGGAGCGCACGCCACAGCCGGCCGCACAGCCCGGCCGTGCGGACAATTTCTCCCTGTTTCCCAGGACGACCGCAGATAATAACGCGCCATCGAAGCCTTCGGCCCAGGCGTCACCCTGACCGTTCAAGGCTTGTTCAAGTCAATCAGCGCGGCAAAACAGAGCTTCCCATGAGGAACTCGTCGACCGCACGGGCAGCCTGACGACCTTCGCGAATGGCCCACACCACCAGCGACTGGCCACGACGCACATCGCCCGCCGTGAAGAGCTTGTCGACGCTGGTCTTGTAATCGCGGTCATTGGCATTGACGTTGACCGAGTTGCGACGATCGACATCGGTTTTCAGGCGCTCGCCGAACTCCGAAAGAACGCCGGTTTCCAGGGGACCGGAGAAGCCGATAGCGATGAAGGCGAGATCGGCACGGATGACAAATTCGGTTCCGGCAATGGGCTTGCGCTTCTCATCCACCTGGCAGCACTTCACACCGGTCAGAACGCCGTCCTCACCGACGAATTCGAGCGTGGCCACCTGGAATTCGCGCTCCGCGCCTTCCGCCTGCGAGGAGGAGGTGCGCATCTTGGTCGCCCAGTAAGGCCAGACGGCAAGCTTGTCTTCCTTCTCCGGCGGGCGTGGACGGATGTCGAGCTGGGTGACGCGAACAGCCCCCTGGCGAAAAGCCGTGCCCACGCAATCGGACGCCGTGTCGCCACCGCCGACGACGACGACATGATTGCCACCGGCCAGAATGGGGTCAGCGGCCCAGGCGACGGATTGGATGTCCTCGCCACCCACGCGCCGGTTCTGCTGGACGAGATAAGGCATGGCGTCGTGCACACCTTCGAGATCAGCGCCGGGAATGCCGGCCGGGCGCGGGCGTTCCGAACCGCCGCAATAAAGCACCGCATCGTGCTCGCCGAACAGTTCTTCCACCGACTTGTCGACCCCGACATTCACGCCGCAATGGAAGGTGACGCCCTCGCCCTGCATCTGCTCGATGCGACGGTCGATATAGTGCTTCTCGATCTTGAAATCGGGAATGCCGTAACGCATCAAACCGCCCGGCTTGCTTTCGCGTTCGTAGACGTGCACCCGGTGACCGGCTCGACCGAGCTGCTGGGCAGCCGCCATGCCGGCCGGGCCGGAACCGATAATGGCTACGGATTTGCCGGTTTTGTGCTCCGGCGGATAGGGTCGCACGAAACCGGCCTCATAGGCCTTGTCGGCAATGGCCTGCTCGACCGTTTTGATGGCGACGGGAATATCCTCGAGATTGAGCGTGCAAGCTTCCTCGCACGGTGCTGGACAGATGCGGCCCGTCCATTCGGGAAAATTGTTGGTGGAATGAAGATTGCGGATCGCCTCGTCCCAGTCGCCGTTGTAGACGAGATCGTTCCAGTCCGGAATCTGGTTGTGAACCGGGCAGCCAGTCGGCCCGTGGCAATAAGGAATGCCGCAATCCATGCAGCGCGCGGCCTGCTTCTCGACTTCCTTGTCCGACATGGGCAGCGTGAACTCGCGAAAATGGCGAATCCGGTCGGACGCCGGCTGATACTTGTGTACCTGCCGGTCGATTTCGAGAAAACCTGTAACCTTACCCATCGAGTAAACCCCGTTATTCTATCGCATTTTTCAGCCAGGTGGCCTTACCTGACGTCCGCATAAATGCGGAAACACAAAGAGATAGAGCGTCCCTTGTGCGTCCAGAAGAACGCATGGCGCTCTAGTGAAGTGCCGGAAGCCCGAGGACATCTTCGCACCGTGCAATCCAGCGGGTGATCGCCTTGCGCCCATCGACCTGAAACCCGCCCTGGGGAGCGAGCCGCGTATAGCCGAGGAGCGCGATATCGGCGATTGTGAGGGCAGCACCGACGAAGAAATCGCGCGTCTTCAACGCACCCTCCATGAAATCGAGAGCTGCCTCTCCCCGCTCGACCTTGTCCGGATCGCGCGTTTCAACCGGTTCCCCGCGATAGACCACGTGGAACCGGGCGCCGGCGACATTGGGCTCGTGGAAATTCTGTTCCCAGAACATCCATTGATCGATCTCGGCCTGGGTGAAAGCGTCATCCGGCAACAGCACGGATCCCCGCGCCAGAAAGCGTATGATCGCGCCGGATTGCCCGAGCGCCCGACCGTCGTCAAAACGCACCACCGGCACCTGACCGAAAGGCGACATGGCGAGAAACACGTCCGTGCGGCTTTCGCCGGCCATGATATCGAGCTCGTGCCAGCGATAGGACAGGCCCAGATGGTCCGCCGTGTATTTGACCTTCAAGCAATTGCCCGAATTCAGGTCGCCGAAAACTTCCATCCGCGTAAACTCCCCAGAACGACGGCTATTCCGCCGCCAGGCCCAGCCTCATGCGCTCCATCTCCTCAAGCGCACGGCGGTATTCGACGGGCATCACCTTGCGGAATTTCGGACGATAGTCCGCCCACTTGTCCAGAATGGTGCGCGCCCGTTCCGAGCCCGTGTAGTGAAGATGGTTGGAAATGAGCTGCGCCAGGCGCTCCTCGTCGTGCCGGGTCATGTCGCCGGAAACGTCGACACGGCCCTTGTGCATGAGGTCGCCGCCGTGGTGGTGCAGCTTCTCGAGAATATCGTCCTCCTCAGGCACCGGTTCGAGTTCGACCATGGCCATGTTGCAGCGCTCGGCGAAATCGCCAGCTTCATCGAGCACATAGGCCACGCCGCCGGACATGCCGGCGGCGAAGTTGCGGCCCGTCTGCCCGAGCACGACCACAACGCCGCCCGTCATGTATTCGCAGCCATGGTCGCCGACGCCCTCGACCACCGCGACAGCGCCCGAATTGCGAACGGCGAAACGCTCTCCGGCAACGCCCCGGAAATAGCACTCGCCCTCGGTGGCGCCATAAAGCACGGTGTTGCCGACAATGATCGAATCTTCCGCGATAATCCTGGAATCGTCCGTGGGACGAATGACAATGCGGCCGCCGGAGAGGCCCTTGCCCACATAGTCGTTGGCATCACCCTCGAGATTGAACGAGACACCTCGCGCCAGGAAAGCGCCGAAAGATTGGCCGGCGGTGCCGGTCAGACGCACGGAGATCGTATTCTCCTTCAGCCCCTTATGACCGTAACGTTTGGCGACCGCACCCGAAAGCATCGCACCGGCGGATCGGTCGGTGTTGCAGATCGGGAAATCGAGCGACACGGGCTCGCGGTTCTCGAGTGCCGGCTTCGCTGCCTCAATCAGCTTTCGGTCGAGCACATCGTCGATGGGGTGCGCCTGCCTCTCGGTCCAGTAAATGGCCTCGCGGGGCGCATCGGGCTTGAAGAACATTTTTGTGAAGTCGAGCCCGCGCGCCTTCCAATGCGCAATCATGGCGTCCTTCTCCAGAAGGTCCGATTGGCCGACAATGTCGTCGAGCTTCGTGTAGCCCATTTCGGCGAGATACTCGCGCACCTCTTCGGCAACGTAAAAGAAATAGTTGATGACGTGTTCGGGCGTGCCCTTGAAGCGCTTTCGCAACACCGGATCCTGGGTGGCAACGCCAACGGGGCAGGTGTTTAGGTGGCACTTGCGCATCATGATGCAGCCGGCCGCGATCAGCGGCGCGGTGGAGAACCCGAACTCGTCGGCACCCAGAAGCGCACCGACGATGACGTCGCGTCCGGTCTTCAAGCCGCCATCGACCTGGAGCGCCACGCGCGAACGCAGGCCGTTCAGCACCAGCGTCTGGTGCGTCTCGGCAAGGCCCATCTCCCACGGACTGCCCGCATGCTTGATGGAGGTGAGCGGCGAAGCACCGGTGCCGCCGTCATAGCCGGCGATTGTGATGTGGTCGGCGCGCGCCTTGGCCACACCGGCGGCGACCGTGCCCACGCCCACTTCGGAAACAAGCTTGACGGAGACGTCGGCATCCGGATTGACGTTTTTGAGGTCGAAGATGAGCTGTGCCAGATCCTCGATGGAGTAAATGTCGTGATGCGGCGGCGGCGAGATGAGGCCGACGCCCGGTGTCGAATGGCGCACCTTGGCAATGGTGGCATCCACTTTGTGACCGGGAAGCTGGCCGCCCTCGCCGGGTTTTGCACCCTGAGCGACCTTAATCTGCATCATATCGGAATTAACGAGATATTCGGTGGTTACGCCGAAACGGCCGCTGGCGATCTGCTTGATGGCCGAACGCTCCGGATTGCTCGAACCGTCGGGCATGGGCAAGTAACGGTCAGCTTCCTCGCCACCTTCGCCGGTGTTGGACTTGCCGCCCAGCGCATTCATGGCACGTGCCAATGTGGTGTGCGCCTCGCGGCTGATGGAGCCGAAGGACATGGCACCCGTCGAGAACCGCTTAACGATCTCCGCTGCCGGCTCGACCGCATCCAGGGAAACCGGCTTCCGACCGGCATCCTTCGCCGCCTTGACCGCAAAAAGGCCGCGAATGGACTTGGCGTCCACCGCCTCCCCGTCGACCATTTTGGCGAAGTCGCGATAAGTCTCCCAGGATTTTCCACGCACGGCATGCTGAAGGGACGCCACGGCATCGGGCGACCAGATATGCGATTCGCCGCGTATGCGGTAATTGTAGTCGCCTCCGACTTCGAGCGCGTTTTTCAGCACCGGATCGATGCCGAAGGCGGCGGCATGACGACCGGCCGTCTCGGCGGCGATTTCCTCCAGACCGACACCTTCGATGGTGGTGGCGGTGTTGGTGAAATACCGCTCGATGAAATCGCTTTCCAGCCCCACGGCGTCGAAAATCTGCGCGCCGCAATAGGACTGATAGGTGGAGATGCCCATCTTCGACATCACCTTCAAAATGCCCTTGCCGATGGCCTTAATGTAACGCTGGACGACTTCCTGCGCATCGACTTCGGGCGGAAAATCGCCCTGCTTGTGCATGGACAAAAGCGTGTCGAAAGCCAGATAGGGGTTGATCGCCTCGGCGCCATACCCTGCCAGGCAGCAGAAATGATGCACTTCACGCGGCTCGCCGGATTCGACCACCAGGCCTACTGCGGTGCGCAGGCCCTTGCGGATCAGGTGATGATGGACGGCCGCCGTTGCCAGCAGCATCGGGATGGCGATGCGGTCCGAACCGATCTGGCGGTCGGACAGGATGATGATGTTGTAGCCGCCGGCGACGGCTGCCTCCGCCCGGTCGCACACACGCTCCAGCGCGCCGCGCATGCCGGCCGCCCCCTCGCCAGACGCATAGGTAACGTCGATGGTCTTGGTATCGAAGCGGTCTTCGGTGTGGCCGATGGAGCGGATTTTCTCCAGATCGCCATTGGTGAGGATGGGCTGGCGCACCTCGAGCCGCTTGCGGCGCGAGTTGCCGACGAGATCGAAAATGTTGGGACGCGGGCCGATAAAGGAGACAAGGCTCATCACCAGTTCCTCGCGGATCGGGTCGATCGGCGGGTTGGTGACCTGCGCGAAGTTCTGCTTGAAATAGGTGTAAAGCAGCTTGGGTTTGTCGGACATGGCCGAGATGGGCGTATCCGTGCCCATGGAACCGATGCCTTCCTGGCCGGTGGTCGCCATGGGCGCCATCAGCATCCTGGTGTCTTCCTGCGTGTAGCCGAAGGCCTGCTGGAGATCGAGCTGAGCCACATCCTTGCGGAGCGCGCGCGGCTCGACCGGCTTCAGGTCTTCCAGGATGAGCTGGGTGTTGTCGAGCCAATTCTGGAAGGGATGCTTGCTGGCAATGGCCGCCTTAACATCTTCATCGGAGATGATGCGGCCCTCTCCCATATCGATCAGAAGCATGCGGCCTGGCTGGAGACGCCACTTGCTGACGATCTTCTCCTCCGGCACCACCAGCGCGCCGGCCTCCGATGCCATGATCACGCGGTCGTCGTCGGTAACGACATAGCGGGCCGGACGCAGGCCGTTGCGGTCGAGTGTCGCGCCGATTTGAATGCCGTCGGTGAAGGCCACAGCGGCCGGGCCGTCCCATGGCTCCATCAAAGCGGCGTGGTACTCGTAGAACGCCTTGCGTTCATCGCTCATCAAGCGGTTGCCGGCCCAGGCTTCCGGGATGAGCATCATCATCGAATGAACCAGCGAATAACCGCCCTGGAACAGGAACTCGAGCGCGTTGTCGAAGCAGGCCGTGTCGGACTGTCCCTCGTAGGAGATTGGCCAGAGCTTGGAAATGTCGTTGCCAAAAAGCTCCGAATCCACCGATGCCTGGCGCGCCGCCATCCAGTTCACGTTGCCGCGCACAGTGTTGATCTCACCATTGTGGGCAACCATGCGATATGGATGCGCCAATTCCCAGGAAGGGAAAGTGTTGGTGGAGAAACGCTGGTGAACGAGCGCCAGAGCGGTCTCAAAGCGCGGATCTTTCAGATCGTTGTAATAGGCGCCAAGCTGATAGGCGAGGAACATGCCCTTGTAGACAATGGTGCGCGCGGAGAGAGACACGGTGTAGAAGCCGTGCGTACCTCCCTCGAGCTCTTCGCGCACACGGCCCGATATGACCTTGCGCAAGATATACAGGCGCCGCTCGAAATCCTCTTCATTCTGGATACCAGCACCGCGCGCAATGAATATTTGCCGATGGACCGGCTCGGAAGCGACGATTTCAGGCGCCTTGGACAGGCAGGAATTGTCGACCGGGACATCGCGGAAGCCGATCAGTTCTTGACCTTCCGAGCGCACCACATCGGCAATGATATCATCGATACGTTTGCGCAGGTCGACATCGCGCGGCATAAAGAAATGGCCGACGCCATAGTGACCGGGTTCGGGAAGTTGGATGTCGCGATCCGCCCACTCCTCACGATAGAGGCGGTCGGGAATCTGCATCAGCATGCCCGCGCCGTCGCCCACCAGCGGATCGGCGCCCACAGCACCACGATGGGTAAGGTTCTCCAGCATGGCCAGGCCATCGCGCACGATGTCGTGGGAACGCTTGCCCTTCATATGCGCGACAAAACCGACGCCACAGGCATCGTGCTCGTTGCGGGGATCGTAGAGCCCCTGCGCCACGGGCAGGCCCGGCGCGGGCGTCGTCACGGTGCGTCTGACGGCGGGCGATCCGGCCTCGGCGGCAGGTTCGAACTCTGTCGAAACAGATGGCGTCATTTCCGTCATCGCAAGTCCTCGCAATTGTTGCCCAGAGCCTCTCCTCCCTGAGCGGTCGTTCAGTCGCCGGGCTGCCCTTGCGGCCATCCGGGGTGTATGCACGGCATTTCCGTTTAGAAGCCGGAGGAACGCTACCGGTTCGCTCCGGCGCATTTCTTGTTCTTGGGCGGGGCATTCCTGCCTATGATTTTTCTCCGGTCATTGCCGGACCGCCTTCGTCGCGCCGATCGCCAGCTACATTACCACGACCCCGGGAGGCGTTTGCAATGCATTGGCGACATGATTTGCGCACGATAAGACAGCAGTACTGTCCTATTCGCTGAAATGCCAGAAATACCAACACCAGACAAGACGGAAATGCAAATTTTTTGCGCAAAAAGCGAAAGAAAATTCCCAAACTGCAAGTATTGCCGAAATTATCCGTCATTACCGCAGATCATCCTGCAAAGCTCCATAATGACCGCAACATCTCATCTTCAGGGCTTGATACGGGAGAGCGAAGCGCGCAATGTCGCGCCGCCACTGCTTATTTTGAGGTCAAAAGAGAGATCGACTGCATGAATTTCGCCTCCGACAACTGGGCCGGCGCTCATCCGCAAATTGCCGAAGCGCTCACTTTCAATGCAAGCGGCTATTCATCGGCCTACGGAACCGGCGATCTGGACAGGCGGGTCGAACAGATCTTCTGCGATATATTCGAACGCGAGGTCGGGGTCTTTTTCGTCGGCACAGGCACGGCGGCGAACAGCCTCTCGCTTGCATGGGCGGCCAAGCCCGGCGGCGTCGCATTCTGCCATTCGGAGGCCCATGCCATCGAGGATGAGGGCGGAGCGCCGGAATATCTGACCGGCGGAACACGATTGAAAGGCGTTGCGGGCAGTCTGGGCCGCATGGAGGCGGATGCGCTCGATGCGGCGATCCGCGAATATCCTGCCGAGTTCGTGCATGCAGGGCAGCCGGTCGCCGCCTCCATTACACAGGCAACCGAGATCGGCACACTCTATCCCTTAGAGGAGATCGAGAAGATCGCGGGGATCTGTCGCCAGGCAGACATCCCGCTTCATCTGGACGGTGCCCGTTTTGCAAATGCGCTGGTGGCACTCGAAACGACGCCGGCCGAGATGACTTGGAAACGCGGTGTGGACATCGTCTCTTTCGGCGGCACCAAGAATGGCTGCTGGTGCGCGGAGGCCATTGTCGTGCTCGACCCGGCGAAAATCGGCCAGATGCGCTTCTTGCGCAAGCGCGCGGCGCAGCTCTTTTCGAAGTCGCGTTTCATGGCCGCGCAATTCGAAGCCTATTTCAAGGACGAACTGTGGCTCGATACCGCGCGTCATGCCAATGCGGTGGCAGCGGATCTTGCAGCCGTCATATCGGCGACCGACGGCGCACGTCTTGCCTGGGAGCCACAGGCAAACGAGGTGTTCGCGCTTTTAACGGCCGATAAGGCGAGGGTTTTGCAGGCCGCCGGTGCGCAATTTCATCCCTGGAAGGCGCCCCTCTCTTTTATCGGTGAAATGAAAGAAGACGAGCTTCTGTACCGTTTCGTGACCAGCTTCGCGACGGAACACTCAGAAATCGAACGGTTCTCGCAAGCTTTAAACGGCTGAACGGTTTAGGCACGAGGCCCTGCGATAAACAGGGCCTCACACCCAAGTGATGCTGGCTCGCGCGCGCTTGATTTCCAAGTGAACGATCCCTCTGAAAAAACGGTCCTGCCGGAGCAGCAATCCGGTTTCGACACGACCTCTAGAGGAGATCATTTCATGTCCACGAAAACCGCACTTACCGCCGCCTACATTGCCGGTACCGTTGCCGCCGCACTGTCGGCCGGCACCGTGGCCACGACAACCGCCGCACAGGCCCAGGAAAAAGAAAAATGCTATGGCGTGTCCATGGCGGGCAAGAACGACTGCGCAGCTGGCCCCGGCACCACATGCGCCGGCACATCAAAGGTCGACTACCAGGGCAATGCCTGGACTTATGTCGATGCGGGCACCTGCACCACGATGGAACTGCCCGACGACCGCATGGGTTCGCTTGAGCCGCTCGAGCGCGACCTGCCGTCCTGATCCGGCTCGACACAATCCAAAGACAACAATGCCGGGAGACGCCCGATGGCACGCGAGTCCGCAGTCCACTCCGCAATCCAACGCCGCTTCCCGGCATTCGATCCCGCCGGCCGTGCCGGCGCGAGTTTCAAACCCCAGCATTTCGATGCCATCGCGGCTGATCCCGCCTCGGTCGGTTTCGTCGAGGTGCATGCGGAAAACTATATGGGGGCGGGCGGTCCGCCACACGCCTCGCTAACCGAGATTCGCAAAGTGCTACCGGTCTCCCTGCACGGCGTGTGCATGTCCATCGGCGGGCACAATCCAATCGATCGGGAACATCTGGCCCGTTTCGCAAGTCTTGTGGAGCGTTATGAGCCCTTCAAGATTTCGGAGCATCTCGCCTGGTCGACCCATGACGACGTCTTCTTCAACGACCTCCTGCCCCTACCCTATACCGACGAGACGCTGGCGCGTGTGTGCGAGCATATCGATCAGGTGCAAAACACCATCGGCAGACCGGTGCTTCTGGAGAACCCGTCCACCTATATTTTGTTTTGCGAATCCGAATGGGCCGAAACGGATTTTCTGCGCGAGATCGTTAAACGGACAGGCTGCGGGCTGCTGCTCGACATCAACAATGTCTTCGTCTCGGCCACCAATCATGGCTACAGCGCCACGGAGTATCTGGCCGATTTTCCGTTGCAGCATGTCGGCGAAATCCACCTGGCGGGCCATGACGAACAGGAAGACGACGAAGGGTCTCCCCTTTTGATCGACAGTCATGACCGACCTGTCGCCGATCCTGTGTGGAGCTTGTATGAGATGGTGATCGACGAGCGCGGCCCCATCGACACGCTGGTCGAATGGGATTCGGAGGTTCCCGACTGGCCGATCCTGCGGTCCGAAGCAACCGCGGCCGAGCATATCCTCGACCGCTATCGCGGGCGCCAACAGCGCATGAACCGTCATGTCCTACAGTCCTGACACGATGGCGAAAAGACACAGGCTCGCCTACGACGATGCGTTCGGCGCAGTGCTGCTCGATCCCGAACGCGATACGCCACAAGGCGTGATCGGTCCGCGAGGAAAAGCGGCGAACAAGCGCTTCAACGTCTACCGCAACAATGTCACGCATGGGTTGGTGAATGCGCTTTGCGAAATTTTTCCGGCCGTCACCCTAATACTCGGGGAACAGAATTTTCGCATGATCGCGCGGGATTTCCTGCGTGCCCGCCCGCCGAGTTCGCGCCTCGTTTTCGAATACGGACACGAGTTTGCGGATTTCCTCGCCGGTTTCGCGCCGATCCAGCATCTGAGATATCTGCCCGACGTGGCACGGCTGGAGCGCGCCTGGCTCGATGCCTATCATGCAGCCGACCGAACACCGCTCGCGCCCTCTGCCCTTGGCGCATTTGCGCCCGAGCGGCTTGCAACGGCACTCTTCACACCGCACCCGGCCACCAAGCTCATCGCCTCGGATTATGCCGTGCATACGATCTTCATGGCCCATCGCAAGGGCCCCATGCCGGAACGTATCAACGCCAGCGTCGCCGAGGCAGCGCTCGTGACCCGACCGTTGCTGGACGTGCGGGTGCACAAGCTCGACCGGGGGCAATTCCATTTCTTGCAAGCGCTTTGCCAGGGCGCCACCCTACAGAAAGCTGCCAGCAGGGCGCTGGAAAACCACCCCTCTTTCGATCTTTCGACCGCAATCGCCCTTCTGATCGAAAGCGGCGCTTTTGAAAGCTGTCGCTCTTGCAGCGTCACCGACGAAGAGGACTGACACCGGTGTTTCAGACAATCCAGGACCTGCATGCGCGCCTATTCTCAACCGTGGAACGCATATTCGACGGCTGGTTTCTGGGACTTGCGGCGCGGTTTGCCTTTTTTGCGGTGCTCTATTTCTACTTCCTGAACTCCGCCAGAACCAAAGTGGAGGAAGGCATCTTCGGCTTCTTCAGCATCGCCGACGGCGCCTACTACCAGATCGCTTTACCGGCGGTGGAAGCTGCGAATGGCGATATCTCGGCCGTTCCCTTCATTCCGTGGGGCGCGATGGTGTGGGTTGGAACCTACGCGGAATTCGTTTTGCCGCTTCTGATCGTCATCGGACTGTTCACCAGGATCGCCGCGCTCGGCATGATCGGTTTCGTTCTGGTGCAATCCTATGTGGATATCGCCGTGCACAAGGTCGGCTCGGAAACGGCCGGTGCCTGGTTCGACCGTTTCTCGGACGGATTGATTTGGGATCAGCGCACGCTCTGGATTCTCCCACTTCTCTATCTGGTGCTGAAAGGCGCCGGGCTGATCTCGCTCGATGCGCTTCTTTCGCGCCGACGCAACTCCCCAAGTTCATGAATCAAAAGCGGCGCCACAAAGGGCGCCGCCGTCGTTTGTCAGGGTATGGGCCTTAGTGGGCCTTGGCCTCGATCTCCTTCGCATCCTTCACCGAAGCGATGGGAATGCGGCGCGGCTTCATCTCCTCGGGGATGTTGCGCGTAAGGTCGATGTGCAGAAGGCCATTTTCGAGATTGGCGCCCGTCACTTCCACATGATCGGCGAGCTGAAAACGACGCTCGAAGCTACGCGCGGCGATGCCGCGATAAAGCAGTTCGCTCTCGCCATTCTGGTCGGAAGCCTTCTCGCCCTTGACGGTAAGCACGTTGCGATGAGCCTCGATGGAAATATCTTCGTCGCCAAATCCAGCGACCGCCATCGAGATGCGATAGGCATCATCGCCCGTGCGCTCGATGTTATAGGGCGGATAGGTCTGGCCGTTTTCCGGCTGGCCCAGCGTATCGAGCATCGAGAAAAGCCGGTCGAAGCCGACGGTGGAACGATAAAGAGGTGAAAAATCAACGTGACGCATGGTCTGTTCTCCTGTTGAGCAACATTGCGTTGTAGCCGTTTTCCGAAACCCGCTCATGGGCGTTTCGCACTGACCAGCAGCCCCGTTCTGGCGGCTGCGGAAGATATATGGGAACAGCAAAAATTCAGTTCAAGAGCGCACCGCAACCACATGAACGACGGATGAACGATGCGCTCGGATACCGTTCAGCTTGGCATTGTTAGGGTTGATGCAATCGATCGGTGGCACAGCGTTGTCGCCGCGCAGCCCGTGCAACCCTGCGGAAGCACAAAGACGCTGTAGATTATTGAGTATGCGCATCGGCTTTCGTGACGATGCGCCGGGAAACGCACCGGATGTAACGTCCCTTCCACCGGTGCGGAAAGCCGGAAGCGGCATTGCGCCGCTTCCGGCATCCGTTTTTACAAGAAACGGTTCTGTTTCTTGCCTTTCGGAGTTCCCAGCTCTATCACTTCATAGGAATATGATCTTCCTCCGCTCCCTCAAATTCTCGCTTGAGGCCAACGATCCCGCATGGACGACCTGCTCATCTCCGTTCCGGAAAACCCCGCACCAGAGGGGATAAAGGCAGGCCGGCTTCAGACCGATGACGGAGTATCGATCCGTTATGCCCGCGTGCCCGGGCGCGGAAAGGAAAAGCATGGCACCGTGGTGCTGCTTCCCGGGCGCAACGAGTATATCGAGAAGTATTTCGAGACCGCTGACGATCTGGCACGGCGGGGTTATGGATCGGCGATTCTGGACTGGCGCGGTCAGGGCGGTTCCGAGCGGCTTCTGGCGAACGCCAATCGCGGTTATGTGGAAAGCTTCAACGATTACATCCGCGACCTGGACGCACTCTTCGAACAGGTGGTGCTACCGGATTGTCGGGGTCCTTACTACATACTCGCCCACTCCACGGGCGTTCTGATCGCGCTTCTGGCCTCTCACACCCTGTCCAACCGCGTTCGCCGCATGGTGCTTTGCGCACCTCTGCTGGGCCTGGCCGCCTCGCCAGCAACGACATTGTGGGTGGGACGTCTTGCCCAGTTTCTCTACGCTATCGGGCTTGGAAAAATGTATATGCCGGGTCGGCGCAACCGGCTGAAGACGCCGGATTTTTCGCCTGCAGCACTGAGCTCCGACCCGGAGCGCTTCGCCAGAAACCGGGCGACGGTCTCGGCCTGGCCGGGGCTTGCCATCAATGGACCGACAGTGGCGTGGACGCGTGCAATGTTCCGCGCCATCGAACACGTAACAGATCCGGCCTATATGGCGCGGCTCCACATCCCCTCTCTCATACTGGCCGCCGGAGGCGACCGCGTGGTCTCCAACGCCGCAATCGAGCACTATGCGCGGCATCTGCGTAGCGGATCTCTGCTGACTATCGACGGCGCGCGGCACGAGATCCTGCAAGAAGCCGACCGTTACCGGGAGCCGGCGCTCGCTGCCCTTCTCGCCTTCTTGGATGGCACGGGCGACATCAATTTCTGACCCTGTTCAACGCAATAGCGCCATCGCCTTTTCATGAAGCTCGGGCGTGGCGGCGGCGACGATGT
>NZ_CAJXGF010000007.1 GCF_913053745.1 uncultured Nitratireductor sp.
CTTAAAGCAATACATCAAAACGATTGGTTTATTCAACAGCAAGGCTGAAAATGTCATCAAGACCTGTCGAATTTTAATTGAGCAACATAACAGTCAGGTCCCAGAAGATAGGGAAGCACTGGAAGCCTTACCTGGTGTTGGTCGCAAGACCGCTAACGTTATCTTAAACACCGTTTTTAAACACCCTGTCATTGCCGTAGACACGCATATCTTTCGTTTATCTAACAGAACAGGGCTGGCAAAAGGAAAAACGGTTAAGGCGGTCGAAGACAAACTTATGAAAGTTGTCCCGAAAGACTATCTGTTAGATGCGCATCACTGGCTAATATTACATGGCCGCTATGTCTGTCTGGCGCGTAAACCAAAATGTGACACCTGCTCTGTCACCCAATATTGTGACTATTACCGTGACCAGCAACGTCGTCAGTCACGAACTGCATCATAATGTTTGGTCAAAACCGACAAGAAATCAGACAAGTCTATTTCGATGTGTGGAAGAAATTCCATACTAGCGCCCCCCTCACTGAGCTCGAAAAACACATCGCTCATATCATTGAGCTTCATCCCGAATATCACGCCTTATTTAATCAACCAGATAAAATCGATCAAGACTACTTCGTTGAAGCTGGCGAAACCAACCCTTATTTACATATGGGGTTACATCTGGCTCTGCACGAACAGATTCAAACAAACAGACCCCAGGGTATTCGTGACATCTACCAGCAATTACTTCATGCCAAACAAGACCCACATCACTGTGATCACATGATGATGGACTGTCTGGCGCAATCAATATGGCAAGCGCAACGTGATGGCATGCCACCATCAGAAGACGAGTACCTAAACGCTTTGAAGCAGCTTTTGCCATAAATCACAGCAACTTAATTCATACTATTGGGTCATTAACATCAAATAGCCACAAGCGGAGCAAAGTGAATGAAAGCCTATGGATTTTTTCAAGCCAATGGACAAGCACAAGAACTTGAGCGCGAGACACCCTCACCCAAAGGGCATGATCTTCTTATCAAAATAGAAGCGATTGCTGTTAACCCTGTTGATACAAAAATTAAAGCCAGCCTGGATGACAATAATGACAAGGCCAAAATTATTGGTTGGGATGCCTCTGGCACTGTTGTCGAGACAGGTGACGATTGTGAATTATTTAACGTGGGTGATAAAGTTTTCTACGCTGGTGATGTCACGCGTGATGGCTGTTATGCCTCACATCAATTAGTTGATGAACGCATTGTCGGCAAGGCCCCACAAAATTTCACTGCTGAACAAGCTGCTGCCATGCCGCTTACCAGTATTACTGCGTGGGAAGCCCTATTCTCAAGAATGCGCATTCAGCCCGATATGGATAAAGGTAAAACCATCCTGATTGTTGGCGGTGCCGGCGGTGTAGGCTCAATTGCTATACAACTGGCTAAACAGGTTGCAAAGCTCAATGTCGTGGCAACAGCATCTCGTAAAGAGTCTATCGATTGGTGCTATGCAATGGGTGCAGATCACGTCATCAACCATCAACAATTAACGGATCATTACTCAGCATTAAATATTGCTGCTCCCGATTATATTTTATGCTTAGCAGATACTGACCCATACTACGATGAACTCACCGATTTGCTAGCCCCTCAAGGCATGATTTGTTTTGTTGTCACAAGCCAGCAAACTCACAATATAGACAAGCTCAAAAATAAAAGTGCAGGCATAGTCTGGGAGTTTATGTTTGCCAGACCTATGTACAAAACAGCCGATATGATCGAGCAACATCATATACTGAATAGCATCTCAGAAATGCTGGATATTAAAACGCTTAAATGTACTCACAAACAGACATTGGGGCCGATTTCTGCCAGCAATATTGAACAAGCCCACCAACGTTTACTATCCGGTCGTACTATAGGGAAAATATGTTTATCAGCAATAGAGAACTAATCCTTTCTGTTGCTTTTCGTGGCACAGAAAGTTCGTTAACCGTATAATCATCGCCATTATTAAAATAAGCAGAGGTTTTCAGTGAATAATAATAATTCTGGTCAATTTCTAATTGGTAGTATTGTCACCGTATTAATACTTTTCGGTTTGGTATTAGTTGTGCTGGATAACGCACTTGAATTAGGCAAGAATGCAACTGCTCCGGCCAGCATGGATGAAGAAGCCGTCGCTGAACGTATTAAACCCGTTGCAGAAGTCAATATTGGTGAGCCACCTGCTGTACAAGCAGCACCTGCAGAAGAAGATACCAATACTGGTGGCGGCGGTGAACAAATCGTGACGCAAGTCTGTGCTGCCTGCCATGGTGCTGGACTGATGAATTCACCAAAAATTGGTAATGCTGCAGACTGGGCTCCACGTATTGAAAAAGGTATCGACACCCTGCATAAACATGCTATTGAAGGATTTAATATGATGCCTGCTAAAGGTGGTCGTTCTGATCTGAGTGATGAAGCAATAATGGAAGCGGTAGACTACATGGTTGCTCAATCACAATAGCGTAAAGTCTGAAATGAACAAAAAAGCACTGTAGAGCGCTGCTCTACAGTGCTTTTTCATGTATAAATATAGAATATGAGCACCCGTTAGATAACAGGAAAATCAATGAATTTATTGGCGTTCAACTTACCTTTAGTTGCTCTAATCCCTTTTCTGGGCGCACCTATTGCCGCATGGGCTGCAAGATTTAATCGTGTTGCCTCAGCCTGGGTGGCGGGCATTGTCACCCTTTTAGCACTATTGATCTTGATGCCAGCTGTTCATATTCCTTTCGATAATGAAACACTGGTTCAGAGCTGGTCATGGCTACCTGCACTGGGTTTAGATTTCGCGTTTCGACTTGATGGCCTGTCGCTACTCTTTAGTTTTCTGATCTTACTGATTGGACTACTTGTCATTCTGTATGCACGCTATTATTTATCGGCTCAGGACTCAATGGGCCGTTTTTTTGCGTATTTATTGATGTTTATGGGCTCAATGTTAGGCATTGTGCTTTCAGAAAATTTAATCCAGCTTGTTATATTCTGGGAATTAACATCCTTAACGTCATTTTTATTGATCAGCTACTGGCAGTACAGCCAAGATGCCCGCGATGGTGCAAGAATGGCACTGACCATCACTGGTGCCGGTGGTTTAGCTATGTTGGCTGGCGTATTAATGATTGGCAATATGGTTGGCAGCTTTAATCTCACCGACGTGTTGGCATCAGGCGATCTTATTCGCCAAAATGAACACTATCTGACGGCATTAGTATTAATTTTATTGGGCGTATTTACCAAATCGGCTCAATTCCCTTTTCACTTCTGGCTGCCTCACGCCATGGCAGCACCGACCCCTGTATCGGCCTACTTACATTCAGCCACAATGGTGAAAGCCGGTATTTTTATTCTTGCTCGACTATTTCCGGTTCTTTCAGGCACTGAGGCCTGGGGTTGGTTAGTGGGCGGAGCTGGTATGATAACTATGGTGCTGGGCGCCTATACCGCACTCTTTAAGCATGATTTAAAAGGCTTGTTAGCCTATTCCACCATAAGTCATCTGGGATTAATCACGCTGTTGTTTGGTTTTAGCACCAAATTAGCCGCTGTGGCGGCCATCTTCCACATCATTAATCATGCGACCTTCAAAGCATCGTTATTCATGGTGGCTGGAATTATCGATCATGAATGTGGCACCCGCGATATGCGCAAAGTAAATGGCCTCTTAAAATACATGCCTCACACCGCATTACTCGCCATGATTGCGGCCTCTGCCATGGCAGGTGTTCCCCTTCTGAATGGCTTCCTGAGTAAGGAAATGTTTTTCCAACAAGCTTTAACCGCAACGGATCACCATACTCTTAGTTGGGCGATTCCCGTCATTGTGACATTCGGCGCCGTTTTTTCTGTTGCTTACTCGCTAAGATTTATCCACGATGTATTTTTTAATGGTGAACCTCAGGGCTTAAGCAAAACACCACATGAACCACCACGGTTTATGAAGATACCTGTCGATATTCTGGTATTGCTGTGTCTTGGGGTGGGTATGGTACCCATGCTGATTGTCGCCCCGATTCTAAGTGTGGCTGTCGCGGCGAGCATACAATCTGTACCACCTGATTATAGTCTTGCTATCTGGCATGGTTTCAATATCCCTTTATTAATGAGTTTTATTGCTCTGTTATTCGGCGTTATTGTCTATTTCTATCGGGAAAAATTATTCCGCTGGCACGATACAAATTTACCTCGTCTGGATGCGAAAACACTGTTTAACAGAATCACACACGGCTTGTTAGTGCTGAGTGGCAGAATCAGTCGATTATTTGATCGTGGCTCTTTGCAAAATGCCATTAGTTGGGTATTGCTATCTGGTGTCGCGGCAACGTTGTATGGATTTTTACAGTTTGATAGCCCACTGTTTGGTGACCGTACTTTACTGGATGCGAACCTGCTCACCATGGTGCAAGTGGGTATTCTTGTGATTGCCAGTATATTAACGGCGTTATTGCATCATCAAAGACTTGTTTCACTGATTATTATCGGTGTGATTGGTTTGATCGTCTCCCTGGGCTTTGTGAAATTCTCAGCACCTGATTTGGCTTTGACGCAATTATCCGTTGAAGTCGTCACGATTGTGCTGCTGTTATTGGCTCTGTTCTTCTTACCACAGCACAGTCCTCAGGAAAGAAGTCATAGACGACTGTTTCGCGACCTGGTTTTATCCATTTCTGCAGGTGTCACGGTGATGTTATTAGCCATGGCTGTAATGAGCCGGGATTACGCGAGTATTTCTGGATTCTTCCTTGAGAACAGCAAGCCTGGTGGCGGTGGCACTAACGTGGTGAATGTTATTCTAGTGGATTTCCGTGGCTTTGATACATTGGGCGAAATTGTTGTACTAGCCTTAGCTGGTCTGGGTATTTTTGCGCTACTCAAAGATCTGAAATTACCTGCACCGCAACGTGACATAGAGGGACGTGAGTGGAGTCATGATCCTCACCCGCCGATTATGCAAACACTGACAAGACTGCTATTCCCATTAATGTTAATGGTTGCCGTCTTTATCTTCTTGCGAGGTCACAACTTACCTGGTGGTGGCTTTATCGCAGGATTGATTGCTGCAGTAGCACTCATTTCACAGTATCTTGCAAACGGTATTGCCTGGACAAACGCCAGAATCAAAGTGGATATGCATAAAGTCATTGCGGTTGGTTTAACAGCAGCTTTTGTCACCGGGTTAGCAGCCATGTTCCTGTCTTATCCGTTCCTAACGACGACATTCACCTATCTGACATGGCCGATTGTTGGCAAATTTGAAATTGCCAGTGCCATGATATTTGATTTAGGTGTATTTCTGGTGGTCGTTGGTGCAACCGTACTTATTCTGGTCGAACTGGGTAAGCTCAGTCACGCATCTCATGGTTTAGCTCAACAGGAGAAAAAATAGATGGAGTGGTTAGTTGCCATCGCGATAGGTGTCATGACATCAAGTGGTGTCTACCTTGTGCTTCGGGCTCGTACCTTTCCTCTGGTACTGGGGTTAACGCTGATTTCCTATGCAGTGAATGTATTTTTATTCGTTATGGGACGCTTACAAATTGGTGAGGCTGCCATTATCTCTGCGGAAACAACCAAATATACCGATCCTCTTCCTCAGGCGCTGGTATTAACCGCCATCGTCATCGCATTTGGCATGACGGCCTTTTTGATTGTTCTGGCTTTAAAAGCACGTAGTGAACTGGGTAACGATCATGTCGATGGCATGAGTTATGTGGCTGAAGAACAGGAGAATAAAGTAGCAGGAGGAGATGCCAAATGACACTGTCACAGCTACCAATCCTGCTAATTTTGTTACCTTTATTGGGTGGCATACTGACATTATTTTCTCGGCCCAAAGGTATCCCGCTACAGCGTATAGTTAGCCTGATATTTACTACGGCTCTGCTCTTGCTGAGTATCTATACCGTCACTATCGCCAATAGTGGTGATTATTCTGTTTACTTACTTGGTAACTGGACAGCGCCATTTGGCATCGTGATGGTGTTGGATAAGCTATCTTCCTTGATGATACTGCTGACATCCATACTGGCAGTTATTGCATTGGCTTATGCCATTTCTCAGGGTACCGATAAAAAAGGTCAACATTTTCATGTGCTCTATCAAATCCAGCTTTTTGGTCTGAATGGTGCTTTCCTGACTGGTGACTTGTTTAACCTGTTTGTCTTCTTCGAAGTGCTGTTACTCGCATCATATGGCTTATTACTCCATGGCGGCGGCCGCCTTCGCACTAAAGGCGGGCTGCATTATGTCGTCATTAATCTGGTCGGCTCCAGCTTGTTTTTATTCGCTGTGGGCACACTCTATGGCATTTTGGGCACATTAAATATCGCTGATATGTCTACGCACATTGCTCAGCTGGACAGTGCTGATCAAGGTATTGTGGCAGCAGCTGGACTGCTTCTTTTAGTGGTGTTTGGTATCAAAGCGGCTATTTTCCCGCTCTATTTGTGGCTACCTGGTGCCTATGCCAATACCTCTGCTGCCGTGGCTGCTTTATTTGCGATCATGACCAAAGTGGGGCTCTACGCGATTATTCGTGTTCACGGCACCTTATTCTCAGAACAGGCAAACGCGCTATCTGGCTTGCATGCTGAGGTAGTATTAAATCTTGGCTTGGTCACGTTAACAATGGCCGTCCTTGGCGTATTTGCATCCCGTGCATTAAAAGAACAAACCGCTTTTCTGATACTGGCTTCCGTCGCCACGCTTTTGATTGGTATCGGGATTAATACAACCGAAGCGTTAGCGGCTACCTTGTATTATCTAATTCATTCCACGCTGATTGGTGCCGGATTATTTCTGGTAGCCGACATCATTGCTCGAGCCAGAGGCTCATACTCTGATAGGTTACGTCCTGGCGCCCCAATGAAACATGCCATTCTTTTAGGCTCTGTGTTTTTCATTACCGCTATTGCTATTGTAGGCATGCCACCACTGTCAGGGTTTATCGGTAAAGTAATGATTTTGGAAGCCGCGCTGAGCAGCACATTAAGTACCTGGATCTATGCCATCATTTTAATAGGCAGCTTATTAATGATTATGGCGATGGCACGGTCAGGCTCAATCATTTTCTATCAAACGGATACCTCTCTCGATGATGACAGTGAGAAGCTGAATATACGTGCATTGGCTCTGGCTTTAGTTTTAGTGCTAGCCAGTCCGATATTAGTCATTGCAGCCGGTCCTATATCTGATTTTACCCAGAGTGTGGCTTCACAACTGAATGATCATCAAGCTTATATTGATGCAGTAATGGGCCAGCCTGCCTATCAGGGAGGAGAATAATATGTGGCGAAAATGCTTTCCTCATCCATTTCTCACTCTGGCCTTATGGGCTATCTGGCTTTTATTGAATAACACCTTATCGGCTGGCCATATGATTTTAGGTGGCTTACTCGCAATATTTATTCCTTGGTTCAGTGCTGGATTCTGGGAGGAACGCGTCATGGTACGTCGGCCATGGTTGCTGATTAAGTTTTTCAGCTCTGTGCTCTGGCAGATAGTGATTGCCAATATTCACGTGGCGCGTCTTATTCTCATGTCCTCAGATAAACTGCGACCCGGTTTTGTTGAGATACCATTGGATTTAACATCACCATTGGCCATCAGTATTCTTGCCAATACCATTTCACTGACTCCCGGGACTGTCACCTGTGACTTGTCTAAAGACCAGAAAAAGCTGTTGATTCATGCCCTGCATATCGATGATGCCCAAGCTACCATTGATGAAATCAAACAGCTGTTTGAAAAACCGTTAAAGGAGATTTTCAACTAATGCTGAATATCGCCATCATTACAGCCTGCGTTATGGTGTGTACGGCCCTGCTATTGAGCCTTTATCGACTACTTATCGGTCCTAGTGTGCCGGATAGAATTCTGGCCCTCGATACACTGTATATTAATTCAATTGCCCTACTTATCCTGCTGGGTATTTTCCTGCGAAGCAATCTTTATTACGAAGCCGCTCTATTGATTGCGTTGATGGGGTTTATGGGTACACTCGCGCTAAGCAAATACCTGCTGCGCGGCG
Organism: uncultured Nitratireductor sp.; assembly: GCF_913053745.1. Lineage (GTDB taxonomy): Bacteria > Pseudomonadota > Alphaproteobacteria > Rhizobiales > Rhizobiaceae > Nitratireductor. The sequence continues at coordinate 8,065 of NZ_CAJXGF010000007.1, forward strand.
ATATAATGGAATAAATCATGTTAGAAATTTTATTATCTATTCTGATTATTCTGGGTGGTTTCTTTACGCTGGTCGGTTCCCTAGGCTTATTCAAACTGCCTGACTTTTATATGCGTTTACATGGTCCCACCAAAGCCAGTACTCTAGGTGTCGGTGCTGTTCTGGTGGCATCTGCCATTCATTTCAGTACCAAAACTGATGGTATCAGCTTGCATGAAATACTGGTGACTTTATTTTTATTTATCACCGCTCCAGTCAGTGCACATTTGATGGCAAAGGCTGCACTTCATATTAAAGTCAGACAAGAAAAACGTACGTTGAATAAATCTGACCAGGAAGAATAATGCATATCTGGGTCGATGCCGATGCTTGTCCGGCTGTTATTAAAGAAATCCTGATTCGGGCTTCAAGACGCACCTCCCTGCCGCTGACCTTTATTGCAAACCACGCGATTAAGGTGCCGGCAGATAATCAAATTCAGTTTATTCAAGTCGCCTCAGGTTTTGACATGGCAGATGATGAGATAGCCCGCCGTGTTCAAATGAAAGATTTAGTTATCACTGCTGACATTCCACTTGCCAACGATGTGATTGATCGTGGCGGCATCTGCCTCAGCCCACGTGGTGAACTAATGGATAAAAGCAATATTGCTGCACGTTTAACCATGCGTAATTTTATGGATACCATGCGTTCAAGCGGTGTGGATACAGGTGGACAGAATGCCTTTAATCACCGTGACAGAATGCAGTTTGCCAATCAACTCGACAAAATTATTCAATCATCATTTTAATAAAAACCGAATAACCGGAACAATTGTATTGATAATTCTGTCTCAGCGATGGTTTTCACAAAGGAGAGAGAAATGATAAATGATTCGATAGACCGATATGGCAGTGTGACGCGTTTTTTCCACTGGTTAGTAGCCGTACTTGTTTTCCAACAATTTTTTAAATTTGCTGATCGGATTAACGATGGTAAACACTGGCTGGGGGATACATTTGGTCCCTATCATGTGTCGATAGGCGCAATCATTATGATTCTCGCCATAGTACGTTTGTTGTGGAGTATGAAACAAAAAAATCAACGTCCGATTATTGAAGGCGCCAACAGCAAACTGGTAAAAACGGTACATAGCATCATGTATTTTTGCCTGATTGCTATGCCACCACTGGGTGCACTGTATATCCATGGACATGGGTATCCAGTCAAAGTATTTGGTCAGGTACTCATTGAAAAACCAGCTGATAAAGTGCAATGGGCTCATGACATCGGCGAGTTACACTCAGTATTAGCTATCGTACTGGCTATTTTGGTGGTCGGCCATATTGGCGCTGCACTCTACCATCACTTTATACGTAAAGACGACACGCTTCGTCGCATGGTTTAGCATAAAAAAGCCCGGTCACTTCAGTCACCGGGCTTTTTTTTTATTTCAGCATTTGCCGAATATTAGAGAGATGCGCCTTACCACGCTCTTTGCGTTCTTCCGGATCAGCCTGTGTTTTTTCAGACATCCAAATCAGATCATCTGATGGTAACTCACGAAGAAAACGGCTTTCCTCACACTCCATCTTCTCACCATAACGCTTACGCGTATTAGCCATCGTCATGACCAGACTGCGTTGGGCTCGGGTAATACCGACATAGGTCAGGCGACGTTCTTCTTCGATGGTGCCTTCTTCGATACTGGTACGGTGAGGCAGGATTTCTTCTTCCATGCCAATCATGAAGACATGTGGAAACTCCAGACCTTTTGCGGCATGTAAGGTCATCAAATGCACGGCATCCGCTTGGTTTTCGTCTTCCTGACGATCCAGAATGTCCATCAATGTCAGTCTGGCTGCAATATCGCCAATACTTTTCTCTTCGGTATCATTTTCGATGATACGTTCAATCCAGCTCAACAGCTCGAGCACGTTGTCCATGCGCCGCTCTGCTTTATTCGGATCGCCACTGGTTTCTTCCAGCCAACCACGATATTCGATTTCTTCGACCATATCGCGGATCGCACTCATTAAGTCACCACGTTTAGCTCTATCTGCAATATCAACCAACCAATTAGCAAAATGGGTCAGATTCAGAATCGCTTTTTCAGGCAATTTTTCAGCCAGGCCCATCTCAAAGCAGGCACCAAACAAACTGGTTTTACGCTCAGTAGCATAATTTCCCAGAGCTTGTAGAGTGCTTGAACCTATACCACGGCGCGGCGTATTAATAACCCGAAGGAAGGCATTGTCATCATCCTGATTCGCCAGCAATCTCAGATAGGCCATGATGTCTTTCACTTCAATCCGTGAGAAAAACGATGTACCCCCGGTTAAGAAGTAAGGCACATTATGTTCACGTAATACGCGTTCAATCGGTCTGGACTGATGATTACTGCGATAGAGGATCGCATAATCTTTGAAACTCGCCTGATGTTTCAGCTTGTGATAAAGCAGCTCAGACACCACTTTTTCTGATTCATGATCATCATCTCGACAGCCGATCACCCGTATCGGATCACCCGCTCCCAGTGCACTCCATAATTGCTTTTCAAATACGTGAGGATTATTGCGTATCAGAGTATTAGCCACTCGTAGAATGCGGCTCATGGAACGGTAATTTTGTTCGAGTTTAATCAGTTTCAGACGAGGATAGTCGGTCTGTAGTTGTGCCAGGTTTTCTGGTCGTGCACCTCGCCATGAATAGACAGACTGATCATCATCACCTACCACTGTCAGTGCTTCACGAATGCCGACCAGCTGCTTGACCAGCTCATACTGGCAGCCATTGGTATCCTGATATTCATCCACTAACAAGTAGTGAATACGCGCTTGCCACTTTTTTAATACTTCAGGATTTTCACGAAACAACACCACTGGTTTGAGGATCAAATCATCAAAATCAACAGCGTTATAGGCTTGTAACGCAGCGGTATAAAGTGGATACACTTTCGCTGCGGCCATTTGCGTACCTGCTTCAGCAATTTGCATGGCCTTGTCAGGCAGAATCAGCTGATTCTTCCACTCTGAAATTTGCCACTGCACCTGTTCAGCATGCTCACTATCTGCAGCAAAATCACGTCCCATCAGATCACGTAATACCGCCAGACTGTCTTGAGCATCAAAAATAGAAAAACCACTGCGATATCCGAGTGATTTATATTCACGGCGTAGAATATTCAAACCAAGTGTGTGGAAAGTTGAGACCATCAAACCACGTGCTGCCGCCGAGTTTTGACGGCTGGCCATCAATTCAGACACACGTGTTTTCATCTCACGCGCCGCTTTATTGGTGAAAGTGACTGCAGCAATATTTTTGGCTGGAATACCACACTGCTCAATCAGATAGGCAATCTTTCGGGTTATTACCCGCGTCTTACCACTACCGGCACCAGCTAAAACTAAGAGGGGTCCATCTATATGACGCGCAGCTTCCTGCTGCTGCGAGTTAAGATCATTGAGCATTAACGCCTCTGAAAACTACATGATCAAACGAGTGTTTCCACTCAACAAATAAGGTAAAAAGCGGCAACATTAGTGACCTACATCAAGCCGACGATAGCTAATGGCTTCGCTGAGATGTTCAGTTTGTATTTGACGACTTCCTGCAAGATCAGCAATCGTTCTCGCCACTTTTAGAATTCGATGGTAGGCCCGTGCTGATAGTCCAAGGCGAACAATCGCCTTTTCCACTAGCTGATAATCGTCTTCACTCAACAGACACACATCCTCAATTTCTTTTTGGTCTAACAAATTATTGGCTTTACGCTGTCGTTCGAGCTGTCTCTTGCGGGCTTTTTCTACTCGATGCCGCACCTGCTCAGAATATTCGGCTGTCGCATCGACATGTTGATGTCTTAATAAGCTTTTATCTACCGCAGGCACGTCAACCAACATATCAATTCTGTCCAGCAATGGGCCGGAGACTTTAGCACGATAGCGACGAACTTGCTCTTCTGTGCACCGACAGCGAGACTCGCCCAGATAACCGCAAGGACAAGGATTCATGGCTGCCACCAGTTGAAAGCGGGCTGGAAACTCCGCCTGATGAGCTGCTCTCGACACCGAGATTTTGCCAGATTCTATTGGCTCGCGCAGCACTTCCAACACACGCCGGTCAAACTCAGGGAGTTCATCAAGAAAAAGTACGCCATTATGCGCTAATGATATTTCTCCCGGTCTCGGATGACTGCCTCCCCCCACTAAAGCCACAGCAGATGCTGTGTGATGAGGTGAACGAAATGGACGCTGACGCCAATGACCAGGATCAAAACCGTTAGAAGCAATAGAATGTATGGCTGCCGTTTCTACTGCTTCAGCTTCAGACATCGTGGTTAATATGCCAGGTAATCGGCTGGCAAGCATGGTTTTCCCTGTGCCAGGCGGTCCACAGAACAAAATACTGTGTGAGCCTGCTGCGGCAATCTCTAGTGCTCTTCTTGCATGAGACTGCCCTCGAATATCAATGAGATCTGGATAGTCTGCTGCATCAGATAAATCTGGCGAACTCGCCAGGTTAAGTCGTTGTTGTCCATGTAAATGCGCACATACGGCGAGCAAGTTATCTGCCCCAAAACTCTCACATTGTTCAATCAAGGCAGCTTCACCGGCATTGATTTCTGGCAGAATCAATGTACGTTTGGCTGCCGATGCGGCCAGTGCGGTTGGCAATACGCCACGCACAGAACGACATTCGCCAGCCAGCCCTAATTCACCAATAAATTCCTTATCAGCAATTGCTCGCAGCGGAATCTGGTTTGATGCCGCTAAGATGCCTAATGCTATGGGTAAATCAAACCGTCCACCTTCCTTGGGTAAATCTGCAGGTGCCAGATTGATAGTGATACGTTGTTGAGGGAAGGTAAACTGGGAGTTCAATATGGCAGAACGCACTCTATCCTTGCTTTCTTTCACCGCTGTTTCTGGCATCCCGACAATCGACAAACTAGGCAAACCATTCGATAGGTGCACTTCAATTGTGACTTCTTGGGCATGTATGCCTGTCACCGCACGGCTGTAAACCTTTGCGATACTCATACTCCATCCTTGGTTGAGTGTAAAAAAGAAATATTAGCCTAACTTTTTTTGAGATGCCGTGAAACTTGTCGAATAAATAAAGGACAAAAAAGCGTTGCGTTTTTACGAGCGAGGTTGCTTGTGTTAGTTTAGTAGCGCGCAACTCATCTAATACAAATCTCCGGAGTTTATATGTACAAGCCTAGCTTGAGGACTATTTTTTTATTAATTTCAAGCACATTGACCAATATCGCAGTAGCTGACCAAGTCGTTCTTGATGATGGCAGTATGCTCAAAGGGACAGTAAAACAAGTCGCAAATGGTCAATTAATCATGGACACAGCCTTCGCTAATGAAGTCACGATTGATTATGCTCGCGTCAGCCAAATCACTACTGATAAAAAATATCTGATTGAGTTAGACAGCCGCGACAGAATAGTCGGCCAACTATCTGTTGATAATAACGGCCAAGCGCAACTGACTAATACAGCATTCGGTAATGTGGATATTAACCCAAAAAATATCAAAAACGTTTGGGCTACTGATGCCACAAAACCTCAAATTCTTGCTGTACAACAAGAATATCAAGACGAAATCGAAACCATTAAAGCTGACAAAGAAAAAGAAGTTGAAGACATAAAAACGTCTTATGAAACAGCGATTAACGCGCTACGTGAAGAACGAAATCGTCTGCGTGATCCATGGAGCGGCAGCATTGCAATGGGTGTCACGGGTGCATCAGGTAATACAAATCGATTTGGCGCGCATGGTCGTGGTGAGCTGAACCGTGAAACAGATGCCGAACGCATGAATCTCTACATGGAAATTAACTTCCAGAAAGAAGATGGCGAACAAACCGCCAACCAAAAGCTGGCCGGTCTATCTTTAGAACGTGATATCAGCGAAATGTGGTTTGCTCGTGGTTCAGCCGACTTTGAAATTGATGAGTTTGAAGAATTAGACTTACGAGCCATTGCCGCAGCGAGTTTAGGTCGATTTTTCATTCGTGAAGATGATCTCAAATTCAAAGGCTTCGCCGGTCTGGGTTATCGCTTTGAAAGCTACAGCGATGGCACAAAAGATAAAGACCCAACAGGTGTATTAGGCTATGACGTCAAATACAAAATGAACAGTAAACTCAGTTTATTTCATGATCTGACCTACTACCCATCATTCAGCAGCCCTGGCACCAACTATCTGATTGTCACCAATTTTGGTGGAGAAATGCCTATTACTGAAAAAGAAGACTGGAAGTTACGTGCTAGCTTGCGTAGCAAATATAACAGTCAACCTGCTGAAGACGCTGAGACAACTGATACCACGTATCAAATGAACTTAGTCTATGATTGGGAATAAAGCTCTCTCTTAAAGACATAAAAAAAGGCGCTTGAAGCGCCTTTTTTATTGCTGATAGAAAAATAAAATTAATCTAAGTAAGTACAGCAGTAATCCACTAACTCTAAAATCTGGATATCGAATGATGAGTTAGCAGGCACATTGAAAGACTCGCCAGCTGTCACATCAATCCACTCTGCATCTCCTTTCAATCGATAGCTGAGTTTACCTGCCAGAATTTCCATCAATTCGGCTTTTTCAGTACCAAAGGTAAACTCGCCAGGCATCATAATGCCTAATGTTTTGTAGCTGCCATCAGCAAATGTCACTTTACGGCTGGTCACATTACCATCGAAATAAACGTTTGCTTCACGTGTGACCGTGACATTAGTAAATTCAGACATAGTGTTTCTCTTATTTAGGTGGGTTTTCTAACTCGGCGACACGTCGTTCCAGTGCCTCCAACTTTTCACGGGTACGCAGCAATACTTGCGCCTGTACATCAAACTCTTCACGCGTGACTAAATCCAGCTTGGTGAATGTCGCGGTGAGGGCTGAACGAATGTTCTTTTCAGCATCTTCCTGCATTTGCACTAAACCCGGTGGTAATGCTTTGCTGATGCTTTGTACGACTTCTTCAATTTTCTTAGTATCAATCATCATCTTTCCCCTTATATCTTCATGACTATTCTACGGCATTTAAAAACAGACTCAATTTGTTATTTCTTGCCTAATAAGGAACCCAGAATACCTCTGACAATTCGACGACCTAATTGACTGCCAATTGCACGCATCGTACTTTTTGCAAAGGCTTCCAGCACGGTTTCACGCCTTCTCTTAATTGTTTTGGGTTCGTCTTCAGGCTGATTCTTTTCAGCCTCCTGGGCTTTTAATGCACGCTCTGCCAGCACTTCATAGGCTGACTCTCTATCCAGCGTCTTGTCATAAACACCGGCCACTAAAGACGTGCTCAGCAGACTCTGTCTTTGCTGCTCAGTAATGGGACCAATCTGACTCTGTGGCGGTTTGATAAGCGTTTGCTGCACCACCTGCGGGCGACCTTTATCATCCAGTGTGGAGATCAGGGCTTCGCCCACACCTAAACTCGTCAGCTTTTCGCGGGTATCAAATTCTGGGTTATCACGGAACGTTTCAGCAGCTGCTTTTAACGCTTTTTGGTCTTTTACGGTGTATGCACGTAAAGCATGTTGAATGCGGTTGCCATGCGTGTAGCGTCCAAGTATCCACGCTCGCGCATCGCTTCGTCCAACGCCTGGATCTGATCCTCGTCGACGAACACTTTGAGATCGCCGGCATAGGTGAAGTCCACCTGGGTTGTGAGAAAGGTCGCCGAAGCGACGCGCTCGTCCTCGTCGGCCGCCATCAACGCCAGACCTGCTGCGAGCAAGGTGCCGCCAACGCAATAACCCATGGCATTGACGTGTTTTTCACCGGTTGCCTCTTGGATCGTGTCGAGAGCGAAGCGGATGCCCTCATCCACATAATCCGCCCAGTCGAGGCGCGCATGGCGCTCATCCGGATTGACCCAGGAAATGACGAAGACGGTGTGTCCCTGTTCCACCGCCCACCGGATGAACGAGCGCTTCGGATTGAGGTCGAGAATGTAGAACTTGTTGATCCAGGGGGGCACGACCAGGAGCGGGCGCTTTAGAACCTTCTTGGTGGCAGGTTCATACTGCAGGATTTCCACGAGCTGATTGCGCGCGATGACCTTTCCGGGCGTGGTGGCGATGTTCTCACCCACCTTGAACTTGGAGCTGTCCGACTGGCGCAATTTCAGATCGCCCTTGCCGGCAGCGATATCCTCGGCAAGCATGCGCATGCCTCGGACCAGATTTTCGCCATCGCTGGCCATCGTTTCCCGATAGAGTTCGGGATTGGTGAGCAGAAAATTCGACGGTGATAGCGCTTGGCTCATCTGCTCGACGTAGAACCGCGCCTTGTGACGCGTGACGTCGTCAAGATCGTCTGCGCCATCGACGAGGTCTACTGCCCAGCGCGAGGTGACGAGATAGGCCTGTTTCAAGAAACTGAAAAAGGCGTTGCGGCCCCATTCAGGATCTTGGAAGCGCCTATCATTCTCGGATGCCGATGCATAGTCGACGACGGTGTCTTCGCTCATGCGGCGGATGGCATTGGCCCAAATGCCCATGAACTCGGCAAAGAGCCTGGTCTGCGCTTCCAATGCGCGGGTGGGATCGCTGAGCCAGTATTCGCTCACACGGGAGAACGTTCTGATCATGTCGGCGAGTGGCGCCGCGGAGATGTCGCTCGATTCGCTCTTCTCCCGCGCTTCTGTCCACGAGGCGGCCGCTTTGCCAAGTTCCTCCAACGCTCGCGCAAGATTTTGCGCGAGACGATCAGGGTCTTTTGCGAAATACTGGTTTATCGTTGTATCTGTGTGATCTTTTGCGCCATTGGTCTTCTTGTCTTGAGCCATGATCTGCGCCCGAAACCTGGATACGCCTTTTAAGCGGCGCGGAGTTAACATAATCTCACGGGAGGCTCCCCGCGACCATCATGCATGGTAGTGGCTCGAATCGGAAGAGAATATGAAAATCAGATCTCAAGGCAGATTTTTTCGCGCTACCGGATTGATCGTGCCAACGGCGGTGCTTTTGCTGACCCTCGCGGGTTGCGTCAGCGCCAGCCTGGAAGACGCCGCACCTTCCGCTGCTGTCAGCACACCGACATCGCGGCCCGCGCCTGTGTCTGAGGTCGCCAATGCGCCCGGGGTGCGCAACACGGGCGCATATCCGGATCTCAACATACCGCCGGAATCGGCGGCAATCCCGATCGATGCGACTGAAAAGGATACGCTGACGCGTGATCTGTCAGCCGCTCGGGAGCGTTTGGCGGGAAGCGTGCCGTCCAGCAACGCAGACGCTGAGGCGCTTCGGTTGCGTCGCCTTGCGAAAACGCATGCATCGCGGCAGCTCGAAGAAATCGAAAAGTCTGAATAAGGCGAGCCGGCATCCCCTCGACCGGCTGTGGGATTGGGTATATGAGGACCGGGCGCGGGTTCCGCGCAACCCGCATTGAGGTACGACGATGGAAGAATTCCATAAGATCCGCCGGCTTCCGCCTTATGTGTTCGAACAGGTCAACCGCCTGAAGGCGAGCGCGCGTTCGCGTGGTGCCGACATTGTCGATCTGGGCATGGGCAATCCCGACCTGCCAACACCGCAGGCCATCGTCGACAAACTGTGTGATGTCGTGCGTGATCCCCGCACGCACCGCTATTCCTCGTCACGCGGCATTCCGGGCCTGCGCCGGGCACAGGCCGCCTATTACGAACGCCGCTTCGGGGTGAAGCTCGATCCCGAGACGCAGGTGGTCGCGACGCTGGGTTCCAAGGAAGGTTTCGCCAACATGGCCCAGGCGATCACGGCGCCGGGCGACGTTGTTTTGTGTCCGAACCCGACATATCCGATCCATGCCTTCGGCTTCATCATGTCAGGTGGCGTGGTGCGCGCTATTCCCGCAGAGCCGGACGCGCATTTCATCCCCGCACTGGAGCGCGCGGTGCGCTATTCGACGCCGAAGCCGCTGGCGTTGATCCTGAATTATCCCTCGAACCCGACGGCCTGTATGGCCTCGCTCGATTTCTACAGGGATGTTGTGGCGTTCGCCCGCAAGAACGATCTCATCATCCTGTCGGATCTTGCGTATTCGGAGATTTATTTCGACGGCAATCCGCCGCCCTCGGTTCTGGAAGTGCCCGGCGCGATGGATGTGACGGTGGAGTTCACCTCCATGTCGAAGACGTTTTCCATGCCCGGCTGGCGCATGGGGTTTGCGGTCGGCAACGAGCGCCTGATTGCCGCCTTGTCGCGGGTTAAGTCCTATCTGGATTATGGCGCGTTTACACCAATCCAGGTGGCGGCTGCGGCTGCACTGAACTCCGACGGTATGGAGATCGAAGAGGTGCGCGCAATCTATAAGCGCCGTCGCGACGTTTTGGTGGAATCCTTCGGTCGTGCGGGTTGGGACGTTCCACCTCCCCCGGCGACCATGTTCGCCTGGGTGCCTATCCCGCAGGCTTATAGCGATCTCGGGTCTTTGGAGTTTTCCAAACTGTTGGTCGAAAAGGCCGATGTGGCGGTTGCGCCTGGCATCGGTTTCGGTGAGTTCGGCGACCGGCATGTGCGCATCGCGCTTGTGGAGAACGAGCATCGGATTCGTCAGGCTGCACGCAGCATCAAGCGCTTTCTTGCAACCGCACCGGAAAACACCGACAACGTCATTCCGCTCGGCGCCCGGCGCTGAGCCCAATTCACTGAACTTTCGAGAAGGAGCACGCCGCATCATGGCCGAAGCGTTGCGTATTGGAATTGCGGGTTTGGGAACCGTGGGAGCTTCCGTCGTGCGCTGCATGACGGACAAGGAAGCGGAACTGACCCGGCAATGCGGACGCACGATGGCGCTGACGGCGGTTTCGGCGCGCGACCGCAACCGCGACCGCGGCATCGAGTTGGGGAACGCGCAATGGTTCGACGATCCGGTAGAACTGGCCGGTTCGGCCGAGATCGATGTCTTCGTCGAGTTGATTGGCGGTGACAGTGGGGCGGCTTACGATTCGGTGAAGGCCGCGCTCGAGGCTGGGCGTCACGTGGTGACGGCAAACAAGGCGCTTCTTTCCAAACACGGTGTGGCCTTGGCGGCGATCGCCGAAGAGAAGGGGGTTCTTCTTAATTATGAGGCTGCCGTCGCAGGCGGGATTCCGGTTATCAAGACCATGCGCGAGGCGCTGGCCGGAAACGAAGTGAGCCGCGTGTTCGGGATCATGAACGGCACGGCCAACTACATCCTGACGCGTATGGAAGAAGAAGGGCTTTCCTTCGAAGACTGCCTCGCCGAAGCGCAGCGCCTGGGTTACGCCGAGGCCGATCCGACCTTCGACATCGAAGGGCACGACACGGCACACAAATTGTCCATCCTTACCAGTCTGGCCTTCGGCTGCGAGATTTCGGCCGACGACATTTATATGGAGGGCATCTCCAATATCAGTCAGGCTGACATTCGCGCCGCCAGCGAGCTCGGTTACCGGATCAAACTGCTCGGCGTTGCCATGAAGACCGACAGCGGCATCGAGCAGCGTGTGCATCCGACCATGGTGCCGAACCAGTCGGTTATCGCGCAGGTGCATGGCGTGACCAACGCCGTCGCCATCGAGACCGACGTGCTTGGCGAGCTCCTTCTGTCCGGCCCGGGCGCCGGCGGCAGTGCAACCGCCTCAGCGGTGATCGGCGACATGGCCGACATTGCCAAGAGTCGCCCCGGCTTCCAGCACGGTCCCGTGTTCGGGCGCCCGGCTGCCAGGTTGAAGCCATACCAGCGCGCGCGCATGCGTTCGCATGAGGGAGGGTATTTCATTCGCATGACGGTGCATGATCGTGCCGGCGTCTTTGCTGCAATCGCCAAGCGTATGGCCGACAACGAGATTTCGCTGGAATCCATTGTGCAACATGCCGACGGGGGGCTTCCAGACGCACAGAAAAACGTGATTCTGGTGACACACGAAACGACCGAGGCCGCCGTGCGCAAGGCGGTTGACGGTGTGATGCGGGACGGTCATCTGGTCGATAAACCGCAAGTCATCCGCATTGAGCGGGCAGCCTGAGCCACAATTCATGGCTGTCACATTTATTCAATCGATTCATGTTTTTGACGGGGTGGCAGGGGACTTGCCGTCCCGCGCCGTCTTTGCCACAAGAAGCCGGCCCGCTCATGAGGAGTGGGAGAAAATCAGGATTTGGATAAATGTTGAAAGCCTCGCAGGCGGGTCTCGACCGCATTCTCACGCTGGAACTCGTTCGTGTGACGGAGCGCGCGGCCGTGGCTGCAGCACGTTTGCGCGGACGCGGCGACGAGAAGGCGGCGGACCAGGTGGCCGTTGACGCCATGCGCTCCGAACTCAACCGCCTGCCCATCAAGGGTACGGTGGTGATCGGCGAGGGGGAGCGCGACGAGGCGCCGATGCTCTATATCGGTGAGGAAGTGGGTGTGGGCGAGGGACCGGAGGTCGATATCGCGCTCGATCCGCTGGAGGGCACCACCATTTGCGCCAAGAACCTGCCGAACTCCCTGGCGGTGATTGCCATCGCCGAGCGTGGCAGCCTGCTTTATGCGCCCGATGTCTACATGGAGAAGATCGCTGTCGGCCCGGGCTACCCCGAGGGCGTCGTCGATCTGGATGCGCCGGCGGTGGAAAACATCGAGGCGTTGGCCAAGGCCAAAGGCGTTGCCGTTAATGAGATCACGGCTTGTATTCTCGACCGTCCGCGGCACGCGCGCCTTATCGACGAGGTGCGCGGCACGGGCGCTGCAATCCGCCTGATCGGCGACGGCGATGTGGCTGGAGTGATCCACACGACCGACCCGGACGAGACGGGCATCGACATTTATTTGGGCATCGGCGGTGCGCCGGAGGGTGTGCTGGCGGCGGCGGCACTGCGCTGCATCGGCGGCCAGATGCAGGGGCGCCTTCAGCTCAACACCGAAGAAAAGGTGGCGCGTGCGGCCAAGATGGGTATTTCCGATCCCACCAAGGTTTACCGTATGGACGAGATGGCCAAGGGTGACGTTCTGTTTGCGGCGACCGGTGTGACCGACGGCAACCTGCTTGCGGGCGTCAAGTTCGGCCGCGAGCAGATTTCCACTCACACCATCGTGATGCGTTCTTCTTCGCAGACGGTGCGCGAGATCATCGCCCGACATCAGGACCTTGATAAGTTCTGAGGGTGGGCCCCTGGGTTTTCTTTCCGGCCGCGGGACGGGGAGAAGGAAAAGGCCGCATTCCACTTTGCTTCGTCATCCTCGCTTTTGTCCGGAAGAACCATGCCAAAGCGGTTTTTGTAGTTCAGACCACAGCAATTCCACGGGCCGCTGCGGTGTGCGCTTGCCTTTGATCCACCGCTGTGAAACCTAGGCGGCGATGACTGGCGAGAAACGGTATTTCCTCGACGTTCGACACTCCGCGCGCGGTCTCGCGTGGGAGCATCGGCTCGACTTGCGCGGCGAGAATGCAGCCTTGGCCATGGCACAGACGCATGGCATTCCCGAAATCGTTGCACGGGTTCTGGCCGGGCGCGGGGTCGATATGGACGCGGCGGAGCGTTTCCTCGATCCCACCATCCGGGATCTGCTCCCCGATCCGTCAACCCTGACCGACATGGACAAGGCAGCCGAGCGGCTCGCGCATGCGGTTCGGCGCAGCGAAAAAGTGGCGATCTTCGGCGATTACGATGTGGACGGTGCGGCTTCATCGGCCATGATGAAGCGCTTCCTTGCCCATTACGGCCTCGATGCTGAGATCTATATACCCGACCGGATCTTTGAAGGTTATGGGCCTAATCCCGATGCGATGCGGGATCTGGCAGGGCGGGCTGGCTTGATCGTCACCGTGGATTGCGGCGTCAACAGCGCCGCCGCCGTCGCTGCCGCCAACGAGGCGGGGGCGGATGTGGTGATACTCGATCATCACCAGGTAGGTGGCGATCTGCCTGAGGCGATTGCGGTGGTAAATCCCAATCGCGAGGACGACTTGTCGGGACAAGGGCATTTGTGTGCCGCAGGCGTTGTGTTCCTTGCGCTGGTGCAAACGGCGAAGCATTTGCGCCAAGGCGGTTTCTCGAAGGTTCCGCCGGATTTGTTGGGTTTTCTGGACCTCGTCGCGCTTGGCACCGTTTGCGATGTGGTGCCGCTGGTCGGCGTCAACCGCGCCTTTGTCGTGAAAGGCCTGTTGACCGCCCGGCAGATGAAAACTCCGGGTCTGGCGGCATTGGCGCGGGTGTCGCGCATCGGGGAGCCGCTAACCCCGTATCATTTTGGCTTCATGATCGGTCCACGGATCAATGCGGGTGGGCGTATCGGCAATGCAGCGCTGGGCAGCAATCTGCTCGCCAGCGACGATCTCGTCGAGACCGCCAAAATCGCCGAGACGCTCAACCGTCTGAATACCGAGCGTCAAGATATGGAAACGGTCATGCTGGCAGAAGCGAAGGCGGAGGTCGACGCCGAGCTGATGGCCGGTGAAGGGCCTGCCGTTCTGGTAACGGCGAGCGACCGCTGGCATCCCGGCATCGTCGGACTGCTCGCTTCGCGTCTCAAGGACCACGCGCGGCGTCCCACGTTCGCCATTGCATTCGATCCGAACGGAAAGGGTACGGGCTCTGGACGCTCGATTCCCGGTTTCGACCTTGGCAAGGTCGTTCGCGAGGCGGTGAGAGAGGGACTGTTGGCCAAGGGCGGCGGTCACGCCATGGCCGCCGGCATTACGATTGAGCGCGAAAAGCTCGGACCGCTTCGGGCGTTTTTCGAGGAACGTGCCGCGGGGGCCGTCAAGCAATTGCGCGATGCGGAAAGCCTCAAGATCGACGCAGCACTTTCAGCCGACGGTGCGGGCTTTGCTCTCCTTGACGTGTTGGAGACGGCGGGCCCCTACGGTTCGGGTCATCCGACGCCAGTGCTGGCACTGCCACGCCATCGCCTTGCCGAAGCGCGCGTGGTGGGGAATGGTCATATCCGCGCAGAACTGCGTTCGCAGACCGGTGCACGCATGGAGGCTATCGCTTTCCGGGCCGCTGAAACCGATCTTGGAAACTTCCTGTTCGACAATCGCGGTGCCACCATTCACGCGGCGGGAACGCTTGCGGTCAATCACTGGAACGGAAACAAGCGCATTCAACTGAGATTGCAGGATGCGGCGAGCGCCTGAGTTGCGCATTTACCCGAGTACGGCAATCAGCCTATCGAGCTCGGAAAGACGTGCCTGGGTGGTTTCGTAGCCGATGGCTATGGCTTCGTCGGCACGATGAAATTCGGTAAGGCCGATATGCCCGAGTTTCGGTTGAAGCGACAGATCCGGTGGATCGCCGGCCATGCGGGCACGCGAAATCCGATCCTGGATAATGTTGAAAGCTTCGACCATGACGCCGGTAATGCCAAGGCGGTGATCGTGCTGGTGCGGCCCCTTGTCGACAATCAGCGCCGCAGGTTCGCCGTCTTCGGTTTCCTGTGGCAAGCCGGCCGAATGCTTGATCACCGCCGCGCGACCGAAAAGATCGTAATGCAGGTTCACTGCCATGACGAGCGGTTGCTCATAGGCGCGGCACGCAGAGACCGGGACGGGATTGACGAGTGCGCCGTCGACGAGCACGCGGCCGTTGCAGGTAACCGGTTCAAAAACACCGGGCAGTGCGTAGGAGGCCCGCATCGCCGTAATTAGCGATCCGCTCGAAAGCCAGATTTCGTGGCCGGTGCGGATTTCTGCTGCCACGCAGACGAAGGGTTTCGAAAGATCGTCGAACGAGACGTCTTGCAAGTGCTCCTGCATGCGTGCGGTCAGTTTCATGCCCCCGAACAGGCCGCTACCGCGGAAATTGATGTCCAGAAGGCCGAAGATGCGACGCTTGGTCAAGGAGCGGGCAAATTCTTCCAACTCGTCGAGCTTGCCGGCCAGATAACAACCGCCCACAAGTGCGCCGATAGACGTGCCAGCGATCATGCCAATGGGAACGTTGGCCTCGTCCAGAGCGCGCAGAACGCCGATATGGGCCCAGCCGCGAGCTGCGCCCCCGCCCAGAGCAAGCGCGATCCCGTTTCTGGGTTTCGGCTTTGGCACAGGGTCGATCACCGGCGGCTCCGGAGAAACCATATCGATTTCCCGGTTTTCATGCTTCCTGCGTAGAGATGCCCAATCGAGCATGTTCATCTCCTCGTCCCCTTTGCATCATGCCCGGGAACTGTATCGAATTGGTGAATATGCGTCGCTTTGGCGAACCGAACGGTTCAACGCAGTCTCACCGGGGAACCCGTAAAATGCTCATTTTTAGATGGGTGTTCCCTAGAAGAAAGTCTACGCTCGCAGCGTTCAAGAAATCGAGACCGACTTTCGGTCAAGCGTGTCCATCGTTATCAGCCAAAGGCTTCATGCCGAGGTCGATCAAAACGGCTTTGCCATCACGAATGCTTACATTGCGGTAGAAGCAGGAGCGGCGGCCGGTGTGGCAGGTGGCGCCGTCGCCGGCGACCTTGACGCTTAAATGCACCGCATCCTGATCGCAATCGGTGGCGATGGAGACGATGTGCTGAACATTGCCCGAGGTCTCCCCCTTCTTCCAAAGCTTACCGCGCGAGCGCGACCAGTAATGAGCCACGCCGGTTTCAAGGGTCGTGGCCAGTGCTTCGGCGTTCATGTGGGCCACCATTAAAAGCGCACTGGTTTCGGCATCCGTCACCACTGCAGTGACGAGGCCGGTGGCATCGAAGCGGGGTGAGAAAGCCGCACCCTCTTCGAGTGCGGCCTTGTCGGATGGAGCAGGGGGGAAGGTGATTGTCGTCATCAG
The DNA here is from genome assembly GCF_913053745.1 of uncultured Nitratireductor sp. Taxonomy (GTDB): domain Bacteria; phylum Pseudomonadota; class Alphaproteobacteria; order Rhizobiales; family Rhizobiaceae; genus Nitratireductor. The sequence goes on from NZ_CAJXGF010000007.1 coordinate 24,770, forward strand.
CCGTGTTTGTCGCGCAACATGGTCATGAAACGCGCCTGTTCCTGCAAGTCTTCCCGGTAGACGCCGGTGAACGTGGTGGTGAGTGTTGTCGACCCCTGCTTGCGAATGCCGCGCATGGCCATGCACATATGCTCGGCCTCCACCAGTACGGCAACGCCGCGCGGCCTTAGAACGTCCTGGATCACGTGCGCGATCTGTGCAGTCATGGCTTCCTGCGTCTGAAGGCGCCGGGCGAAAATATCGACCACGCGGGCGACTTTGGACAGACCGACCACTTTGCCGTCCGGTAAATAGGCGACATGCGCCTTGCCGATGATCGGCACCATGTGATGTTCGCAATGGGAGTGGAACGAAATATCCTTGATCAGGACCATGTCGTTATAGCCCTGCACCTCCTCGAAGGTGCGGCCCAGTTCCTCTGCCGGGCATTGGTCGTAACCGGCGAACATTTCGCGGTATGCCTTGGCGACACGCTGTGGTGTTTCGATCAGCCCTTCGCGGTCGATGTCGTCGCCGGTCCAGCGCAGCAATGTGCGCACAGCGTTTTCCACCTCCTCTTGGGATGGGCGGTCGGTGACTGGCTTATCCATGTAGGATTTGTTCTCCGCTTTTTTTTCGCCTTGATCGGCGTGAGGCGGAAAGTTTTTGATAACAGCGTCCATAGAAGGCGTCTCCCGTAGTTCCTGTCTCAGCAGGAACGAGTTGAACGGTTCACGGCCTTATCCAGCGGGTATTGGAGAAATAATCTCAGCCCGGCCCGACAGCGGCGTGCGCGAAACTTGGATCCGCATAAGGCGCTCATGCCTTGTCGCGGACCCACAGCGGTCATTATATAAGGGATAGGAAGCAGAAAGAAAGGTGCCGAAACGACATTGATGTGTTTCGGATACGGCAGATCGGAAAATCTATGCTGGACGACGTCTACAACGCGAAAATTCTTGGTTTTGCCGGTAATATTCAGCGGATAGGGCGTCTGAACGATCCAGATGCCAGCGCCAAGGCGCATTCGAAACTCTGCGGATCGACAGTGATTGTCGATCTGAAGATGGAGAACGACACAGTGACCGACTTCGCGCATGAGGTGAAGGCCTGTGCGTTGGGACAGGCCTCTTCATCGATCATGGCGGCCCATGTGGTGGGCGCGAAGGCTGACGAACTGCGGAAGGTCCGCGAACAGATGTATGCCATGCTTAAGAATGAGGGGGTCCCGCCAAACGGCCGTTTTGAAGAGCTGAAGTATCTGGAGCCGGTGCGCGGTTACAAGGCACGCCACGCTTCCACGCTTTTGACCTTCGACGCGGTGGTCGACGCCATCGATCAGATCGAGAAGGCGCGCGCCGGAGCTGCCGCCTGACCCATGGCGCGGCCCGTTCGCAGCCGCAACTGGCAAGGGATATGGCCGAAGACACCCGGTCGCCTGTTCGGCACGGGTTGCGTGCGTCTCTACCAACTGACGCTGTCCGGTTTCATTGGCAATTCCTGCCGCCATTTTCCCACCTGTTCGGAATACGCCTATGAAGCGATTGCCCGGCATGGGCTCTGGTCGGGCGGCTGGATGGGACTTTTCCGCGTGGTGCGATGCGGGCCGGGTGGCACGCATGGGGTCGATCCGGTTCCCGACAAGCTCGACATGGACCTGAAATGGTGGGCGCCTTGGCGTTTCTGGCGCGTGGCCAGGCAGAAGGATGGACGTCGATGACGGTTCCAATGGACTATCTGCATGCCAGCCGCGATTTCCGGCGTTTTCTGGATGCGGTAAAAACGCAATCGATGCTCGCCACGCACAACCAGTGCTATGCGATGACACGCGCGGTGCTGCATGTTTTCCGCAGTCATATATCTATGAAGGACGCGCTGGAATTTGCGGAAATACTGCCGCCTTTGTTGCGGGTGATCTTTATCGAAGGCTGGAATCTAGACGCGGAGATCACCCCGTTTCCCGACCGTCAAACGCTCCTCGCAGAGGTGAAAGCGGTGCGCGCGCCACACAATGTCGCACCAGAGACCGCTATTGGCGATATCGCCGCCATCCTGCGTGCGGAGGTGGGGGAGGCGACCTTGCGGCGGGTCCTCAAATCGATGCCGCATGGAGCGGAAGCCTACTGGCTGACAAAGCCGTGACACGGCAGACCCCGGTTTGCCCTTTACGTTCGCGGTTGAAACGCTTATTCCGACCGCGCAAACTCAAACTGCCCAAACCACCCGCGCTCGTTGGCGGGACTGGATAAGGAGAAGTCTTATGGCCGAGGCCGTTTCCCTAAAATTTCCCGATGGCTCTGTCCGCGACTATGAGGCGGCGACGACTGGTGCCGACATTGCAGCCGGCATTTCCAAGTCGCTTGCCAAGAAATCGGTCGCTTATGCGCTCAATGGCGTGGTGCGCGATCTTTCCGATCCTGTCGGCATCTCCGGCGATTTCGAGATCGTCACGCGCGACGATCCGCGTGCGCTGGAATTGATCCGGCACGACGCCGCGCATGTGCTGGCCGAAGCTGTGCAGGAGCTTTGGCCTGGCACACAGGTCACCATCGGCCCGGTGATCGAGAACGGGTTCTATTACGATTTCGCCCGCAACGAACCCTTCACGCCCGAAGATCTGCCGGTCATCGAGAAGAAGATGGCGGAGATCATTGCGCGCAACAAGCCGTTCACCAAGGACGTGTGGTCGCGCGACAAGGCCAAGAAAGTGTTCGCCGAGAAAGGCGAGAGCTACAAGGTCGAACTGATCGATGCGATCCCCGAGGATCAGGACGTCAAGATCTACGCGCAGGGCGACTGGTTCGACCTTTGCCGCGGTCCGCACATGGTCTCGACCGGCCAGATCGGCAAGGCGTTCAAACTGATGAAAGTGGCGGGCGCCTATTGGCGCGGTGACGCCAACAATCCGATGCTGACCCGCATCTACGGCACGGCCTGGCAGACACAGGAAGAGCTCGACCAGTATCTGCACATGCTGGCAGAGGCCGAGAAGCGCGACCATCGCCGGCTCGGCCGCGAGATGGACCTGTTCCACTTTCAGGAAGAGGGGCCGGGCGTCGTTTTCTGGCACTCCAAGGGCTGGCGCATGTTCCAGAACCTCGTGAGCTACATGCGGCGCAGGCTCGCGACCGATGGTTATGATGAGGTGAACGCGCCCCAGGTGCTCGACAAGAGCCTTTGGGAGACCTCCGGTCACTGGGGCTGGTACAAGGAGAACATGTTCAAGGTCGAGTGCGCGGACGATGAGGCGGAAGATACCCGCACCTTCGCGCTGAAGCCGATGAACTGTCCCGGTCATGTGCAGATATTCAAGCACGGCCTGAAGTCCTATCGCGATCTGCCGATCCGGATGGCCGAATTCGGCAATGTGCATCGCTACGAGCCTTCGGGCGCGTTGCACGGCCTGATGCGCGTGCGCGGCTTCACGCAGGACGATGCGCACATCTTCTGTACTGAAGAGCAACTCGCCGCCGAATGTCTCAAGATCAACGATCTGATTCTTTCCACCTATGCTGATTTCGGTTTTGAGGAGATCACGGTCTTCTTCTCGACGCGGCCGGAAAAGCGTGTCGGTTCCGATGCGCTTTGGGATCACGCCGAAGAGATCATGAGCAAGGTTCTGGTGCAGATCGCCGAACAATCGGGCGGGCGCATCAAGACTGCAATCAATCCGGGCGACGGCGCGTTCTACGGACCGAAGTTCGATTATGTTCTCAAGGATGCCATCGGCCGCGAATGGCAATGCGGCACCACACAGATCGACTTCAATCTGCCGGAGCGTTTCGGTGCTTTCTACATCGATCACGACTCGGAGAAGAAGCAACCGGTCATGGTGCACCGGGCGATTTGCGGCTCGATGGAGCGTTTCCTGGGTATTCTGATAGAGAACTTCGCCGGCCATTTCCCGCTCTGGTTCGCACCGGTGCAGGTGGTGGTGGCGACGATCACGTCCGATGCCGACGAGTATGCGCTGAAGGTCACCGAGACCCTGAAGGAGGCCGGTCTTCTGGCCGAGGCGGATCTGCGCAACGAGAAGATCAACTACAAGGTCCGCGAGCACTCGCTGGCCAAGGTTCCGGTCATTCTCGTCTGCGGCAAGCGCGAAGCGGAAGAAGGCACAGTCAACATTCGCCGGCTGGGCAGTCGCGATCAGGCGTCCTTCTCGCTGGCCGATGTGACGGCGATGCTGGTCGACGAGGCGACGCCGCCGGATTTGAAGCGCAGGGTGCCTGCCTCGGCCGAATAGGCCACACGATCTCTGAGCTGAAAAAGCCGCGCTGGAGCGCGGCTTTTTCTTGGGTATTCGGTTTCGTCTATCTGATTGGGGAATTGATCAATCGGGGAACTGGTTGCGCGTGTCGAGCAGGTCCGTGGGCAAGAGTTCCACGTCCTGATTACGCCCTGGAACGACTGAAAAGTCCCTTTGATAGATTCGGTCGCGGTTCTTGGCGACGATGGTGTAATCGCCCTCGGCGAGTACCATGGAGGCATAGGCGCTTACCGTCTCATGAACGATTTCGCCGGTATCGGTGAGGATAGACCAGGCGGTGTCGGCGATGGCTTCACCGCCGCGTTCGCGCACGAGTTTCATGGTCAGGTCGGCGGCACGGTGTTCGACCGTCGCCTCAGTCAGTTTGCCAGCTTCCACTCGGATGTCGGAGCGAATAGCGGCGTTGATGGCGCCGTAATTGGAAAGAACGTGATATGTGCCGGCATTGAGGCGTACGATACTGCCGGGCTCGACATTCGGCAGGATCAGCGTTCCGTCGCCGATACTGTCTTCGCTTGCCTCATAGATCGAGAAGCGAAGCTGATTCTGTGGAATCCGCACTCCGCCTGGCAGGATTGCGTTGAGCTTGAGACCGCCGGCATCGAGAAACAAATCCTCGCGCATCGGATCGCGACCGACGGTGATGCGTTTGGTCACACCGGCACGGCCATAGGCAGCGTGGACGAGATAGCTACCCGGAGCGAGTTCGAAAACGCCGTTGCCGCCGCGCGCAGTGGCAACAAGCGGCAATTTCTCGTCTGCGCCCGGCTGTGTTCCGAAAATACGCCAGATCAGCCCGTCTGGAATTTCTGTACCGCCTTCGTTCAGATGCGCGACCAGCGTGACCTCGCCGGTATCAGCAATGGCGAGTGCATCGCTCACGGAAGCGGGGGCATAATTGTTCAGGCCGGGCAGGCGCAAGCCGTCGACAGCTCTCGAGGCATCGTCTTGTGCCTGCGCAGAAAACGCCAGCAGGGGCGAGACGTGCAGAGCGAGAAAAAAAAGGAAAGTTTTCGAAGAACCGCGCATGATAGACATGAACCCCAAGGCGGTGGCAATTTCAAGGCGATTGTGCGATCTGGTGCCGACGAAATGCCAGTGCGCTGGATTAGGAAGTTCGTTTGTTGTCGGATCGGGGTGTGCAGAGTTTCAACTGTGAAAACCGCGCCACGTGTCCCGAAAGATGAAACGGATTTCGAACCCGGGTCACTATCTTTTGCCAGCCATTCAGCCTGTTTCAGGCATCGCATACCCCACAGGAGATAGACATTGCATTCATCCGTGCTTGATTTCATGCTCGCGCGCCGCTCTACGCCGGTGAAGGACCTTGCGGAGCCGGCGCCTTCCCAAGAGGAGCTAGAGAGCATTCTGAAAGCGGCGTCGCGTGTGCCCGATCATGGACGGCTGACACCGTGGCGGTTTATTCTCTATCGGGGCGATGTGCGCGCTACGATCGGCGATGCGCTGGCCGAGCGCGCGGTGGAGCGCGAAGGCGAACTGCCGCAGGCGCGGATCGAGCAGGAGCGCACCCGCTTTTCACGTGCGCCGTTGGTGATCGGCGTGATTTGCGTGCCGAAGGAAAGCCCGGCAATTCCCGAATGGGAAATGTTCCTGTCCGGGGGCATGGCGGCGATGAACTTGATGATTGCCGCCAACGCGCTCGGTTACGGCACCAATCTAATCACCAACTGGTATTCCAACGATGCGGAAGGCCGACGCATCCTCGGGCTTGCGCCCCAGGAGCGTGTCATTGGCTTCGTCCATATCGGCTCATACGATGTGGAACTGATGGAGCGTCCGCGTCCGGAGCTTGCGACCATCGTTTCCGACTATGCCGGCCCTTGGGAGGCATGATGTTTTACGAACCTTTCAAGGGACATGGCCTGCCGCACGATCCTTTCAAGGCCATCGTTTCACCGCGCCCCATCGGCTGGATTTCGACCCTTTCGAAAGACGGGTCTGCCAATCTCGCTCCCTATTCGTTTTTCAACGCGATCTCCTCCAATCCGCATCTGGTATTCTTCTCCTCCGAGGGGGCGAAAGACAGCGCTACTCACGCCCAAGAGACCGGTGAATTTGTCGTCAATCTTGCAAGCCGCAACTTGGCCGAACAGTTGAACGCCAGCGCGGTGGATGCGCCGCGCGGGGTTAGCGAATTCGCATATGCCGGGTTGACGCAAGCGCCGTCGACGCTGGTGAAGCCGCCGCGTGTGGCCGAATGCCACGCAGCGCTTGAATGCAAGGTTACCGAGGTGCGCCGACCTGTTGGGCTCAACGGCGCCTCGGCTGGCGTAATCGTCGTCACCGGCGAGGTGATCGGTGTTCATATCAGCGACGCGGTGCTGAGGGATGGGCTGTTCGATGCCGTCGCGGCCGGCAATATGGCGCGCCTTGGCTATCGAGATTATTCATCGGTAACGGAGGTTTTCCAGATGACGCGGCCTCAGTGGGAGAGCGACTGACGTCGCATCAGCGCGATGACGCCTCTCCCGCTCGTGCAAGCACCCGTTCGGCAAGGGCAAGGTGCGGACGATCATACATGCGTCCACCGACATTGACGACACCGGCATTGCCTGCCGCAGCGAAAGCTTCGACCACAGTCCGGGCCTTCTCGATTTCGTCCGCAGACGGCGTGAAGGTGGCATTGATCGACGCGATCTGTCTGGGATGAATGGCCATTTTGGCCACAAAGCCATCGCGCGCGGCCAGTTGGCAGTCCCGTTCGAATGCATCCGTATCCGAAAAATTGGGGAACACCGTATCGATGGCGGGCACACCGGCCGCGGCGGCGGCAAGCAAAGTCATGCTGCGCGCGAACTGAAAGAGCGGCGTGTAGCTGCCATCTTCATTGCGTGCGGCGAGGGCACCGATATCCGCCGACAAGTCTTCCGCCCCCCAGGTAAGGCCGGAGAGCCGTTCGCTCGCTCCACGATAGCTGGAGGCGTTGAGGACACCCATCGCTGTCTCGGTGATGATCGGAAGGATACGGGTTCGCCCGTCTTCAATGCCGTTTTCGGCCTCGTGAACGCGCAGCGCTGTAGCCAGATGCGCCACATCGCCGCCGTCTTCTGCCTTGGGTAGAACGATGCCGTCGGGACGTGCGTCCATGATGCCGGCGAGATCCTTGTCGGTCAGACCGCTCGCCAGATCGTTGACCCGGACATAAAGCTGCGCGCGTGTGCGGGCGCGCCCCGATTTCAGGAAGGTGGCGGCTATTTGTCGGCTTGCTGCCTTGTTGTCCGGGCTTACCGAATCTTCCAGGTCGATGATGAGCACGTCGCTCTCGGAACCAAGAGCCTTTTCCAGCTTGCGCTCCGAATCGCCGGGTACGAACAGAAGCGAACGCATCGTCATCTGGCTTTCTTCTTGAGGATCATCGCTTGGCGCAGGCAGCGCGCCACAAGCCTGTTATCCTGATTGTAGGCGCGGTGCTCGAATTCAACGATGCCGCGATCGGGTTTGGACTTCGATTCGCGTACGAATTTCACCTCCGTCTCGACGCGGATCGTATCGCCATGGAACACCGGGTGAGGGAAACTGGTCTCCGTCATGCCCAAATTGGCCACCGTCGTGCCGAGCGTCGTGTCGTGGACGGAGATGCCGATCATTAGGCCTAGAGTGAATAGCGAATTGACAAGCGGTTTGCCCCATTCGGTCTTTTCGGCGAAGTCGAAGTCGATGTGGAGCGGTTGCGGATTCAGCGTCATGGTCGAAAACAGCATGTTGTCGCTTTCAGTGACGCTTTTGCGCAGCGTGTGCTGGAACACCTGTCCCGGATGAAATTCGTGAAGATACAGACCGGCCATTCGGCTTCTCCAATCCTGCTTTTCCGACGGATCCTCCATGTCTTGATAGGCGTGTGGGAGCCCCCTCGCAAGCGGGCACTTATGGTAAACGTTTCCTATACGAATTCCCGCTAGGGTCGCTTCAGACAGGGTGGGAGCGTGACTTCGGTGCAAGTGGTTCAGCATTTTCTAAGATGGATGGAAACGGCCAAAGTGGGCGAGCGAGCGGGAGCCGCGGCGGCCCTTGCAAGAGCTTATCTCGAAAAGGAATTGCCCTTCGAGGACCGTTACGCGGCCGAGGCCGCGTTGACGGCACTGCTCGACGATCCGTCTTCCAAGGTTCGTGCGGCGCTGGCCGAAGCGCTCTCGATAAGCCGGCATGCACCCATTCAGGTGGTTGCCGCTCTTGCCGCCGATCAGCCGGACGTTGCTGCGCCAATTCTGGCGCGCTCGCCGGTGCTTTCCGACACCGATCTGGTAGACCGCGTGGCCGATGGCCGTTCAGACACACAGCGACTGATTGCGCAGAGGCCGCAACTCGCCATGGGTGTTTCTGCGGCCATTGCCGAGGTCGGGTCGCGGGATGCCTGCCTCGCCATGCTCGATAATCCCAGTGCCGATATCGCGGCATTGAGTTTCAGGCGCATGATTGAACGCCATGGTGGCGATGCTGGTCTGCGCGAAGCGTTATCGGCAGACCGACGCCTGCCGTCCGACTGCCGGCATGTGCTTCTGGTGCAACTTGGCGAGGCTTTGCGGGAGGCGCCGCTTGTCAAGGCTCTGGTTGGCGCGGCGCGGGCCGAGAAATTGACGCGGGAGGCTTGTATTCGCGCGTCGCTGACGTTGATCGAGAGCATCGATCCCAGCGAGCACACTGCACTGGTGGAGCATTTGCGCATTCGTGGCGATTTAACGGTCGGGTTTATCGTGCGCACGGTCGCCCATGGGAAGATCGACTTCTTCGGCAATGTGCTTATGGCGCTCACAGGGCAGTCACACAGCCGCGTGAAGGGATTGTTGGTGAACGGACGCGATCTCGCTATTGCGACACTCCTACAAAAAGCCGGATTGGCAAAACCGGTCCATCGGCCCGTTATCCGAGCGCTTTCGGTGTGGCGGGATGTGGCACAGGGCAAGCGCGTCGCCGGCGCTCAGGAAGTCTCTTGGCTGATGCTCGAGAGCATTGGCGCAACGCCTGGACAGGCCGGTCCCGACGCCGAAGCGACCGACCTTGCAGGTCTGTTACGGTCCGTCCATCTCGACGCGCTGCGCGAGAATGCGCGTCTCCAGGCACAAGCGATCGCGGCAGCCTGAACTCAAACATCCAAGCGCGAATCAGCGGATCAGATATCCAGTTCTTCTGCGAACTCCGCATTGTCCTGGATAAAGCGAAAGCGCGCTTCCGGCTTGGTGCCCATGAGCGAGTCTATCGTGCTTCTGGTCGCTTCTTGACCGTCGAGAACCGTCACGCGCAGCAGAGTGCGCCTGGCAGGGTCCATGGTTGTTTCCTTGAGCTGGCTCGCCATCATCTCACCAAGGCCCTTGAAGCGGCCAACATCCACCTTGCCGCGGCCGGTGAATTCTGTCGCCAACAACTCGTCCTTGTGGGCGTCGTCGCGTGCATACATGGTTTTGCCGCCTTGGCTGATGCGGTAGAGCGGTGGAACCGCCATATAAAGATGCCCGTTTTCGATGAGTTGCGGCATTTCCTGATAAAAGAAAGTGATCAACAGAGAGGCGATATGCGCTCCGTCCACGTCGGCATCCGTCATGATGATCACGCGGTCGTAGCGCAGATCGTCTTCGCGATATTTCGAGCGTGTGCCGCAGCCGAGCGCCTGTGTAATGTCTGAAATCTGCTGGTTGGCGGCGAGTTTGCTCGTGCCGGCGCTGGCCACGTTCAGGATTTTGCCACGCAGCGGCAGTACGGCCTGGCTGGCGCGGTTGCGCGCCTGTTTGGCGGAGCCGCCGGCCGAGTCGCCCTCGACGATGAAGATTTCGGCACCGGCCGCGGCGCCCATGGTGCAGTCGGCGAGTTTGCCGGGCAGGCGTAGTTTGCGCACGGCACTCTTGCGGCTGACCTCGCGTTCCTGACGGCGGCGCAGGCGCTCGTCGGCGCGCGCCACGACCCAGTCGAGCAGCTTGGAGGCTTCCTGCGGGTTCTCCGCAAGCCAGTGATCGAAGGGATCGCGCACGGCGTTTTCGACAATGCGCATGGCGGCAGCCGTCGCCAGCTTGTCCTTGGTCTGACCGACGAATTCCGGTTCGCGTACGAATACGGAGAGCATGCCGGCGGCAGAGATCATCACGTCTTCGGATGTGATGATGGAGGCGCGCTTGTTGCCGGTGAGTTCTGCGTAGCTGCGCAGGCCACGCAGGAGCGCATTGCGGAAGCCGGTTTCGTGCGTGCCGCCCTCAGGCGTCGGTACGGTGTTGCAGTATGAATTGAGCATGGCGTCGCCGCCATACCAGGTGATTGCCCATTCCACGGCGCCATGGCCGGAATTTTTTTCGCTACGGCCCGAGAACACTTCTTTCGTGACCTGAAACTGCCCGTCGAGCGAGGCATTCAGATAGTCCTTGAGGCCGCCGGGGAAATGGAAGGTGGCCTTGTCCGGGGTCTCGTCCTTTTCGCCGATCAGCTCGGGTGCGCAGATCCAACGGATTTCGACACCGCCGAACAGATAGGCCTTGGACCGGGCCATCCGATAGAGGCGCGCCGGCATAAATTTGGCACCCTTGCCGAAAATTTCCTCATCCGGTTTGAAGCGCACCTTGGTGCCGCGGCGATTGTGGACATCGCCGAGCTGTTCGAGCCCGCCTTGCGGCAGGCCGCGTGAAAACGTTTGGCGGAAAAGCTGGCGATTGCGGGCCACCTCGACTTCGAGGAGTTCGGAAAGGGCGTTAACCACAGACACGCCCACGCCATGCAGGCCGCCGGAGGTCTCATAGACCTTGGAATCGAATTTGCCGCCGGCGTGCAGTGTCGTCATGATCACTTCGAGCGCCGACTTGTCCTTGAATTTCGGATGCGGATCGATGGGAATGCCGCGACCATTGTCGGTGACGGAGAGATAGCCTTCCGCGTCCAGCTCCACTTCGATGAAGGTGGCGTGACCGGCCACCGCTTCGTCCATGGAGTTGTCGATGACTTCGGCGAACAGATGATGCAGCGCCTTGTCGTCGGTGCCACCGATATACATGCCGGGACGGCGACGAACAGGCTCAAGGCCTTCCAGAACCTCGATGTCGGCAGCGCTGTAGCCATCCCCAGACGATGCGCGTGACGACGCGGGGCGCGGCGCGGGCTTGCGTTCGGGCGCAGTTGGCTCGGGCGTTTTCGCACGTTCTACATTGGTGGTCATTCCGGCGAAGAGGTCGTTGTTGTCGTCCATGAAGCGTGTGGTTTCCTGTCCGCGAATCACATCTCAGTTTGCCATGGATTCCAGGGCAAAGCGAAGCCTGTTCCGGTTCCGTTCGGAGTGTGTGGACGACGCTTTATCAGAAAGCGCGGGCCCCAGCCAAGAGCCATGGGCGAAATGGGTGATCATCTCCCTCCGACGGGGGGAGATGATCTTATTGATTGGTCTAACTCGCCAGCGCCTCGATGGGTGGGCAGGCGCAGACCAGATTGCGGTCGCCGCCGACATTGTCGACGCGTGAGACCGGCGGCCAGAATTTGGACGCCGCCGCGAGCGAACCTTCGGGGAAGGCGGCCTCGGCGCGACTGTAGGGATGGGGCCAGTCGTCGGCCATCAACTCCATTGCCGTGTGCGGTGCGTTGGCGAGCGGATTGTTGTCCTTGGGCCAGTCGCCTTTTTCCACGCGAGCCGCTTCATCGGCAATGGAGATCATCGCCTGGCAGAAGCGGTCGATTTCGCTTTTCGGTTCCGACTCGGTGGGTTCCACCATCAGCGTCCCGGCGACGGGAAAACTCATGGTCGGTGCGTGGAAGCCGTAATCGATGAGCCGCTTGGCGATGTCGTCGACGGTGACGCCGGCCCGGTCCTTGAAGACGCGCGTGTCGAGGATACATTCATGCGCCACGCGGTCGTTGCGGCCCTTGTAGAGTACTGGGTAGTGCTCTTTAAGGCTGTGGGCGATGTAATTGGCGTTGAGAATCGCCATTTCCGTCGCCCGCTTGAGACCGTCGCCGCCCATCATGCGAATATACATCCAGGTGATCGGCAGGATCGACGCGCTGCCGTATGGCGCCGCGGCCACCGCATGACCACTGCCAAGCGCCACATGCCCCGGCACGAACGGTTTCAGGTGCGCCTTGACGCCGATGGGACCGACGCCCGGTCCACCACCGCCATGGGGAATGCAGAAGGTCTTGTGCAGATTCAGGTGGCAGACATCCGCGCCCAGATCGCCCGGACGGGCAAGCCCGACCATTGCGTTGAGATTGGCGCCGTCGAAATAGACCTGGCCGCCATGCTCGTGGATCAACGCGCACATGTCGCGCACGCCTTCCTCGAACACGCCGTGGGTGGACGGGTAGGTAAGCATGAGAGCGGCAAGCCTGTCTGAATGTTCTGCCGCCTTCGCCGTCAGATCGTTCTGATCGATATTGCCATCGTCTGTGCAGCGCACGACCACCACCCGCATACCCGCCATCGAGGCGGAAGCCGGATTGGTGCCATGAGCGGAGGAGGGGATGAGACAGATGTCGCGGTCAGCCTCGCCACGCTCGGCATGGTAGCGGCGGATCGCCAGAAGGCCGGCATACTCGCCCTGGCTGCCGGCATTGGGCTGCAGCGAGACCGCATCGAAGCCGGTGATTTCCGAGAGCCAGCGGTCGAGATCCTCGGTCATCTGGCGATAACCCACCGTGTGTTCGGCCGGTGCAAAGGGGTGCAGGCCTGCCACTTCCGGCCAACTGACGGGCATCATCTCTGCGGCGGCATTGAGCTTCATGGTGCAGGAGCCGAGCGGGATCATGGCGCGGTCAAGCGCAAGATCCTTGTCGGCGAGCCTGCGCAGAAAGCGCATCATTTCGGTTTCCGAGCGGTGCGAATGGAAATCCGGTTGGGTGAGAAAGCTTCGTCCGCGTGCTTCGAAGGGCGCAAGACGAGGGGCGCTCTCCGGCAATTCCGCGCCGAACAGGGTGGCAAGGCCTGCCAGATCGTCCTCCCCGGTGGTTTCGTCGAGATTGATGCCGAGCCGGTCGGCATCAACGATGCGCAGAAGACGACCATCGGCCTCGGCCTGCGCGGCGATCTGCTTGGCTTTGCCCGGAACGGTTACCGTGACCGTGTCGAAGATCACGTCGCCGGCGAGCTGAATGCCTGCGGCCTTCAGCCCTGCATGCAAACGCGCTGTCCGTTCGTGCACGGCTTCGGCTATGGCCACGAGCCCCCCCGGCCCATGCCAGATCGCGTACGCAGCCGCCATGTTGGCGAGCAGCGCCTGCGCGGTGCAGATGTTGGAGGTGGCCTTGTCGCGGCGGATGTGCTGTTCGCGGGTCTGGAGCGCCAGTCGATAGCCCGCACGGCCGTGCGCATCGGTCGACTGGCCGACAAGACGGCCGGGCATGAGGCGCGTCAGCTTGTCCGAAACGGCGCAGTAAGCAGCGTGTGGTCCGCCAAAGCCCATTGGAACGCCGAAGCGTTGCATCGAGCCGACGGCTATGTCCGCACCAAGCTCTGCAGGCGTCTTGCTCAGGATGAGGCCGAGCGGATCGGCGACCATGATAATTACGACACCCTTTTCCTTTGCTTCGGAAATCAGGGCGCCATGGTCGCCGTAGACGCCATAGGTATCGGCCCAGGGCACGATCAGCGCGAATGTGTCATCGTCGATCGTGTCGCCGTCGACTTCGATGCCCAGCGGTGCTGCGCGGGTGACCACCACGTCGTGTGTTTGCGGGTGGAGTTCTCCGGCAAATGCCAGTCTGCTGCGTTTCGAGCGGTGATGGCGCCAGGCAATGCCCACGGCTTCGGCCACGGCCGAGCCTTCGTCCAGCAGCGAGGCGGAGGCGACCGGCAGGCCGGTCAGTTCCGTCACCAGCGTCTGGAAATGGAACAAAAGCTCAAGGCGGCCCTGGCTGATCTCCGACTGGTAGGGCGTGTAAGCCGTATACCAGGCGGGGTTCTCGAACAGGTTGCGCTGGATGACCGGCGGCACCTTTACGCCGTGATAGCCGGCGCCGATGAAGCTTTTCAGCACCTTGTTCTGGCGCATGGCGGCGCCAAGCTCGTCAAGTGCCTCGGATTCGCTGGCTGCCGGCGGCAGATCGAGCGGGCGATCGAGGCGAATCGAATTCGGCACCGCCTGCGAAATCAGCGTTTCGAGCGACGGCACGCCAAGCGTGGCCAGCATAGACTTGGTTTCTTCGCCACGCGGACCGATGTGGCGGGCAGCGAAGGGAACGGTGTTCTTGGACATGATGTTTCCTCAGGCAATCGACGCCTTGTAGGCGGCTTCGTCCATCAGGCCTTCAAGCTGGCTCTCATCGGCAAGTTTCATCTTCCACAGCCATCCATCGCCAGTTGGGGCGGAATTGACGAGCGCGGGATCGCTGGTCAGGGCTTCGTTCACCTCGGAGACTTCTCCGTCTGCCGGGGCGTAGACGTCGGAGGCGGCTTTGACGGATTCCACGACGACGGCTGTGTCGCCCCTGGACAGTTCCGCGCCGCTTTCCGGCAGTTCCACGAACACCAAATCGCCAAGCTGCTCCTGCGCGTAGTCGGTGATGCCGACCGTTGCGACGCCGTTCTCTACTTTGATCCACTCGTGATCTTCGGTGAAATAGATTTGGCTCATCTGGCTGTTATCCTTTTTTGTAGCGCTGCGGCGTGAAGGGAAGGGGGTGAACGTCTAGCGCGATGCGATTGCCGCGCACTTCGGTAAAAAGGTGGGTTCCGGGTTTGGAGAGCGCCTTGGCGACATAGCCCATGGCAACCGGATGACCGGCGGTGGGACCGAAACCGCCAGAGGTGACACGGCCAACGGTCTCGCCTGTCTCGTTGATGAGCGGCGCGCCCGCGCGCACGGGCTGGCGACCTTCCGGCTTCAGGCCGACGCGCTTTTCCTTAGCGCCATTGGCAATAATCCTCTGCAGGGCCTGCGCACCGATGAAATCTCCCTGTTCGCGCAGCGCCTTGGGAACGGCCCAGAGGATTGCGGCGCTTGCAGGGTCGGTATTCTCGTCGAGGTCCTGCCCGTGCAGGCAAAGTCCCGCTTCCAGGCGCAGACTGTCGCGAGCGGCGAGCCCAACCCACTGCACGCGATCGTCTTCGAGCAGTGTACGGGCGAAGCGCTCCGCTTCGTTGGCGGGGAGGGCGACCTCGAAACCGTCTTCACCCGTATAGCCGGAGCGGGCGGCGAACCAGCCATCGCGCGGTTCCGTACCGGTCATGAATGTCAGGTCGCTCAGATCAAGGCCGGCAGCGATCATTACGGCCTCGGCATCGGGGCCCTGCAGCGCCAGAAGAACGCGTTCCAGCGGTGTAAAGGAAACGTCGAAATCCGAGGCGATGGCACGCAAATGCGCTTCATCCTTCGCGGCATTACCGGCATTCGCCACAATCATGAAGCGGCTTTCGCCGAGGCGGGTGACGATCAGGTCATCGATGATGCCGGCCTGCTCATTGAGAAGGACAGTATATTTCGACTGACCTTCCTTCAGGTCAGTCGCTTCGAGCGGGCAGGCGCGCGAAAGGAAACCGGTTGTTCCTACGCCTTCGATCTCGAACAATTGCATGTGGGAGATGTCGAACAGGCCCGCGCTCTCACGTGTGTGCAGGTGCTCTTTCATCACGCCGGCGGGATAGGTCAGCGGCATACGCCAGCCGGCGAATGTGCCGAAACGCGCACCTGCATCTTCATGCAGCGCTTCCAGCGGCAGATGTTTTGGGGATTTCGCGTCGCTCATCATTCCTCCAGAATCGCACGCATGCCGCGTCAAGCGACATGTTCGTGCCCCTCTGTCGGAAGCCTGAGAGACTCGCGCAGCCGGAACCCTGTCGACCACGCTTACACCTTCGGCGCGGGGATCGCTCCCCGACTTTCCAGAGTGTCTTGCCCCGTCTACGGTTCTTTTGCCTGAGAGATTTCGGGCGATTTCCCCTTCGGCGTCCGCGCCGGATAAACACAGCGCAGCTCTCTCCCGCAGACAGGCAGGGCTTTTGCCCTCGACGGCTGGAAACTAGCGCAGGCAGCAGTCTTTGTCACCTGCCATTCAAATGCTTCAGGCTCTGCCATGCGCTATTCTGTGCACAATCGAGGGGATGCCGGGCCGGTGGCTTCAGCTCACTCCGCCGGCCCGCGCAAGGTCTGCTTCGATTTGCGTGACCAAGCGGTTTGTCTCGTCTTGAAGTTTGCGGATGCGCTTCAGATTCGCCGAAACTGCATTGACGAGCTCGGACCGGCTTTCGTCCGCGGGTGAGACGCCGACACCGTGCAGGAGCCATGAAAGACTTACGTTCAGAACACCTGCGAGCATGGCAAGACGGTTGGCGCGCGGTTGCGAGCGGTCGCTCTCCCAAGCCTGTATCGTTGCGGCTTTGACGCCGAGACGGCGCGCCAGTTCGGCAACTGAGAGACCGGCGGCATCGCGCGCCCGGGAAAGGCGGCCACCCATTGTGTCGCGATCGGGCGTGTCGGAATAGATATGTGCGGTGTCCTGCACCAGTCGGCACCTCCGTTGGTCCATCATCTTCGCCGAATGATCCCGCATCATAGAGCGGGTTTTCCTCGGAAAGCATGCCGGATGCGACACGCCAGCACAAGTTTGCGCCGGTGTGTCGATTGGCGCGAGAGGGAAAAAGTCTTTTCTGGCAGGGTATTAGCTGAAGAATGTGAGGGTTTGATTCATCGGCTTCACATTGGGATTCAACTTACGCCGCTGCAAGGCGTTCCGCGTGCCAGGCAAGGTGGCCGTCCATAAAGGTGGAGATGAAGAAATAGGAGTGGTCATAGCCCTCGCGCATCTTGAGCGTGAGGGGAATGCCGGCCTTCTGGCAGGCCGTTTCGAACAGCCAGGGGCGCAGACCCTCGTCGAGAAAACCGTCGGCGGTGCCCTGATCGATCAGAAACTCGCGGAAGCGGGCACCATCGGCAACGAGTGCGCAGGCGTCGTGTCCGCGCCAGGCAGCCTCGTCCGTTCCCAGATATTTCTCCAGCGCCGGCTTCGACCAGTCAGCCGTCGAGGGTTCGACGATGGGCGCGAAGGCGGAGCAGCTCTTGAAACGGCCCGGGTTTTTCAGCGCGATGGTCAGGGCACCGTGGCCACCCATGGAATGACCGAAAATGCCCTGGCGATCCATGTCTGCCGGAAAGCGTTCGGCGATCAGCGCCGGCAATTCCTCGGTGATGTAGGAATACATGCGGTAGTTTTTGACAAAGGGCTCCTGCGTGGCGTCCACATAGAAGCCGGCGCCCTTGCCGAACTGCCAATTGTCCGCCTCGTCGGGCACGTGGTCGCCGCGGGGGCTGGTGTCCGGGCAGACGACGATCAGACCGAGCTCTGCAGCCATGCGCCGATATTCGCCCTTGTCCATGACATTCGCATGGGTGCAGGTCAGACCTGACAGGTACCACAGCACGGGGCAGGGACGTTCGGCAGCCTGAGGAGGCACGAACACGGCGAATGTCATGTCGCACTGGCATGTTTCGGATGAGTGGCTGTAAACGCCCTGCACGCCGCCATGGGCGCGGGCGGTGGAGACGGTCTTCATGAGGTCAGTCCTTTTGTTCTTTCAAGGCGCGGCGCACGGTGCGATCGAGCGCCTGAAGAAAATCGGAGCGGTCGCGTGCAGTGAAACCGGCATTGTAGCCCTTGATTTCGCCTGCCTCGCGCAGATCCTGCTTGAGGTTGCGCATGGCCACCGCCATGCCGATCGTTTCGGGCGTGAAGGCGCGGCCGGTGGGGCCGAGCGCATGCACGTTGCGCTCCACCAAGCGTGCGGCCAACGGCACATCGGCCGTGATGGCGATGTCGCCGACCACGGCGTTGTCCACGATCCAGTCGTCGGCGGCATCGGCGGTGCCCGGCACCACCACATGTCGCACCATGGGATCCCGCGAGGGGCGCAGCCCGCCATTGGAAACATAGACGATGACGAGCCCGTGCCGCTCGGCGACACGGGCTGCTTCGGGTTTCACCGGACAGGCGTCCGCATCAACATAGATGGTCGTCAAGGCGATGGCCTCAGTAAACCACCACGGAGCGGATGGATTCGCCCGCATGCATGAGATCGAAGCCCTTGTTGATGTCTTCCAGCGACAGGGTGTGCGTGATCATCGGGTCGATGTCGATCTTGCCCTCCATGTACCAGTCGACGATCTTCGGCACATCCGTGCGTCCTCGTGCGCCACCGAAGGCGGTGCCCTTCCAGGTGCGACCGGTGACGAGTTGGAAGGGACGGGTGGAAATTTCCTGACCCGCGCCGGCCACGCCGATGATGATCGATTCACCCCAGCCGCGATGCGCGCTTTCCAGCGCCTGACGCATGACATTCACATTGCCAGTACAGTCGAACGTGTAGTCCGCGCCGCCGATCTGGTCCGCGCCGCGCTTGGTCATGTTGACGAGATAGGGAACGAGGTCTTCGCCGGCTTCCTTCGGATTGACGAAGTGCGTCATGCCGAATTTCTTGCCCCATTCCTTCTTGTCGTTGTTCAGGTCCACGCCGATAATCATGTCGGCTCCGGCAAGTCGTAGGCCCTGAATGACGTTGAGGCCGATGCCGCCGAGGCCGAAGACAATCGCCGTCGAGCCGATCTCGACCTTGGCCGTGTTGATGACTGCGCCAACGCCCGTGGTCACACCGCAACCGATATAGCAGATCTTGTCGAAGGGCGCGTCCGGATTGACCTTGGCGACGGCAATCTCGGGCAGAACGGTGAAATTCGAGAAAGTCGAACAGCCCATATAATGATGCAGTTTCTCGCCGTTGATGGAGAAACGGCTCGTGCCGTCGGGCATCAGGCCCTGGCCCTGAGTGGAGCGGATGGCGGTGCAAAGATTGGTCTTCTGCGACAGGCAGGACGGGCACTCGCGGCATTCGGGCGTGTAAAGCGGGATGACGTGATCGCCCTTACTGAGACTTGTCACGCCGGGGCCGACATCGACCACGACGCCCGCGCCCTCATGGCCGAGAATAGCCGGGAAGATGCCTTCGGGGTCCGCGCCAGACAGGGTGAATTCATCCGTATGGCAGATGCCGGTCGCCTTCACCTCGATCAGCACTTCGCCTTCGCGCGGGCCGTCGAGGTCGATCTCCATGATTTCAAGTGGTTTTCCTGCCTGAACGGCGATGGCGGCGCGGGTTTTCATGGACAACTCTCCTGCAAGTCCGGAATCTGAAGACGAAAGTTTCAGGAATTGTTCTGAGCCGCAAGTCTGATCAGGCAGCAGGATGACGTATTCCGACAAACCCGGTTCTCATGTGACAAATGTGTGAAACGCTTGAGCGCAGACATGCGAAGCCATAGAACAGAGTGAAAATCGCTCGTGGGGAAACGCCGTTCATGTTTAAGAAGATCCTCGTCGCCAATCGCGGTGAAATCGCCTGCCGGGTCATGAAGACGGCGAGGAGGATGGGCATCGCCACCGTTGCGGTTTACTCAGACGCGGATGCTGATGCTGTACATGTGGAGATGGCCGACGAGGCGGTGCACATCGGCCCGCCCGCTGCCAATCAGAGTTATCTGGTGGCAGACAGGATCATTGCCGCCTGCAAGGAGACCGGCGCGGAGGCCGTGCATCCCGGCTACGGCTTTCTCTCCGAAAATGCGGCTTTCTGCGAGAAGCTTGAGGCTGAAGACATCGTTTTCATCGGCCCCAAACCCAAGGCCATTCAAGCCATGGGGGACAAGATTACCTCCAAGAAGATTGCCGCCGAGGCCGGCGTCTCGACCGTTCCCGGTTTCATGGGGTTGATCGACGATGCCGAACACGCGGTCCGGATTGCCGGCGAGATCGGCTATCCGGTGATGATAAAGGCGTCGGCGGGCGGCGGCGGTAAGGGCATGCGTATCGCTTGGAATGATGGCGAAGCGCGTGAAGGGTTCGAGCGTTCGAAGTCGGAAGCTGCGTCGTCTTTCGGCGACGATCGCATTTTCATCGAGAAATTCGTGGAGGAACCGCGCCACATCGAGATTCAGGTGCTGGCGGATGCGCATGGCAATTGCCTTTATCTGGGCGAGCGCGAGTGTTCCATTCAGCGCCGCAATCAGAAGGTGGTCGAGGAAGCGCCGTCGCCTTTCCTCGATGCCGAGACCCGCGCCGCCATGGGCGCACAGTCGGTGGCGCTGGCGAAAGCCGTTGATTATCAAAGCGCTGGCACGGTCGAGTTCATCGTCGACAGGAACCGCAATTTCTATTTTCTGGAAATGAACACGCGCCTTCAGGTGGAGCACCCGGTGACGGAGCTTGTCACCGGCATCGACCTGGTGGAGCAGATGCTGCGCGTGGCGGCGGGCGAGGCGCTTTCCTTCGGTCAGGCGGATGTGAAGCTCAATGGCTGGGCCATCGAAAGCCGCATCTATGCCGAAGACCCGGTGCGCAACTTCCTGCCGTCCATCGGCCGGCTGACCCGCTATCGCCCGCCTGAGGAGGGGCGTTTCGGCGATGCCGTCCTGCGCAATGATACGGGCGTGACGGAAGGGTCGGAGATTTCCATGTTCTACGACCCGATGATCGCAAAGCTCTGCACCTGGGCGCCCGAGCGTCTCGATGCGATCAATGCGATGAGCGAGGCGCTGGACCGCTTCGTGATCGACGGGATCGAGCACAACATTCCCTTCCTCGCAGCCTTGATGAGCCATCCGCGCTGGCGTGAGGGCCGGCTGTCGACCGGCTTCATTGCCGAGGAATTTCCAGACGGTTTCGCGCCGCCTGCGCCGATGGCGGGCGAGCGGGCGGTTTTGGCTGCGGTGGCGCTCGCCGTGGAACTCTTGCGGCGTGATCGGCTGGATCGCCTCACCGGGCGTTTGGCACCGCATTCGGGCGAACTGAAACGCGACTGGGTGGTGCGGCTCGACGACGAGTATCTGTCGATCAGTCTTGTCGAGGGCATGATTTCCATTCCGCTTGAAATGGACATTCGCATAGATGATGCTGATCCGTTGACGGTGCGGTCTTCCTGGCGGCCGGGGGAACCCGTATGGGCGGGCGATGTCAACGGTCGCGCGGTTGCGGTGCAGGTGCGGCCAATTCTGAACGGGGTGCGTCTGGCCTGGCAGGGCGTTACGGCCAGTGCGCGTGTTATGCTGCCGCGTATCGCCGATCTCGACCGGCTGATGCCGGTGCGCGAAGCGCCCGACACATCGAAGATGCTGTTGTGCCCCATGCCGGGGCTGGTCGTGTCCATAGCCGTCACCGGAGGGCAGGAGGTCAAGGCGGGCGAGATCCTTGCCGTGGTCGAAGCCATGAAGATGGAAAATGTCCTTCGCGCCGAACGCGACGGAACCGTGACGAAGATCAATGCCGAACCTGGTGACAGCCTCGCTGTCGACGCAATCATCATGGAATTCGAGTAGGAGCTTTCCGAATGGCGGATAATGACTGGCGGGCAGCGGTGCTGTTCGATCTCGATGGCACGCTGACAAACCCGTTTGTCGGTATTTCAAACGGCGTTCGCCATGCGATGGAAAAGATGGGGCGTGGCGCGCCGGACGATGAAACCATCCGCTCGCATATCGGGCCGCCGCTCCACGTGACGTTCGCCACGCTTCTTGAGACGGAGGACGAGGCGCGTGTCTGGGAAGCCGTGGGGCACTACCGCGAACGTTACCAGCGTATCGGAAAGTTCGAGAACGAACTCATCCCGGGGATCAAGGACGTCCTGGCGCATTGCGTCGACGCGGGCCGCTTTTTATCCGTGGCAACGTCGAAGATGGAAAGCTACAGCAAGGATATCATCGCCCATTTCGGCTTGGAGGATTTCTTCGATGCGGTCCACGGTTCGGCGCCGGACGGAACCAATGCCAACAAGGCGGATCTGATCCGCCATATCCTGGCAAACGAGCCAATCGATGCGGGCAATGCTGTGATGATCGGCGACCGGCTTCACGATGTCGCCGGCGCCATGGCGAATGGCGTCCCGGCGATCGGTGTCCTCTGGGGCTTTGGCGACAGGGCCGAGCTTGTGGACGCCGGCGCGGTCGGGATCGTAGAGAACCCGGAAGCGCTCTCGGCGGCGATAAACCGGCTTCTCGCACCCGAGGCGGTCTGAGGCCCAGAAAGCCGTGCGTGGACGGTGTCGGGTCTTTACCCATCGCCTTCAATGCGGAACAATAAAGTTCCGAGTCTTCAAGAATCGAGCGGCAACTTATGGCGAGCGACAGGCGTTTGCGCGATCCGATCTTCGCGGCGGCGGAGCGTGAAAAGAACCGGCCGGAGCGGCCTTTCATTCACCTGAAGGTGCATTCCGCCTATTCGTTGCTCGAAGGCGCGTTGCCGCTCGGAAAGGTCATCGGCCATGCGTTGAAGGACGAGGCGCCGGCCATTGCCGTCACCGACACCAACAATCTGTTCGGTGCGCTTGAATTTGCACAGAAGGCTTCGAAGGAAGGGCTTCAGCCGATCGTCGGCTGTCAGCTCGACTGCGCTTTTGAGGATGCGCTGTCGGAAAGCCGGCGCGGCAGCGCACGCAAGAGCGGGCCGCAATACGATCCCCTGCTGCTGATCGCCGCGACGGAAGCCGGTTATACAAATCTGGTGCGGCTGGTGAGCCGTTCTTATCTCGAGAACGAACCGGGGGCAGCGACCCATATTTCCACCGAATGGCTGAGCGAGCTTTCCGACGGCATCATATGCCTGTCTGGCGGACCCCGCGGCCCGGTCGGCGCTGCGCTCAAGGCGGAGCGTCCCGAAGTGGCCGAGCGGCGCCTTCTGTTCCTCAAGGCGTGTTTCGGAAACAGGCTCTATGTGGAGCTCGAGCGGGTTGAGGGCTATGATCGTGCGGTCGAGGCCGCGACGGTCGATCTTGCCTACAAGCACGAATTGCCGCTTGTCGCCACCAATGAGGCATTTTTTCCGGCACGCGACGATTTCGAGGCCCACGACGCACTGATCGCCATTGCCGAGAGCGCTGTCATCGCCATGGATGACCGGCGTCAGCTTACACCGGACAATTACCTGAAGAGCCAGGCGGAGATGGCGCGGCTGTTTTCTGATCTGCCGGAAGCCGTCGACAATACGATCGAGATCGCCAGGCGCTGCTCCTATTTCCCCAGAACCCATCCGCCGATTCTGCCACGCTTCACCGGCGCCGATGCGGCCGATGCGGAGGCCGCACTGCAAGCAGAGGCCGACGAATTGCGACGCCAGGCGCGGGAAGGACTGGAGCGCCGGCTCGAAACACAGGGCATGGCGCCGGGTTACGAGCGCGAGGATTATACCGAACGTCTCGACTATGAGCTCGGCATTATCGAGCGGATGAAGTTTCCGGGTTACTTCCTGATCGTTGCCGACTTCATCAAATGGGCCAAGGCGCAGGACATTCCCGTGGGGCCTGGACGCGGTTCTGGCGCCGGCTCGCTTGTCGCTTATGCGCTCACGATCACGGATGTCGATCCGCTGCGTTTTTCGCTGCTGTTCGAACGCTTCCTCAATCCCGACCGCGTGTCGATGCCCGACTTCGATATCGATTTTTGTCAGGACCGCCGCGAAGAGGTGATCCGCTACGTGCAGGAGAAGTACGGCCGCGACCAGGTGGGGCAGATCATCACTTTCGGTACGCTGCAGGCCCGCGCGGTCTTGCGCGATGTCGGGCGCGTGCTCCAGATGCCCTACGGTCAGGTGGACCGGCTGTGCAAGATGGTGCCCTCCAATCCAGCCAATCCGACGCCGCTGCCCAAGGCGATCGAGGACGAACCCCGCTTTGCCGAGGAGGTCGAAAAGGAGCCAATCGTCGGCACGCTGCTGGATTATGCCCAGAAGCTCGAGGGCCTTTACCGCCACGCTTCGACGCACGCCGCCGGTATCGTGATCGGTGACCGGCCGCTTTCGGAGCTCGTCCCGATGTACCGAGACCCGCGCTCCGACATGCCGGTCACCCAGTTCAACATGAAATGGGTCGAGCAAGCGGGGCTGGTGAAGTTCGACTTTCTCGGCCTTAAAACGCTGACAGTACTGGAAACGGCGGTGAAGTTGATCCGCCGGCACGGCATTGAGATCGACCTGTCACGTATCCCGCTCGACGATCCGGAGACGTATGCGATGCTCTCGCGCGGCGAGACGGTTGGCGTGTTCCAGGTGGAATCGGCAGGCATGCGTAAGGCTCTCATCGGCATGAGGCCGGACCGGGTGGAGGACATCATCGCTCTGGTGGCGCTCTATCGTCCGGGTCCCATGGAGAACATCCCGACCTACAATGCCCGCAAGCATGGCGAGGAGGAAATCGCCTCGATCCACCCGAAAATCGACCATCTGGTGAAGGAGACGCAAGGCGTTATCGTTTACCAGGAGCAGGTGATGCAGATCGCGCAGGAGCTGGCCGGCTACACGCTTGGACAGGCTGATCTTCTGCGCCGGGCCATGGGCAAGAAGATCCGCGCCGAGATGGAGAAGCAGCGCGGCATTTTTGTGGAAGGTGCCACGGAGCGCGGCGTTTCCAAGCAGCAGGCCGATTTCATCTTCGACCTTCTGGCCAAGTTCGCCGACTACGGCTTCAACAAGTCGCACGCCGCAGCCTACGCCATCGTCTCATATCAGACGGCCTATCTGAAGGCACATTACCCGGTCGAATTCCTGGCTGCGTCGATGACCTACGACATGGCCAACTCCGACAAGCTCAACGACTTTCGCCGTGACGCGATGCGTCTGGGCATCGAGGTCGTGTCTCCGTCGGTTCTGACCTCGCATCGCCCGTTCGAAGTGGGAGAGAACAAGATTTTCTATGCACTCGCCGCCATCAAAGGCGTCGGCGAGGCCGCGGTCGAGCACATTGTCGAGAAACGCAACGAGAAGCAGTTCGAAAGCCTTGAGGATTTCTGTGCTCGCATCGACCCGAAAATCGTCGGCAAGCGTGTCTTCGAAAGCCTGATCCAGGCTGGCGCTTTCGACTGCTTCGGTCACGACCGTGCGGCGCTTTTCGGCGGAATCGACAGGCTGATGGGCATGGCCGCCCGCACGGCGGAAGATGCGGCCATGGGGCAGGGCGACATTTTCGGCATGTCGGACGGTGGCGAGCCGCAGAAGATACACCTGCCGACGGTCGAGCCGTGGACGGCGGCCGACAAATTGCACCGCGAGTTTCAGGTCGTGGGTTGTTATCTCTCCGCGCATCCGCTGGACGAATATGCCGAAATTCTCGAGAAGATGCGGGTGCAGAACTGGGGTGATTTCCAGGCAGCGGTCAAGCGCGGGGCGAGCGCCGGTCGACTTGCTGGCACCGTGACCTCCAAGCAGGAACGGCGCACACGTACAGGCAACAAAATGGGGATCATCCAATTGTCCGACGCCACCGGACAGTATGAAGCGGTACTGTTTTCGGAGGCGCTGGCACAGTATCGCGACCTTCTGGAAGCGGGCTCCTCCGTCGTTGTCATGGTGGGCGCGGAAAACAGACCCGAGGGTGTCAATTTACGCATTCAGGGCGTCCAGTCGCTGGAGGAAGAAGCTTGCCGGATGCAAAAGGCATTGCGTATTTATCTGCGCGATCCGAAGCCGCTCGCCGCCATTTCCTCGCAACTGACCCAGCGCGGCGATGCGCAGGTAAGTCTCGTCGTCATCAAGGAAGGTGGGCAAGGCGAGATTGAGGTCGGATTGCCAAACCGTTACCGCATCTCACCACAGATCGCTGCGGCCATGCGCGCCGTTCCGGGCGTGGTCGAGGTGGAGTTGGTTTAAGGCGCTCGCCGGGACAACCGCACTGCAACTGCTGATCGTTGTTTCGATGTCCGTTTGTGGTTAGAAGGCCCGGCTGTCTGATTCATAGTCGGGGAAACAATTTCATGACATCTTCAGAAACGGCGGTCGCGAGCCGTGAAGTGCCGGCGTATCTCGAATTCTCCTTTACTGGCCGGGCTCTGGAGTATTTCGGCATATGGATCGTCAACCTGTTCTTGTCGATCATCACGCTCGGCATCTACACCGCCTGGGCCAAGGTACGTCGGCTCCGCTATTTTTATGGAAACACCTGGCTCGACGGGCACAATTTCGAATACCACGCCCGCCCTGTCAGCATTCTGATCGGACGCATCATCGTTGTGTCGTTGTTGATCGCCTACAATCTGCTTGTCAGTGTCTCACCCTTCTTCGGACTATTGATTTTTCTGTATCTTTTGGCCTTTCCATGGCTTCTCAACAAATCGATGTCGTTCAATGCGCGCATGACGAGCTACCGCAATGTGCGGCTCAATTTCCGTGGATCGTACTGGGGGGCGTTGTTGGCCTTCGTGATCATGCCCGTTGTGGCGCTGCTGACCGCCGGTCTCCTGTTCCCGCTCGCCTCCAAGCTTTCCAACGATTACATCGGTCGTCATCTCGGATACGGCTCGGCGCGGTTCGAAACGCGGGCGCCGCTGAAAGCGCTTTATGGCAATCTGGGCTCAACGATTCTCTTCGTTATCATGGTGACTTTGGTATGCGCCGGGATCGGTTTTGTGATCGGTTCATCGATGGTCTCCGTCGGCAACATGATCGAGAAGGGTGGTGACGAGTTGCTGGATGTACTGACCTTCGGCCCCATCACCGGGGCGCTTATCGGTGGCTACATTGCGTTGGCCGTCGCTTATCTCTTCTATGCTGCCGGAGTGCGCAACGTCGCCTACAATCATACGGTGCTTGACGGGAAACATCGCCTGACCTCCAGCGTCGGCCGGTTGCGCTATGTCTGGATTCTCGTCTCCAACCTGTTTGCGACGATTTTGACACTCGGGCTCCTGCGTCCTTGGGCCGCTGTCCGAACCTGGCGCTATCTGGCGAGCAGCACGGGCCTTCTTGCCGCGGGCTCACTCGATCATTTCGTTGATGAGGCGGCGCCAGAGGGGAGCGTAGGAGCGGCTGAATTCTTCGATATCGAAGGCATCGATTTCGGGCTTTGAGCGCTTGCGCTATCGTGCGAAGACGCAGAACCATGCTCGGAGAAGGTGAGCCATGATAAAGGGACGCTATTTTCCGGCCGGCTCGGCGCGCGTCGTTGCGGCCAGTCTCTCCGGGACGCGAGATCGGCTCGTCCTGCATCTGGAAAACGAACCGGATGCGGCCGATGCGAAGCTTACCTCAGTCTCCGATCCGATTGCGGGTGTTCCACGCAAGCTAACCTTTGCAGATGGCGGCGTTTTCGAAGCACCGCTTGGAGCGGACGTGGACGGTTTGTTGAAAACCGGCGGAACCTTTTTCGCACGGCTCACGCGACTTGAAGCCAATCTCGGACTGGTGGCCGCTGTGGCTGTGGTGACGATAGGACTCGTCTTTGCTGCCTATCGTTTCGGCATCCCGCTTCTGGCATCCGGAGCCGCGGCGATTACTCCGGCGCCCGTCGTTGCGGCGATGGATCGCGGGACGCTGGAGACTGTCGACCGTGCCGTCTTTTCACCGTCGCAATTGAACGCCGGGCGGCGACGGAAACTGCAGGCAATGTTCGAGGAACTGTCGCAACTTGCCGGCGACGACGGGCCGGCGCTGCGGCTGGAGTTGCGCCAGGGCGGCATGATCGGCCCAAACGCGCTGGCCTTGCCGGGTGGGACAATCATCGTCACCGACGAGCTTGTCGGGCTTGCCGCATCGGATGATGAGATCGCCGGTGTTATGGCGCACGAGATCGGCCATGTCCGTGAGAGGCACTCACTGCAGCAGATCTATCGTGTGCTTGGCATCGGTTTTATGGTCGGCCTGGTCGGCGGCGATGCGAGTCAACTGGTGGACGACGTGGTGACACAAGCCAGTGCACTTCAAGCTCTCGTCTATTCGCGCGAATTCGAAACCCATGCGGACCTATACAGCGTCGGGCTGATGGTGAAGGCGGGGCGCGACCCTCTGGCGTTCGTGGGGCTTCTCGATCGGATTGTCAGAGATGCGGGCGGTTCCGGCGAAACCGGGTGGCTGGCAACGCATCCAGGCACCAAGGACCGGCGAGAAGCCGTGCGCAAGCGCGCCGAGGCGCTGGACGGGGCAGGTGAGACAGCGCAGGAGTAGGGCCATCGCGCGCCGTCATTCCCTGTCGTCGCCATCGCGTTGCTTTCCGTGTCCGAACGTATATCCGGTCTCCACCGCCTGTTTGCCGAACTTTTCGCGCAGGCTGTCTATGGCGCCTTCAGCCAGTGCACGCTTGTGCGATAGGCGGTCGACCAGATCGGGCGGATCGGCCTTGGCCGCGTCTGTCAGGTCGCTCACCCCGATGCCCAGAAGGCGAAAGCGTGTGCCGTCGACCTCGCGTTTCAAAAGGTCGAGGCCGGTGTGAAAAATACGGTCGGCCAACCGGGTCGGATCGCCCAACTGCCGATTGCGCGTGCGAATGCGAAAGTCGGCGGTCTTGAGTTTCAGAACGACGGTGCGGCCGGCAATTTCGGCTTTCTTGAGGCGGGTGGAGACGCGTTCCGACAGTGCCCGCAGCACAGGCACCAGTTCCTCCGTCCGGGAAAGGTCGACGTTGAACGTGGTTTCGGAGGAAACGCTTTTGGCCTCGCTGCGTGGCTTCACGGTGCGCTCATCCATTCCCCGGGAAAGATGATAAAGTCGGTCCCCCATGGTGCCGTAGCGGCGCATCAGATCGCCGCGCTCCATGGTTTGAAGCTGGCCGATGGTACGTAACCCATCCTTGGCGAGCGTGGCGGCGAAGGCTTTACCCACACCCCAGATAAGCGTCACGGGTTGCTGCCCGAGGAAGGAGAAGGCCTCCTCCCTACCGATGACGGAGAAACCGCGCGGCTTGTCCAGATCCGAGGCGACTTTGGCGAGGAATTTACAATAGGAAAGCCCAACCGATACGGTGATGCCAACCTCCTCTTCCACTTGGCGTGCAAAACGCGCCAGCACCAGGGCGGGCGGTGCGCTGTGCAGCTTTTCGGTGCCGGCGAGATCTAGAAAGGCCTCGTCTATGGAGAGCGGCTCGACCATGGGGGTCAACGCTTCCATCATCGAGCGCACCTGGCGCCCGACGCTGACATACTTTTCCATGTCCGGCTTGATGACGATGGCTTCGGGACAGGCTTCCAATGCCTTGAACATGGGCATGGCCGAGTGCACGCCGTACATGCGCGCCACGTAGCAGGCGGCGGAGACCACGCCGCGCTGGCCGCCGCCGACGATGACCGGCTTGTCGCGCAGCTTGGGACGGTCGCGCTTTTCGACGCTGGCGTAGAAGGCGTCGCAGTCGATGTGGGCCAGACTGAGGCGGTCCAGCTCCTCGTGCCAGATCAGGCGCAGACCGCCACAGGCCGGACAACGTTGCGGCCGCGTGCCGGGGGCGGCCGACTCCGGTTCGGGAAAAGTCTCCAGGCAGTCGCGGCAAAGTCCGGGCACGGCTCAGGATGCCTCGGCCAGGGCGGCCGGCAGTTCCTCCGGCCGCCACAGACGGGCGGCGCCAAAGACGCCGCTGGAATCGCCGTGGCGCGCCTTCAGGAGCCGGGTGGCGATGTTGTCGGAGAAGACGTAGCGCGGCAGCAGCGCCGGCACCGTCTCGTAGAAGCGGTCCACGTTGGACAGTCCGCCGCCCAGCACCACGGCGTCGGGATCGAGGATGTTGATCACCTGGGCCAGGGCGCGGGCCAGGCGGTCCTCGTAGCGGGTGACGGCGGCCAGCGCCTCGGGCTCGCCCTGCTGGGCGCGCTCCACGATTTCCTTTGCCGTGAGTTCGGGGGCAGCAATATCGGGGCCGCCGGCGCGCCGGAAGTCGTCAGCCATGCCGGGGCCGGAGAGAAAGGTCTCGATACAGCCCTGCTTGCCGCAATAGCAGTCGGGCCCGGGCAGTTCCGCCGCGCTGCGCCAGGGCAGGGGATTGTGGCCCCATTCGCCGGCGATGGCGTTGCAGCCGATCAGTGGGCGGCCGTGGACCACGATGCCGCCGCCGGTCCCGGTGCCGAGGATGGCGGCGAAGACCACGTCCGCGCCCGCGGCGGCGCCGTCGGCGGCCTCGGAGAGGGCCAGGCAGTTGGCGTCGTTCATGAGCCGCACCGGACGGCCGAAGGCGGCGGCGAGGTCGCGATCGAGGGTCTGATTTAGCAGCCAGGTAGAATTGGCATTCTTGATCAAACCTGTGGTTGCCGACAGCGCGCCTGGAATGCCGACGCCGATGCTGCCGCGCCGGCCGGTCTCCTGTTCAAGCTGTTGAACCAGCGCCGTAATCGCGCTTATGGTGGCGTTGTAGTCACGGCGCGGGGTCGGCACGCGCCTGCGGACGATTACGGCGCCGTCGCTGTCGAGGGCGGCGGCCTCAATTTTTGTGCCGCCAAGGTCCACCCCGATCTGCATGAACTCCCTATCTTTTTGAGACCTACGACTGTTCCGGAAAGCGCTGGAATGTTAGCAAAGCTTACCAAATATTAACTTTATTCCTCTATCAATGAAGCTGTGTCGGCGGTCGTGCCACTCACGGTAGAGAGGGGCAGGACGCAGCCGCGAATTCAGGAAATGTCGGTGCCGTCTTTCACCAGACTGTGCCCTTTACTCACGGGGGTCCCATCGGGCAGGGCAAGCATATGATGAATGGAACGAATATCGTCAAGGATACTGGCGTGGCGAAGACCGTACTGATCGTCGAGGACAACGAGCTCAACATGAAGCTCTTCCACGATCTGCTAGAGGCGCACGGTTACAACATCCTGCAGACCAAGGACGGCATGGAGGCCTTGCGCCTGGCGCGTGAGCACCATCCGGATCTGATCCTCATGGATATTCAGTTGCCGGAGGTCTCCGGCCTGGAGGTCACGAAGTGGATCAAGGAAGACGACAATCTGAAATCGATTCCGGTCGTCGCCGTCACCGCCTTCGCGATGAAGGGTGACGAAGAGAAGATCCGCGAGGGTGGCTGCGAGGCTTACATCGCCAAGCCGATCTCCGTCACGAATTTCCTGGAGACCGTCGAGCGGTTCCTCAACTAGCCGCCGCGGGACCTTTTCCGATATGACCGCGCGGATTCTGGTCGTCGATGACATTCCGGCGAATGTCAAACTGCTCGAGGTCAAGCTGACCGCCGAGTACTTCGACGTCGTGACGGCGTCCGACGGCCCTTCGGCTATTGAACTGGCGCACAGCCAAGCGCCGGACCTCATCCTCAGTGACGTCATGATGCCCGGCATGGACGGCTTCGAGCTGTGCCAGCGGCTGAAGGCGGACCCCGAGACCAGCCATATTCCTTTGGTCATGGTGACGGCGCTGAGCGACGTCGCCGACCGCGTGCGCGGCCTGGAGGCCGGCGCCGACGACTTCCTGACCAAGCCGGTCAACGACATCGCGCTCTTCGCGCGCGTTCGCTCGCTGGCGCGGCTCAAGCAGATGATGGACGAACTGCGGGTCCGCCAGGCCGCCAGCGGCAACGGTGAGATGCTCACCGAAGCCGACCTGGAGAACGACAGTGAGCTGGGCGATGCGAAGATCCTGCTGGCCGATTCCAGCGAGACCCTGGCCGGCAAGGTGGAGAGCTACCTGGCCGAGGACGGGCACCGGACCCATCACGTCAAGACCGGCCAGGCCGCCCTGGCCCTGGCGCAGGCCGAAGCCTTCGACCTGCTGATCGTCAGCCTGCACCTGGGCCAGGAAGACGGCCTCAGGCTGTGCTCGCAGTTTCGCTCGCAGGACGACACGCGCCACGTGCCGATCCTGCTGCTGCTGGACGAAGAAGACCTGCCGCGCCTGCCCAAGGGGCTGGAGATCGGCGTCACCGACTATCTGATCAAGCCGATCGACCGGAACGAATTGCGCGCCCGCACGCGCACCCAGATTCGCCGCCGCCGCTACCATGACAAGCTGCGCGAGATGCTGCAGCGCTCCGTGGCGCTGGCCTACACCGACACCCTGACGGGGGTCTACAACCGCCGCTACATGAACGCGCACCTGGACCGCAAGATCATGGAGATCGCGGAGACGGTGAAGCCGGTGTCGCTCCTGATGTTCGACATCGATCACTTCAAGAGCATCAACGATTCCCATGGTCACAACGCCGGCGACGAAGTGCTGGTCGAACTGGCCAAGCGGGTATCACGCGGTGTGCGCGACATCGACCTGGTGTCGCGCTACGGCGGCGAGGAGTTCGTCATCGTCATGCCCGATGCCGACGTCGAGGTGGCGGTGAACGTGGCCGAGCGTGTCCGCGCCCTGGTCAGCGATCAGCCCTTCACGGTCTCCGGGCAGGTGGGGGAACTGGACGTCAGCATCTCGGTCGGGGTCGCCACCACGCGCGACCCGACGGAGACCACCGAGTCCCTGATCGGCCGCGCCGACGAAGCGCTTTACCGGGCGAAGGGACGGGGCCGCAACTGCGTCTGTTCGGCGGAACTGGACCAGCTCGCCCAGCGCCACGCCCCCCTGCCGGCCGCCGGCGAGTAGCCTTCCAAAAGCGCCCCGGGCGGCAGATCTCCCAGACCTGAAAGAGCCCCTTAAGCGGGGGAGAGGCGGAATCGAAAAGCGGCCGCCTGCAAAGGCGACCGCTCGACTCGGTAAAGCAGGAAGTTTCCCGCTTACTTCATCTTCGATTCCTTGAAGATCACGTGCTTGCGCGCCACGGGATCGAATTTCCGCAACTCAAGCTTTTCGGTCATGGTGCGCGGGTTCTTCTTGGCCACGTAGAAGTAGCCCGTGTCCGCGGTGCTCACCATCTTGATCAGTTGCGTGGCTGGCTTGGCCATATCCGCTGTCCTTTACCTGAACTCATCGAGGTTGCCGGGAAAATACTGTGCCTCGGGCAACTGTCAAGCCCGGCGCTGCCGCCGCGCCTTGCGCAAGGCAAATTAGGAATAAAGACCTTTGATTAGGAGCCCGAGGAGGTTGGAGCCGCGTGGACGCTGGCCGCCGTGTCCGGCTGGCCATGCAGTGCCCGGGCATAGAGGCCCGGCTCTTCCAACAGCTGGCGGGCCACCGTGAGGTCGATCTCCGCGTCGTCGCCTTCGCGGGCCGGGCAGTGGGCCCGCAGCTCCTCGACGGCCGCGTCGTCGTTACTGTCGATGTCTTGCCGGCGCAGCTCCGCCGCCAGGGGCAGGGCGCCGCTGCGGATGCGGGTCATGACGTCGGCCGGGGTGCTGACGTCGCCGGTGGTGCAGACGTCGGGCAGCACGCCCCGGCGGTGCAGGGCGTAGCCGGAGGGCGCGTGGAAGCGGGCCCAGGTCAGGTAGAACTCGCCGTGATTGGGCAGCTGGAACACCGTCTGAACGGTGCCCTTGCCGTAGGAGCCGCTGCCGACCAGGACGGCGCGGCCGGAATCCTGCAGCGCGGCGGCGACGATCTCGGAGGCCGAGGCCGAACCACCGTCGATCAGCACCACCAGGGGC
>NZ_CAJXGF010000008.1 GCF_913053745.1 uncultured Nitratireductor sp.
CTGGCCTCATACGGGCAATCACCGCGCCTTCTTTGACGCTGTCGCCCGGCTCCACCGCCACGCGCATCAATCTCCCGGCAACCGGCGCGGTGACAACGAAGGGCTCATGGAGACGCGTTCGCGCTTCCTCGTCTATCGTCGTCTGCATTGGACCTCGGCTCGCCTCGCCAACTTCCACCAAGGTCGCGCGTGGCCAGAAAGCGTAAGCCACTGCCGCCACCAGCACGAGACCCCCGCCTCCCATGATCCAGAATCGTGAACGTCGTTTTGCCATGAAAACCTCGCTAATCTCGACTCTTGAGCGCGGCAACCATGTCGAGGTGATCGACATCGCGCTTCACGACCCAGCCCGATAGGAAAGCGGCGATAAGAACTGCGATTATGGCGGAACCATAGCTTGCCGGATCGAACATGACCGGGATGCGGTAGAGATCGGTGCTGAAGCCCGCCGCAACGGCGTGCGAAAGATAATAGCCAAGCCCCGATCCGATCGGCAGAGCCAGAAATGTGATGACCGCAAGTTCACCGAGGAGCACGAACGCGGCCTCGCCGCGTGTGAAACCCATGACGCGCAGGCTTGCCAATTCCTGTTCTCTTTCGGCAAAAGCGATGCGCGCGCTGTTGTAAACAATCCCGAAGGTGATGATGGCTGCGATGGCTGCCATGATGTAGCGCATCGCGCCCGCACCGGTATCGAGTAGTTTTCGCAACGATGCACGCGTATCGTCGGTCAGGCTGACACCGGCGATGGCGGGCGAATTCTTGAGCTCGCGATAGATATGATCGTTGTAGATGCTGTCCGTCCGCAGATAGCTTCCGGAGACGCGGTTCGGTTCTCCCAAGACACGGTTCAACGCATCAAGCTGGAGATAGGCCGGCGCTCCAATGAACGCTTCCGTCACACCGATCACAGGAAGTCGCAAAATGGGTCGCCGTCCCTCTCGCACCTCGACCGTGAGCGTCTCCCCCGGTTCGATGTGCAGAGTCTCGGCGAGCGCTTCTGAAAGAATCAAACCGTCTCGGCGCAGGAAAATGGTGTTCGTACCATCATCGATCGCGCGATTGAGCCTCGGTTCGGCAACACGGCCGCTTATGGCGCCTCGGTGAGCATGGAGGCCGTTGCGCAGTACGACATCCACGTCCCGAAACGGCTCCACCTCCACAACTCCCTTGATGCTTTGAAGTTCATGGACCGCTTTGCGTGACAACGGCTCGGCGAAGGTAACCGTCACATCGCTGCGGTCGACCAGGCTGAAATTGACACGCACTGTGCGGTCGAACCCGCTCATGAGCGTTAGCATCGCGACTGAAAGCGCCATGCCGGCGGCTATACTCAGCACCGCCGTCACCGACTTGCCGGGCTGTCGGATAAGCCGTCGGGCGATCATCCGGCTCGGCTGATCGAGCCATCTTCCGAGAGCCCTTACGACCCCCGCGGAGCGGCTATAATCTGCGGGCACCGGTGGACGCATCGCCGTTGCCGGAGCCAGTACGAATACACCTCGCAACACGAAGATGCCGCCGGCCGAGGCAGCCGCCACGCTGACCAGGATGCCGACAAGAAACGCAGCCGGGTCGACCCGGAACAGCAGAAATGGAAACTTGTAGTAGGTCTGGTAGAAGCCGGCCACATTGACGCCGGCAAGGATGCCAAGCAAACACCCCGCCACAGCGCCACCCACGGCGATGACGAGAATGAATTTCAGATAATGGGCGCTGACGGCTGCACTGCCATATCCGAAGGCTTTAAGCAGACCAATCTGTGAACGTTCAGATTGGATCATCCGCGACACGACAATATTGAGCAGAAATGCCGCGACTCCGAGGAAAATTGGAGGCACGCCACGGCTCGAGGCGCGCAGCGAGGTGATTTCTTCGGACAAGAACCTGTTGGATACCTGATCTTCAAGACCGTAGGCCCCGGTTCCGCCGTAACCGCGGAGAATACGGTCCGCTTGGCCGAGAACAGCCGGCAACTTAGCCCCGCGTCCAAGCGCCAGGATCGCTTCATTGAAGGCTCCGTCGAGATCGTAAAGCGCTTCAAGGGCCGGCTTGTTCATCCACAGGACAGCGAAGCGCGCGTCGTCGGGCGCCAGTTCGCCGGGTGGTGTCGTATAGACGAACTCGGGCGACTGGGCGAGACCGGCAATGGTGTAAATGCGGCGCGCGCCATTTATCGTGGCGGTCAGATCATCGCCGGGCGAGAGACCGCGTGCATCGGCAAACGCCTTTAAAAGAAGAACTTCGTTGTCGCGATCGGAATCGATGCGCCGGCCCTCGGCGAGCCGGTAGCCGTTCAGAATCGGATCGCCAGAACGCGGTAGCGATACCACCTGCGCACGAATGGGCACTTCCTGGGCGGGCAGATCGATGAGCGCCGCACCATTAACCCGACCGACGACAGCGCTGACGCCTGGAATGGCCTTGAGATCATCGAGAACACGATCCGGAGCGCGTTTGACCGGAGCAAAGACGTCGGCCAACCGGTGCCGTTCGTAATAGGTGTCTTTCGTCTCTTGCAGCGAATTGACGAGTCCATCCATCATCACCAGAAGCATCACCCCCAGCGCTATGACGGCGGCAATCGCCGTTGCCTGACCTTTTACCCTCCACAGGTCGCGCAGGAGTTTGCGGTCCAGCGGGCTCAGCATGAACTTCGGCTCCGCTTCACCATTCGATCTCCTCGGCCGAAACCTTGTGTTCGTTGATACGGACATCCCGGATCTGCCCATCGGCAAAATCGATGACACGGTCGGCCATCGCCGCCGTCGCCGCCGCGTGAGTCACGATCAGGATCGTTGCTCCGGTCTCTTCGTTGACGTCCTGGAGGACGCGCAAGACCGCCTGTCCCGTTTGGCTGTCCAACGCCCCCGTGGGTTCGTCACAAAAAACGACTGTGGGACGCTTGGCGATCGCCCGCGCGATCGCCACGCGTTGCTGCTCTCCGCCCGAAAGCTGTGCTGGAAAATGATCGGTCCGTTCCTCGAGGCCGACGAGTGCGAGGGCCTCGCCTGACGACATGGGGTCATCGGCGATTTCGGTGACCAGTTCGACATTCTCACGTGCAGTGAGGCTGGGCATCAAATTGTAGAACTGAAAAACAAACCCGACGTCGTGCCGACGATAATGTGTGAGTTCGACATCGCTCATAGCCGTCAAATCCCTGTCGAAGAAATGAACGGTTCCCTCACTCGGTCGATCCAGTCCGCCAAGAATGTTGAGGAGGGTCGATTTCCCGCTACCGGACGGGCCTAGCAATACGACGAGTTCGGATTCGGGGATGTCGAGATCGACACCACGCAGCGCGTGGACGGCCGTGTGGCCGGCCCCGAAAACTCTGGAGACGGAGTTCACGACGAAGGCTTCGTTCTTCCGTGCAGTAGGTCTCCGCGACATTGACGACCACCTCAATGCCGCCACATGGGTCTGAGCGCCCGTCGCGGCGGATTGCCTGTAAGACGATTGTATGGAATATTCGAGTTATGCCGAATTTGTCAAATATGAATATCACCGAGGTTCAACGGCGTTTCATCGAAGAAATCGCCGAGCTATTCGTGCCCTGGGGTGTTCCGCAAACTGCCGCTCGGCTTTACGGGTACCTGCTCCTTTGCCCGGAAGCGGCCAGCCTCGACTCCATCGCCGTAGACCTCGAGATCAGCAAAAGCAGCGCCAGCGTCGCCGCGCGCCTGCTCGAACGCTATACACTAGTCCGCCGACGCTCCGTTCGCGGCAGCAAGCGCATCCTCTATGAGGTTTCCGATCAGTACGACGAGATTCTGGCAGGCCAGAACCGCATGCTGCTGTCGCTGTCGGATCTGCTGCGCGGCGCGGAAGAAATCGTGCCCGCTGCTGCCACCCGTCAACGCCTGGAAGACATGGCGGACTTCTACGATACTGCGCGTCGCGCGATGGACGAAGCACGCCGGAAATGGAGCAAAAGCAAGAAGATACGTTGAGCGAAGGGCGTGTGTCGAGCGCAACAGGCGTCGATCGCGAACGTTTGAACGTCTCCCTACGCTGAAGACACGCCATCGCAAAACAGGCTCAGCATTGTTTCGAACTCGGCCTCCAGATTGGTCGCGTTGCCGCGCAACCAGCGCATAAGGGCACCGAGATACATATGCGCAAGAAACTCCGCCAGATGCTCTGCCGCAAGATCGTCGCGAAGCTCGCCCCGATCCTGCGCATGTCTGATTACACGTACAAAGATCCAGCCCACACCGTCCAGTGTGTGCATACCCTTTCCTGGCACTGTGCCTCCCAGTTCAAGAAGCCTGTAACGTAGATATGCGGGCAGATACTCCCTATTTGCTTCACACCACGCTTTGGAGATGGCCAACAGAGCTTTCATCCGTTCGATGAATATCTGATGCCTTTCGATTTCATCGAAGAGGTTTTCAGAATCGCGGGCGATTTCCTGATGAACCCAGGACGCCACGAGGGCCTCCTTGATCGGAAAATGATTGTAGAGCGTTCCCTTGGCGACGTCTGCGGTTTCGGCGATCTGCTCCATCGTGACGTTGTCGTAACCATGGCTTGAGAACAATTCCATAGCCGTCTCGGTGAGGTTTTGCCGCATTTTTTGCCGCTTTCGCTCGCGGCGGTTCGTAAGGTTGATGGTCGTCATCTCGGCTTTTATTGAACGTCGTATATTTTTATGCATAGTACTATTTATATCGTCGTTCAATATGAATGGATCGACGGTGAAGCACAAGGCAATCATGCCGTCGCGTCCGATCATTGGCCGGGAGATCCGCATTGGAAAAGATCGTCACCCGCACAGCCGAGCGAAATGGCACCATCATCGACGAACTCGCCGAACGCAGCTGGCTCGTCACGAAGCTTGATACGCTTGTGCAATGGGCACGGACCGGATCGCTGATGTGGAATCAGTTCGGGCTCGCCTGCTGCGGCGTTGAAATGATGCAGTTCGCCATGCCGCGCTACGATGCGGAACGCTTCGGGTTCGCCCCTCGCGCTTCACCGCGGCAGGCCGACGTTATGATCGTCGCCGGCACTGTGACCAACAAGATGGCACCTGCATTGCGCAAGATTTACGATCAAATGCCCGAACCTCGCTACGTCATCTCGATGGGCTCCTGTGCGAATGGCGGCGGCTATTATCATTACAGCTACTCGGTGGTCAGAGGCGCAGACCGCTTGTTGCCGGTGGACGTCTACGTTCCAGGTTGTCCACCAACCGCCGAAGCGCTGCTTTATGGCGTCTTGCTGCTTCAAAAGAAAATTCGAAGGACGGGAACCATCGAAAGGTAATCTCGACAGATGCGGGATCATCCCGCCGAGAGGCTATCGTTCCCTCGCTCGATACAGATGCGCAAAAAATCGGCTGCTTAAGGCAATCGGCTTGAGCGCGGAGCTTCAATGGAAGGGCGTCACATCTGCTTTTGGCAGCGGCGGCGCATTCGGCTTAGCTACAATACTGATGGTGCTCTGGCGGCAGTTCTGATGGCGGGCGGCGTTTCTCTCATGTCGGCGTGACCGGATCGGTTCAACCCGAGCCCCTTTCATGCTCGGACGCGAAACTTTTTCAACGGCGAGACGGACACTGGTCGAACCGCGGACGAACAGTCTCTTCGCAGGTTAACGCATTGGCACTTGGCACTTCGGAAAATCGCCATATACCGGCTTCTCAACTGATAATGGAGTCGCGTTTGGAAACTCGACCGGCGGTGTAGGGAAGCAGGGCGACGATCAGAAACACGCGCAGCACATGATGCGCGGCAACCATCGCCGGGTCGATCATCAGTGCCAGCGCCACCACGCCCAGTTCCGGAGCGCCACCAGGAAGATAAGCCAGAAAAAGCGGGGCAACCTCGCCACCTGCAAGCGGCGCAATCAGATAGGCGCCGGCGAGCGAACCAGCAGCGAACACAATGCCCACCAGAGCGGCGAGCCAGCCATCGCGGGCAATCTGGCGGAACGTGTAGTTGGCGAACCGGGCACCGACACCCGAGCCGATAACGATTTGCGCGATTATCGAAAGCGTGATCGGCACATGAACCGTGACCAAGCCCGTCGCATGCAAGATGGCTGAACTCAACAGCGGCAGCAGCAGCATAACCGACGGAAAGCGAACAAGCTTGGCAACGAACCAACTTGCAACAGCGACAAGCGCGAGCGCTCCGTGCCCGGACAGATCCAACGCCTCCGGTGCTTCGAATGCGGCCCGGTTGGCGTCCGCCAGATCGATACCTGAGATCCATTGGATCAAGAGCGGCGCCGAGATCAAAAGAACCACCAGCCGTGCCGTGTGGCAAAGCACAACCCGGTTCACTTCGGTTTTGTGCTGCTCGGCCAGCATCGTCACCACCGAGAGTCCCCCTGGCATGGCTGCAAACAATGCCGTCTGTCGGTTCATATCGCTCCAGCGCCGAAACGTCGCATAGGCAAAAAGACAAAAGGCAATCGAAAGGAGCGTCATGACGATCAGGCTTACCGCCCAGGTTCCCGATCGGGCTATCACGTCCGGTGTGAAGCCCGTCCCGAGCATCGTTCCAATTGCCACCATCGCATAGCTGCGCCACGCCGGTGGAAGCGACGGACGAAAACGGGAAAACTGCGTGACCAGCGCGGAGGCAGAAAGACTGCCAAGCACCCACGGTAAGGGCAGGTTCAGGAGGAAGAACGCCAGGCCACCCGTAGCGCCGATTCCAATCGTCGTTGCCCCGCGTGTCAGGGGCGCATCCAACAAACTCACGTTCCGGCCCGATCGTCCCTGCGCTGGCGCAACGTCTTGAACAGCGGCGCGCCGACCAAAACCAGAAGCATAAAAACAAAGAGGGCCAGCGCAATCGGCCTTTCGAGCAGGTAGTTGAGCGGTTGGCCATTGGAGATCTGCAATGTGCGCACCAACTCGCCCTCCATCATGCGACCGAGCAAGAGACCGATGACGGTCGCGGCAACCGGATAGTCGTTGCGACGCATCAGCCAGCCGAGCCCGGCGAAACCCGCAACCGTCAGTGGTCCGGCGATGGTGCCGGTGATCCCGTATCCACCCCATGCACACATCGCCAGAACGCTGGGTACGAGATAAGCAAGCGGCACACGCACCACCAGGCCAAGCACGCGCAGCATCAACAACCCGATCACCGCTAGCAGGACGACCTGCCCCAGATTGCCTAGGATGATGGAGTAAACCACATCGGTCTGATTGCGGATGAACGATGGGCCGCCGATGATGTTGTGAAAGGAGAAGGCTGCAAGCAGCACCGCCGTCGCTGCGCCGCCTGGAATGCCGAGCGCCAGAAGGGCGGTCATCGAGCCGCCTTCCGAACTGCTGTTGGCGGATTCGGCCGCAATCACACCCTCGGGCGCGCCCTTGCCGAAAGTTTCGGATGTTTCCGAAGTTCGCTTGGCCTCCCCGTAAGAGACCAGATTGGCAACTGAGGAACCGACGCCCGGAATTGCACCGATCACCGCACCGATTAGACTACCGCGAACGAGCACGCTCGGATAACGAAAGGTCTGACTGACGCCCTTGAGAATCCTGCCGAGTGAGATGTCTCGTTGCGCTTCATCCTGCACGAGGTAAGTGTTACCCCGCAGACGCAGGAGTTCCGAGGCTGCAAAAATGCCGATCATCGCCGGCACCACCGGAATGCCGTCGAGCAGGTGTGGATTGCCGACAGTGGTGCGCATGACGCCTGTCGTCGACATGCCGATTTGGCTGAGCATAAGCCCGAAGAACCCGGCCAAAAGCCCTTTTGCCAAGCTGCTGTCATTGAGCGTGGCGATCAGAGTGAGCCCCCAAAGGACGACGACGACCATCTCCATCGGACCGATTTTCAGAACCAGTGCGGCCAGTGGGTCGATCAAGAGAAGCAGAAGGATGTACCCCACGAACGCGCCGACAACGGATGCGGCAAGTCCCAGACCGAGTGCCTCATTGTGCTTGCCCTGACGAGCCATCGGATAACCGTCGAAGGCAGTGGCGATAGAGGAGGACGAGCCTGGGATATTCATCAGGATCGCCGTGACGCCACCGCCATAGGCGCCGCCGGTGAAAATCGCGGTCAGGAACAGCATCGCCTGCAGAAAATCCATACCGAAGGTGACCGGCAGGAAGACGGCCATGGCCATAGAGATCTGCAGGCCGGGTATCGAGCCGAATACCAGGCCGATCAGCAGGCCGGGAATAACCCACAACCACGGTTCGAAGCTGGTGAAGAGCAGGCTGAATGCTTGTGACAGGGCGAAATGATCGATCATTTCAGAGCACCAGCGTCAGCATAGGATAGGGGAAAAGAGAACCGAAACCCTTGACCAGAAGAACAGTGAAGAGCGCGGCGAAAAGCGGCGGCTGCCATAGGCCCCGGCCGCCGCTCATCACGACTCCGGCCCAGACAAAGACGAAGGTCGCGACATCGAAGCCGATATGCGTCAGAGCAAAGCAGAAAGCGCTGAAGCCGGCGAGCAAAAGAAGGTCGCTCCCTGCTCCGCTTTTGACATCTTCGGAAGCTGATCCACGCAATGCACCGGCAATGACGACAAGCAAAAGAACGCCAAGGACGGCAGCCACCGGTGCGACGACCACAAGATTGTCGAGCGAGGTGGACGCGGACACGGCGCTCCAGAGTATGAAGCCCGATATGGCGAGCACGATGCCGAGCAGCGCAGCGTGGGTGGCCGGGAATCTTGTCGTCATGTCCGTCCCTCGCATCTTCGGGTAGGGAGGAAGCGGAAGGCGGCGCTCCCGCTTCAAGGCTTACTCTTCGGTATCGAAGCGCTTCAAAACATCGAAGTTGGACTTGATAATCTTGGTGGTGCGCTCCGGCCCAAGCCACTCCGTACCAATCTTCTGCTCTTTGAGATTGGCGACGAATTCTTCGTCTTCAAGCACAGCCTGATAGGCTGCAACCATTTTCTGGAAAGCCTCGGGATGTTCCTGCTTGAAGGTCGCATGAGCCGCAAGCCCGCGCATTGAACCGGCCAGAACAGGGACCGTTTCGAGTCCATTCTTTTCGAGGGCTGCGTTGAGTGTGGGCGCGTCCCAATCCGCACTGGGCTCGTCGGCCGCGAGAGCGAGCGGGCGCACATATTCCGCGATGGAGAGTGTGCCATCCGCTGCGAGCACCGTCATGTCCACCTGACCGCCGGCAACGGCCGTTCGCGCCGCGCCTCCCGATTGGTAGGTCACGATGTTGACGGCGCTTTTATCGACGCCGAATGCTTCGAGGGCCAGCTCGAGATTGATTGCACCGGTCGAGCCCGGGACGACGGAAACCTTCAGTTTGCCCGGTTCGGCCTTGGCTGCGTCCATGAACTCGGCGAGCGTCTGGTAGGGCGTATCGACATTGACCGCAAACAGGTCGTGATCGTTCCACTGGCCGTTGATAAAGGCAAAATCGTCGAGCGAATAGTCCGCGTCGAAACGGAGGATCGCGTTCGAGATGTAGGGATGGATCGAGGTGGCGAGGAAGTAGCTGCCGTCCGCCGGCATTTGCGTGAAGTAGGTGTGACCGACATGGCCGCCGCCGCCTTCCTGGTTGATTACCGAGATCGGCGTGTCGAGTTCTTCCTGCAGGCGTTGCGCCAGAGCACGGGCCGTGCGGTCAGCGGAACCGCCGGGCCCAAGCGCCACGACGAACGTGATTTTGCGCGGCGGCCAGTTCTCTTGGGCAATGGCCGCGACAGGCTGCAACATAGCGGCAAGGGAAATGCCGAGCGCAGCAGCCGCAAGTGCGAGTTTCTTCATGGTCAGGATTCCTCCCCTGAAATAGCGGTTGCGTCAAATTGTAGTTCAATTTTTGAACCCAGACTGTTAACGCCCCTTGGCTTTTCATGTCAAGAGGATTGATGTCCTTGACATCAGACTGATTTTAAATGACTTTATCGGAAGGCCTAAACGGCTCTCTTCAGACTCATCACCGGCGGAGGCATTAATTGTCAACAATTGAGGACAAATCGCGAGGCATGGTCTCCGAACGCCTCGCCGACGAACTGCGTGAGGATATCCTTAAGGGTCGCCGGCCTTCAGGGGCGCGGCTGGGCGAGGTGGCGCTGGCCGAACGCTTCGCCGTGAGCCGGGGGCCGGTACGGGCGGCGCTCAACCTCCTGAGCGAAACCGGCATCGTAACGATCGTCCCCAACAGTGGAGCGCGTGTACGGGTGATGGGGCGCGCTGATGCGCGGGCGCTTTATCAGGTGCGGGCCGCCCTTGAGGCCGAGGCCGCAGGGTTGGCGGCTGCCAGGGCGGGGTCGGAGACTGCCGCGCAATTTGGCAAGCTGCTGGACCAGCATGCCGGCGAAATTGCCGCACATCCCGAAGGTGCCTATCTACAGGGTGTGGGGGATCGCGACTTCCATATGGTGGTTGCGCGGATGGCCGGGAACCCAATTATCCTTCGCTACCTCTCGCGAGAGCTTTATCCTCAATTGTCGTTGCTGCGCCTCAAGCACCGCAACGTTACCGGCCGCGGCGCCCGCGCGTTGAACGAACACATGCGGATCGCGACTGCCATCGCCGATGGCGACTCCGAAGTCGCAGGGCTTTTGATGCGCCGCCATATTCGCAACAGTTGGACCGCGCTCGAAGCACAGCTTTCCGAAACGGCAGAGGACCCGGAATGAGCCAGAAACGCATCCCGGCAGCCTTCATCCGTGGAGGCACATCCAAGGCGGTTGTGCTGAAACGTCACGACCTCCCCGAGGACGAAACCGGTTGGCCAGGTCTGTTCGCCGCCATGATGGGCAGTCCCGATCCCAACATGCGGCAGCTCGATGGTATGGGCGGAGGCATCTCCTCACTCAGCAAGGTCTGTGTAATCGGACCGGCAACACGTGAGGATGCGGATATCGACTACACATTCGCTCAGATCAGCGTTGCAAACGATGCGGTCGATTTCAGTGGCAATTGCGGCAATATGAGCTCGGCAATGGGGCCCTTTGCTTATGACGAAAGGCTCGTCGAAGGCCCGCGCGACGGCGAAGCGATGGTTCGCATTCACAACACGAATTCAGGCAAGATCATCGTGGCGCGTTTTCCGGTATCGAATGGATGTGCGGTCGTGACGGGCGAGACCTCGATTCCCGGCGTGCATGGCACCGGTGCGCCCGTCGCGCTTGATTTCCTGAACCCCACCGATACGTTCGGCCGCGGCACTCTTCCGGAAGGAAAAGCCATACATGCGCTGACCCTGAAGGACGGAGGCGCGATACGCGTGACGATGATCGACGCCGCCGTTCCCTCTGTTTTCGTCTCAGCCTACGAGGTTGCCGGGGACACACGCAGTCGTCCTGGTGCGATTGATGAAAACGCCGGGCTGATGGCGCGGCTGGAGGACATTCGTCGGCAGGCTTCGGTGGCGATGGGGTTAACGCCTGATCCTGAAGCCGCAGCGCAGCGCATCGCCACGCCGAAGGT
Source organism: uncultured Nitratireductor sp. (assembly GCF_913053745.1). Lineage (GTDB taxonomy): Bacteria > Pseudomonadota > Alphaproteobacteria > Rhizobiales > Rhizobiaceae > Nitratireductor. The sequence goes on from NZ_CAJXGF010000008.1 coordinate 11,384, forward strand.
CGCGATGGTCGGGCCAGCCGCCGACTACGAAGATCTTTCCGGAATCATCCATCCGGCCTCCGCGCAGGATCTCCAGATCCGCATGATTTCGGCCGGGCAGGCGCATCGCGCGGTCCCGGTGACCGGTGCGCTGGCTCTTGCCTGCGCCGCCGTAGTCGACGGGTCTGTCGTTGCGGACTGCATCTCACAGGGTGCCGACCCGCTGAACTTGCGTATCGGCACTCCAAGCGGGATCGTCACCGTCGGCGCCACGTGCGATCCCCGCAGCGGCGAAATCGAAGCTGCCCGCATTTTGCGCACCCAAAGGCGCCTGATGGACGGGCACATCTATCTGCCTATGCCCTCCGCCGTGCAACCTCTTGCCCAACCGGTCTAAAGAAAGAGATCCGTTTTATGCTGAACCACGAAATCAACCATGCCTTCAAGCAACGCATACTGACCGGCGCCCCCATTCTCATGCCGGGCGCGGCCAATGCGCTGGCGGCACGGGTCATCGAAGATCAGGGGTTCGAGGCGATTTATCTGTCCGGCGCGGGATTAACCAACACCTATCTCGGTATGCCAGATATGGGTTTCGTCGGCCTCAGCGAGATCGCTCAGCATACCTCGACCATCCGCGATGCGACCGAACTGCCTATTGTGGTGGACGCCGACAACGGTTTCGGCAATGCGCTCAACGTGCGTCATACGATTCGCACGCTTGAGCGTGCGGGCGCGAGCGCAGTGCAACTCGAAGATCAGAAGACGCCCAAGCGATGCGGTCATTTCTCGGGCAAGGAAGTGGTGCCACTGGACGAAGCACGCTCGCGCATCCGTGCAGCGGTCGATGCGCGCCAGGATGAAAACACGCTGATCGTCGCGCGCACGGACGCCCGCGCCACCGACGGTTACACAGAAGCATTGGACCGCGCCGCGGCCTTCGTCGAAGACGGCGCCGACATCACGTTCGTCGAGGCCCCGCAATCCATCGACGAGATGCGCGGCATTCCAGCCACCCTGAAGGGCACCCCACAGCTTGTAAATCTGGTGGTTGGCGGCAAGACGCCGATCCTTGATCTGGAAGAACTGGGCGAGATGGGTTTCTCGCTTGTGCTTTACGCCAATGTGGCGTTGCAGTCGGCCGTATACGGAATGCAGCAGGCACTCGGCCAGCTTAAGGAAACCGGCAGAATGGACGAAGGCGGCCCCGTTGCAAGCTTCCTCGAGCGCCAGCGCATGGTGCGCAAGGATTTATTCGACGAACTCGAGAAACGCTACGCGTATTAAGACGGTTTCCGCGGCTCCGACCTCCACGGGTGGGCCGATTCTCAAAGGCGAAAGTGACGTGCTACACACCGCACATTCAGGCGATCGGCTTCGTGCAAGTGCATTGTTCTCCGATCGGAAGCAAAGGCACGCCGCGCTTGCCGTTGCTCTTATCCCTGCGTTGACAGAAAATCGATAATGGCGGTCACCTGTGAGGGGGACAGGTGGCTGCCTTCCATACCCTCGATCGTTCTTAGGGTGTTCTGACGAAACTCCCTGACAGAATCAGACCGTTCCGGATGGGCTTGCCAGTCATCGAGCAGCGGAGTTAGCGCCTTTGCACCGCCTTTGGGCCACACCACGCCGTGGCCGGTCCGCCCCCTGTTCACAACGTCCGCCAGCCAGTTGGGGACTTGAACCTTGGTCTCGCCGCCTTGCGGCTGCGTAACGGTGACAGGCCTGAACTCCTGCGCATGCCTTGCGCTCAGGATCTGCGGCACCGCCTTCGGGTTGTTGCGGGTCTTGTGCGCAGCGCGCAACTCGCCGCTCAACACACGCATTATGCTGAGCGGTGTTACGGAGACCGTTTCGCGTCTTGCCGCCTTTGGATTGCCGTGTTGGATCGCCCGATAGAACCCCTCTCCCGGATGGTAGTGCGGCTGCGGCTGCAACCTCCGCGGCAGCTTTCCGCTTGCCCTTAAGCGGGTTTTCAGCGGCCAGGAGACCCGATTGAGCCAATGATCCACGGTGGGATGCCTGTTGAAGACCACGTCCAAATTCATCTGCGAGGAGTTCATCACGTTACGCCGCTGGCCTGTCAAATCGGTAATATGAACGCGTTCAGGAGCGACCTTGACCCGCGACAGACGCATACCGCTGCGCACGCTGCCGTCCACGAAGATCAGGCTTTGCTCCGCATCGTGAAGCCCATGAATGCTGGCCAGATCGGGATTGGTCTGCAAAGCCCGCATCAGACCTGCGGGATTGTCGGTGACCAGTTGCACCTGGATGCGGCTCTGCCCCAGCGCCGCCTGAACCTGCTGGACGAAGGGCTCGGAGACCCTGGCTCCCTGGGGTAGACCGCCGATCTCGATTTCCGGCCGATCCTCGAAGCCGGGTCTCAATGCGATGACCGCCACCTCAGGCGGTAGCTCCTGCGGGTTTACCAGAATTGCCGGCATGGCCGCAGGGTCATAGCCGAGCTTTTGCAGGATCATGAGCCGTGCCCAGAGCGGCAGACTGACCTTGGTTTCCGACATAACCTTGTTAAAAGGAATGCCATGGGTAAGTTCGTGCACCAGACCCCGCCGGGCACCAAAAAAATCCCTTTCACCCGGTCGAAGCCGCGTCGCGGTGCCGGTCTGCAGTCCAAGAGACACAGACAGTTCCACGACGGTGCGGTTTGAATCCTCTGCATACGCCCCGATCTCCCGCCAACTGACCGCCTCGATCCGGAAGGGCGACGCTTCTGGATACCCGGCAAGAACGGTATCGATCTCATTCTGAAAGGTGCTGGCCTTGAACTGAAATGCCTCCTGCACGGAGTATCCTGTCAAAGGGCTGAGCGGCGCGTTTCTGAATTCCCACCCCCTGTCGGATTTATTCGGCTTGCTCATTCCGGTCTTTGTTCCCACGGCTCTGCCCATGGAGGAAATCGTCGGGCCGGTAGCGACATCTCCGGGGATGGGAGCCTTGATCCTCCCGGCAACGCCTATGCGATTATCCCCAACGACGTTGCTGATCGTTTGCCGCACGCGCTTACCCTGACTTGGGGCTTCCTGCGGAACACGGTTATCTCCCTTGCCGAAGAATCTGACTTCGCCTGAATGGGGGACAATGAGATAAGTGACCTTGTTCGCTTTATCGTAGTGGATCAGCCCATTTTCGTTCTCCGGAGCCAGGCGTTGAAGCTCTCCATCTTCATTTCGCTTATAGGTGCGGTTTGTCGATTCGTCATAATGCCAGCCGGATGATTCGGAAGCTTCATGGGATACATCTCTCGGTGAGGGTTTCCAGGTGCCGATCCCATCGGTGTTGTTGCCCCTGCCAAACAGGTCAAAGCTCCCCCCCGGCTGCCGCAAGAGCGTGATGTTGGCATCGGCATTATAGTAAAGCGGGGCGTCAGCAGGAGGTTGGAGAACCTCGAAACGCTGTTGCTCGGCGTTATAGACGTATTCCCTATTGGTCCCGGGGTGAAAGACGCGGGCTCCGTCTTCGAACTTCAGGGGCGGCGTTCCGTCATATTGGGATCGGCCGAAGGTCTGGCGATTGGTAGGATTGAAAAATACCAGTTCGTTTTCATGCACCTGCGTAATGCGCACCTCGTGCGTCTCCGGCACAATATCTCGCACCGCAACGCCCCAGCTTTCGCTGACAGGCTGTATTGTGTCGTGGGGGTCGACATCGCGGTTCGCAACCTTTTGGCCGCTCCCGGTCTCCAGCGCACTATAAATGAGTACGATTTCCGCTTCTTCGCGCGTCTGCATATGTTGAGTGTCGAGACCATGCGCAGACTCCACCGTCGGATGAACCAACGAAACCTTGCCACTGTCGGCCACGGGCGCGCTGTCCTCGTCCGTCATGGGAGCGTGCGGTTCGGGCCCACCGCCCGGGTGTGGACCTGTCCCGGCTTGCAACGCGTCGTCCGCCACGTGAGCAATGCTCTCGCCCTCGATGACCGGGTGATCGGCATCGTGGAAAACCATACGGTCCGTGGGCCGGTACACTCCGTCCGAGCCTTGCTCATGCACAACCATCGGCCGACCTTCATCTCCGACGCTGATCGCGGGCCGCCCACTCGTACCACTCGGCGGAATCACACCGTCCGGCACAAGTCCGCCGGGAGTCTCTTGCTGTGGCTTCTGACCGTGCACGCCGGTTTGTCCGGATCCTGGCCGAACCGTTAGCCCCCTGATGCCCATGCCGGCGCCGAATGCGCCAGCACCGAAATTGAGCACGGCATTGGCGAACTGAACCCCATTCATGTCGCCGCCATGGACGACGATGTCGTAACCGGAAACCCCAACAAGCGGCACGGCGGCGGTGAGTGTGGTTGCGTCGATACCGTAGGCAATGCGGTTGGAGGCGGCTCCCGACTGCATGTACCGGGCGATATCGTCGGCATAAGCGTTGGTCGCTCTTGACCCTCCGATGCTCGCCATGAAGGCGGTACCGCGCGGAATGCCTGCCCGGACGAGCCCGCCCAGACGCAGTGCGCTAGAGGCCAGCGGCAAGGTCGTCGTTGCTATGCTCACGACATTCATGATCGACTGTGTGTCGGTCCAGTCGCCACCGCGGTTGAGATGTTCTTTCTGGTTGATGAATGCCCGCGTGCCAAGATAGGTGCCGCCCGCTATGGCGACCGGTGCCGCCACAGGGGCAAGCGGTGTAAACGAGGCGACAGTAGCGACAGCAGTCCCTATGCCCACAATTGGATCGACCGCCGATTCCCAGGCCGAGAGCACGCGGGCCTGATCGGCGTCAATCTCGATCTGGCCGTCCTCGCCTGGCGTCATATCCAGATTGTTGGCGTAAACGATCCGCCCATCGTCGCTGAACTGCTCGTTGTTGTGGCGAAAGTCTTCTATATCGGTGAAGCGCTTGCCCGTTATGTCGACATAGGTTGTTTCACCCTCATCGTTGCGCACGCCGAAGAGCGTGGTTTGGCTGGTGCCGTTCTCGTCGACATAGAAGATCGGGATCGTGGAGACCTCCGGCGCATCGCCGCCGAATTCTCGTATCCCTTCTGCGACGGATTCGAGAATATCGGCGTGATCCTCGTTCTCGGTATCGAGACCGAGCGATTCCTGAATGGTCTGTTCGAGTCCATCACCGTTCTGGGTGTGGAAGGCGCCGTCGAAGCCGTTCTGGTAGAGATTCTGGAATTGGAGCTGGAAGTCGGCATTCAGGACGTTCTCAGTGTCGCTTTCCAGACGCTCGTCCTGTACCGCATTCGGCATGTAATAGTCGGAGGTATCCCCAGCGGTATCACGCTGCCCTGCCGCGATGCCGTTCATCTGGTCGCGAAAGGTCTGCAGGTTTCCGATTTCGGTTTTGATCGCGACGAGGTCGAGAGCGCTCAGTGCCAGTTCCGGTGCAACCCAGCGGCTCTCGGGATTGTATTCGCCGTCATCCGGTGTCACATCGATTTGCACCTGGATCGGTAAACCGCTCTCGATGACCGCATCCAGATTGCCGGCTTCAACTTGTTCCTTAACATCAGGCGAGACCATGACGGTCTGCCCCTGCCATTCCACGCTCACGGGTTCGACACCGTCAGGGAAGGCGCCCTCGGGCAATTCGGCCGTGCCTGTCCCGTGCTCGGCAAGAGCGCTCTCAAACTGACGCTGGACGTCGGAGAGCCCTCCATTCAAGGTCTCCAGCGCGGTTTCCGCGTTCGATGCCAAAAGTTCATTCAGGTCCGCAGCAGCATTCTCGCGCGTTGCGATGAACGTATGGCCATGCGTGAAGATCTCGTACTCTGACGGAACACCCTCCGGATGCTCGTTCCAGGCGGTGTTCAACGATCTACCATCCGGGACGCCTGTTGCGACATGCTCGTTCCAGGCATTGTTCAGCGACTCGTCGATCCACGAACCCGGCAGATTGCGCGACACTTCTGGATTGAGGTCTTGATCGAACACGCTCAGCCTGATCGACTGACCGTGCCGAGAATGGTGCGCCATCGGACGGTCAGTGTTGTACTCCTCGACATAGTGTCCACGATCGTAATACACATCGATCATGGCCTGTCCGTCGGCGGTTACGTAGGCCCGAGCATACATGTCGTCGCCGTTGCTGGAGTTATGATCCAGCCATTCGTCGAACATCTCGCGCATCATCCGTGCCGAATCGGCCTCAAAGGTGCGCAAATCGCTTTCGGCGCGCAGATAATCCGCATTGGCCTGCCCCAATTCGACGCGGCTCTTTGCCAGCTCACGCAGGTTGAGCAGGTTCTGATGATCGGCTGAATCAGCGTCTACGCCGGCCTGCTCGTTGCGCAAGATCGCAAGATCAATTGAGGCCAAATCGCCTTCGGCGATAAGGCTGTTATACGCTCCGAACAACGCTTCCACTTCGGCATGTTCAGCAAGAGAATCAGCATAGTTTTCCTGCTGATAGACATCGGTATGAATGTTGGGGTCTTCTGCTGTGGCATCGGGCGCGCTGGGATCCGGAGCCGCCACCAAAGGTTCAAGCTTGCCATTCGCCTCGATGGCTTCGTCGAGTTTAGAACGCGCCTCCTCGTAGATATTCGTCACCTCGGTGGCATCATCGAGCAAGGTCTGCGCTTCGCTCAACGCTTCCTGGGCTTCCTCCAGAGAGCCATCGGGGCTCTCGAGGTCGATGGTATAGCCGTATGGGTTCAGGACACCCCTCAGCGCATCCTCGGCGGCACTTTGAGCGCCTGTATAGTCGGAGTCGAGCGCATACACGTCGCTCTGAGCGTTGGACAGATCGATGACCGCGGAAAGTTCGCTGATCGTCGCCAGCGTCTCCGAATCCGCCATCAGAGCCTGCGCCACATCGGGGTGGACCCAGCGTACCGTGCCCTGCCAATCTACTGGCACCCAGTCGGCATCCACCCCTTCAGGTCGCGCACCATAAAGGTCAAGCACCTCGCCGTCCTGATCCATCACCGGTTCTACCAGGATCCCAGGGCCGTGTTCGTTAATCGCCTCACGGGTTGCGGCCGACACTTCTCCCAATTCTTCCACGGCCTCGAAATCCAGGCCCTCTCCCTCCTGCTGAATAGCCTCACTGGCGAAAATACCGTCAAGAACGTTGAGCACGACCTCAGCCTCTCGGGCTTCCTCGGGGTCGCTGCTGTCTGGATCGATTGCCGTCAAGAGATCAGCCAGGTCGGCTTCCAGGCTACCGGCTTCGAGATCTATCTCGTAGCCATGCTCTTGATTGGTCACCGTCACGGTGCCGTCCGGATTCTCGGTCACTGTATAGCCGTTGAATGTGACCTCAACGGTGGTCCTGGTGCCTTCTTCAATGATCACCGTTTCTCCCGAATTGATTAGATCGGGGTCACGCGGAGAGGCGAACAGCTCCGGATTGCTCTCGGCAAGATCCTCCAGGGTCACACCATGGGCCTCGGCGATCTCGGTCAGGTTATCACCGGGTCGGACTTCGTAGTCGATTGGCTCACCGTCGTTCAGCGCCTCGACAACAGTCTCGGTACGTCGGCCGTCCGCGTCGACGACGATCGTCGTTTCGGTATCGTTCGTGGGATCGACGATCGTCGTGGTCTGTTCGCCACTCTCGGTGTTCCGCTCGGTGTGCGTGGTTATCCCATTGCCGTCGACCGTATCCGTCGTTTCGACATTCCCCTCAATGGTCGTCACCGAAGTCGAACCTTGGTGATAGTCGTTGTTGTAGGTAACCGTGGTTCCAGCGTGTGGGTCGGTAACGATGATCTGCAGAGTTTCGCCTGGGTTACCGTCCTGGGTGACCTCGAGACCCGCCGCGTTCAGCTCGGCGATCACCTGCTCCGGCGTGAGGTTGCGCGCCTCGGCTATTTCCTCGATGCTTTTGCCCTCGGCAAGCTGATCCTGGATCAAGGGCGCGCCCGAACCATCCGCAGTCTGTGTATGTGCGAGGGTGACTTCATCGCCGGCGACACCCGTCACGGTGGTCACCGGCAACGCAACACTGTTGTTGGGTGTTACCGTCTCCACTCTCACGTCGTTCGGCAGGACTTTTTCCACAGTGACGGTGCCGTCGCCGAGATCGGCGACGTATTTGGTGGTGATGGTGCCTGTCTCCGGGTCGACGCTGGTGGTTTCAATGCGACCAAGATCGTCGCGAACCGGCGACATAGTCGTTTCGCCGTTGGGTTCGGTTACTTCGGTGTAATAGCCGCCTCGATGATAGTCTTGGTTTTCGGTGATTGTGCGTCCGCTTCCGTCGGTAATCACTGTCGTTCGCGTATCGCCGTTAGCATGTCGTGTCGACGATGCCTCGATGTCGCCCGCGTTTAATACGGCCACCACCTCCTCGGGGCTCATACCCCGCTCCTCGGCAATGTTGTCTATGCTCTTGCCCGCTTCGATGTCGTCGAGGATCTCGTTCGCGGCCGTGACTTCCGACGGCACGCCGCCGTCATCGGCCGGATTTTGGATCGGGAGAATGTCCGGCCCGTCCGCAGGTTTCGGCGTTGTGGAAAACGCAGCCGGATCGGTCGTGCCGTTGTGTTGCGGTGCCCTCGTGGCGACAACCGGGTCGGTGGATTGCGCAGCGCTCAAATCCGCGTTGACTTGCGTCAGACGCTCGCGCGCACTCGCCGCCAAATCCCTCTCGCCCATCTTGTTGGCAAGTTTGATCTCGTGACGCAACTTCGCGGCTTCGGCTTGCAGCCTGGTAAAAAGGTCGGTGTTCGCTTTGGGGTCAACCTTGGGAGGCGGCGGATTGTAGCTTATCGGACGGATCATCGGTCCACCTGCGGAACGTGTTCAACTTTGCCATTCAGGCGCCGTTCGAGCACACCAGGCCGCAAGCCCTTCAATCCCGATTCTCGCCTGCTGGCCTCCAAGAAACGTCGAGAACTGCGAACTCCAGTTCATTGATCAGCGACGGGTTTTGACGGTAACACGCGCTACATTACCGGTTGATGACGGCTGTGGTTGATTACGGAAACGGGTGCCGTCTCCATCTAACGGACTCTGATCCAATCTCGCTGCGTAAGGAGAATGATGCCGCGCAGTTTTGGAAAGTGCCGCGAAGACTACGTGGGGAGCTTGCGAGACACTTGCTCCTGAGCGCAGTATCGTCTGCCGCTGAAAGTGAAACGGCGCGTCAGCATAAACGGAACGGAAAATTGGCCAGACTCAATCTCGATCAATTGAAAGCATTTCTGGCGGTCGTCCGTCTCGGCAGCATTTCCCGGGCAGCCCAGGCACTGAACTTGACGCAGCCGGCGATCACAACGCGGATCAGAAACTTGGAAGCCAATCTCCACGCAGATCTGTTCGAACGGCGACCTGCAGGAATCACTTTGACGAAACGCGGCGATTTACTGGTGCGCTACGCCGAGCAGATTGAGCAGCTTTCCGAAATGATTTCGGCTGAAGTTATGGATCCCGAGGGGATCGAAGGTCATTTGCGACTGGGAGTTTCGGAGACCATCGCTCAATGTTGGTTACCTGGACTTGTGACGTCGTTGCACAAAACCTTTCCCGGGATCGAAGTCGAGATCAACGTCGATATCTCGCTCAACCTGCGGCAGGATCTGTTGAATCGCGAAATCGATCTCGCCATCCTGCTTGGCCCCATTTCTGAATTCACGGTCAACAATGTCGATCTGCCAGGTTTCGAATTGGCATGGTATTGCCCGGTTTCCGAACACGGCACACATGGACCAGAACAAGATTTGTTTCGGCTTCCAGTAATCACATATGCGCGTAACACTCGACCGTTCCGGGAATTGAAAGCCACGCTGCTTGAAAGAATCGGCCCGGACGTGTCGCTTTTCCCTTCATCCTCGCTGTCTGCATGCTTTCGCCTGGTCGAAGCCGGATTGGGTGTTGCGGCACTTCCCCGGCGCATGGGGCAAGGCATAGTCGATGCCGGACAGATCACGGAATTTGACCCTGGCTGGGTTCCCAGCCCGTTGAAGTTTACAGCTTCCTATATCGCGGAACCCCGAAGCCATCTTGTCGAAACTGCTGCGCGCCTGGCACTTGAAGTCGCGGAGGAGTTCCACGCATCATAAGAAAATTTTATATTTATGGGTAAAATTGTTTAATTTGTTTTTATGACTCGACGACTCGATACTTCCCCGAAGAGGGAGCGAGCCGTGGAGAACAGCACATTTCAGAGGCTTCGGCGAAGCCAGGTTTCACAGATAAGAGAAACCATTCGTGCCAATGCATATGGGGGACATACCGCCGGACTGGCAGATGGGTTGCTGCAAGCGAACCTCGCTATCCTGCCGGAAGAGTATGCACTCGACTTCATGCGGTTTTGCCAGCGCAATCCGAAACCCTGCCCGCTCGTTGGCGTCTCGGACACCGGCAATCCTGCTATTCCGACCCTGGGTCCAGACATCGACATTCGAACAGATGTTCCCGCCTACAACATCTATCGTCGAGGCAGGCTCGAAGCCGAAGTGTCGGACATCGACACGCTTTGGAATGACGGTCTGGTGACTTTTGCTATCGGTTGTTCCTTCACGTTCGAGCACGCGCTCATTAAAGCGGGAATCTCCCTTTGGCACATTGACAACAACTCTACCGTGCCGATGTTCAGGACGAACATCCCAACGATTGCTGCGGGACCTTTCTCGGGCCCGCTTGTCGTAAGCATGCGAGCTATCCGAGCAGATCAGGTTGATCTAGCCGTTGACCTGTCGAGAAAATTTCCTCTGGCACACGGAGCCCCGATTCACGCTGGGAACCCGGCAGAAATCGGGATTAGGAATATTGACCAACCCGATTGGGGAGAACCTGCACCATTGCCGAATGGATGTGTGCCGGTTTTCTGGGCCTGCGGTGTCACACCTCAGGTGGTTATCGAGAACGCCCGGGTGCAACTTTGTATCACCCACAAACCCGGCCACATGCTCATCACCGACGTGCCGGAAGATGCTGAAATTGCCGTACTGAACCCGACGCAACCAAACGATTGTCCAACAAGGAGAAACCAATGAAAAAGTTAATCCTGATGATGACTGTGGCGATGACCGCGCCTCCTGCCTTTGCCGAAGAACTTTCGGTCGTTGGGAGCTGGTCCAGTCTGCCCCTGCATACGGAATACGAAGCGCCATTCTGGACGGAATCTCTGCCGCAAGCGTCGGATGGCCAGATCAATGTCAATCTGACGACACACAATCAGATGAACCTCGGTGTGGGCGACGTGTATCGTCTGCTCGGCGACGGTGTGTACGATGTGGCGATGACGGTTGCCGACTACGCGGTGGCTGATGCGCCGGAGCTCGAAGGTCTCGACGTGCCGCTCGTGGCATTGACTGCCGACGAGGCTCGCGCGATGGTCGACGCGGCACGCCCGATGGTCGAAGACATCTACAATACGCGCTTCAACAGTCATGTTCTGGCCATAGCGCCGTATCCACCGCAGGTCGTTTTCTGCAATCATGAGATCAGCAGCTTGGACGACCTCAAGGACTTGAAGGTGCGGGCTTCCGGCCGGATGACCGCGAAATTCCTGGAGGCGCTTGGCGCCGAAGGCGTGAATGTGAATTTCGCCGAAGTGCCCGGAGCACTTCAAAAGGGCGTGGTAGACTGTGCCATTACCGGAGCCGGCTCCGGCTACAGCGCGGGATGGTGGGAAGTGTCGAGTCATCTTCTGCCCCTACCGCTTGGCGGCTGGGATTCAGTGGTGACCGCGATCAATCTAGACAAGTGGAACAGCTTGAGCCCCGAGCATCAGTCGCTGATTGAATCGCAGATCGCCTCCGAGTTCGAGGATCCCGCCTGGGCCACCGCTCAAGGCGCGTTGGAGAACGACATTGCCTGCCTGACCGGCAAAGGCGAATGCTCGTCGGGCGATGCCCGCTCCATGACTCTCGTAGAGGTCAGCGACGAAGACTTCGCCCGCGCTCGCGGCATTCTCGAATCCGAAGTTCTGCCCGGTTGGGCCGAACGCGCTGGAGTGGAGTGGGCTGAGCGCTGGAATTCGTCCGTTGGCCAAGCCGTTGGCGTGGCGGTCGCAACCGAATAGTTCCAGAAACGAAAGAGGTACCCGATGGCACAACGTGTTTTGGATTTAATGAGATACCTCAACAAAGGGGTAGCGATGCTGATCGGCTTGATTCTGTTGCTCTGCGTCGCCTTCGTTCTAACCGAAATCGTTATGCGACAGTTGGGTACCTCTCTCGGCGGCACCGACGAGATCAGTGGCTACGTTATGGCCATTGTTACATCGTGGGGCATGGGCTTCGCCCTGCTGGAACTGAGCCATGTGAGAATCGACTTCTTGCGTGGACTTGTGAACGCGAAAGGCCGTTCCCTCTTCGATCTCTTCTCGATGTTCGTGCTTTCGGGCACGATAACCCTCATCGCCATAAGATGCTGGCCGGTGGTCGAACGTTCGCTGGCCAACTCCTCGCACGCCAACACGCCACTGGAAACTCCGCTAGCGCTGGTGCAGGTGCCCTGGTTTCTCGGCTGGGTATGGTTCGCCATAGTCGCCTGGTTAACGCTGATCGCATCGGTATTGCTCATCCTTCAGGGCGAGTTTGAACGGTCCGAAGCCGCCATCGGAACCATTGGCGAAGAAGTGGAGCTTCGCTCATGATCGGCACGGTTTCCATCGGGCTTTTAGCGCTGCTCTCACTGTCCATTCCAGTCGGTATCGTTCTCTTCCTGCTAGGGTTTGGCGTCGACTGGTTCTTCAGCCCCTTCCCGCTCACAAAAGGCCTGGGCAATCTTGTTTGGTCCACGTCCAACAATGCAACGCTCATCGCCATTCCTTTCTTTGTATTGTTGGGTGAAATACTGGTTCGTAGCGGTGTGGCCACGCGCACATATGCTGCTTTGGATCGTTGGGTTTCCTGGCTACCCGGCGGGCTGGTTCACGCCAACGTTGCCACCGCCACGATGTTCTCCGCGATCTCCGGCTCATCCGTGGCCACCGCGGCAACCGTGGCCACGGTTGCCATGCCGCAGGCGAACAAACTGGGTTATGACCCCAAGCTCTTTTCCGGTGCGATCGCCGCAGGCGGTACGCTCGGGATCATGATCCCGCCGTCGATCAACCTAATCGTCTATGGCTTCCTGACCCAATCCTCCATCCCGCAGCTCTTCTTGGCAGGCTTGCTGCCGGGGCTGCTGCTTGCGCTGGGGTTCATGGCGATAACGGTGTTGATTTGCCTTGTCCGCCCCGAAATGGGCGGTACCCGCCGCTTTTTTGCCCCCGTCGAAATGCTGCGCGCCCTGTTTCAGCTGATTCCGATTCTCCTGCTATTTGGGGCAATCATCGGCACCATCTACAAGGGCTGGGCGACACCAACCGAAGCTGCAGCAGTCGGCGTTGCCGGGGCCTTCGCCATCGCTTCTCTCTTCGGTGGCATATCGGCGGAGATGATCCGTGAAAGCATTGTCGGCACGATCAAGATAACCTCCATGATCATGCTGGTCGTCATCGGCGCGTCGTTCCTCAACTTCACACTTGCATCGGCCGGCCTTGGTCGGGAACTGAGCACGTTTCTGGAAAGCCTTGGAATGTCGCCGTTGATGACGATCCTTGTGGTCGTCTCCATCTACATCGTTCTCGGCTTCTTCATCGAGACTCTGTCTTTAATGGTGGTGACCATTCCGATCATAGTACCGCTAATTGTGGCGCAGGGCTATGATGTGGTGTGGTTTGGCATTCTCATGATCGTTTTGATCGAGATGGCGCTTATCTCGCCCCCTGTCGGGCTCAATCTCTACGTAGTGCAAGGCGCCCGCAGGGGCGGCAAGATAAGCGAAGTCATGCTGGGCACCATCCCGTTCGTGCTTATCATGTTGCTTATGGTCGCCGCATTGATCGCGTTTCCCGGGATCGCGCTCTTCCTTCCAACGGCGCTTCAATAAACGACACCGCCTCAATCCAATCTTTGGACAAAACTCTGCTGGCGTTCCTCCCGGCAAACAAAAGAGACATGCCATGTGGCCGTTCTGGGTCGATCGTGGTGGCAACGTCTAAGATGTCGTGGCGCGCACGCCAGACGGCAGCCTGCAGTCGCATAAACTGTTGTCGGAGAATCCCGAGCGCTACAAGGACGCCGCCGTTCAGGGTATCCGCGAACGCCTCGGTTTGGGCGCCGATCCGCCAATCCCGGAGGGCGCTAGCGATGCGTTCAAGATGGGGACGACGGTGGCGACCAATGCGTTGCTTAAGGCAAGGGCAGCCGTGCTGTTCCACTGATCACCCAAGGTCTGCGCGATCTACTGCGCCTCGGCTATCAAAATTGTCCGAAGCTGTTCGATCTCGAAATTCTCCTGCCGAGCTGCTTTACGAAGATGTCATAGAGGTCGAAGAACGACTGGACGCCGAGGGCAACGTCGTGCGCCTGAAAGGCAACAATGAGGCTCCGATGGCGCCTGGCGACATTTCCGTGACGAACACCCCCGGCGGCGGTTTCGGCGCCGCGAATGCCAACTGAGTGGCAAATAATCGGCGCTCGTGCCGAGGTCGAAACATTCTTCGAAACCGCAGTTCATTCAATCGGTGCTCTCAACAAGCAAGCTGCGACGATGAGGAACTGCACGCCGGTTGGCCATCGCTTCGAGTTATGTCCGTTAAGGCGGCGCATTCGATAACGGCGCCCGCCAGTTCGTCACCCGCTCTTCACCGACGCTCGACCGGAACGGGCCTGAAGCGCGGGCGGCTCTGGATGCACAATGCCTGGTCAGGGGCGCGGCCATACCATCCGTAGGGAACACGCGTTGCGCTTCTAATTAGGCGTGACGCCGCTTATCAACTGGCTTTAGAGCGACGTCCTTCCATTCAATCGTTCTTGAAAATGGATCATCAATCCGGACTCACCGGAAACCTCTTCGGTTTAAGCTGAAAACCCATACACCTTGGAAAGGCTGGTTGAGGTCAATACACTTTGAAGGGGCCGATATCGGCCCGATCGTCAATATCTGTCAGCAACATATGCCCAGGCGACTGCATGATGCAGATGTCCAGTTGGGCACGCCGCAGCGCGTCATGGGCGGTTGCACCACAAGCCCAGAAAGCAGGAATCTCATCCGCTTCCAATTCGATTGGCTCGCCCCAGCACGGTCGATCCAGATCCGAAATGCCGATGGCTCCCGGATCGCCGACATGCACCGGTGCCCCATGCGCCTGAGGGAACCGGGCTGTCACAGCACGGACCCTGTCGATATCGGCCTTGCGGATGGCACGCATGGACACCACGCATTGGCCTCCAAAGCGCCCCGCCGGTGCAACGGGGATTATGGTGCGGTACATCGGCAAGGCCTTGTATCCGCCCATCGGCCGCAATCGAATCCCTCGTGTTGCAAGAGCGTGGTCGAAAGTGTGGCTGGACCCGATAGCAAAGGCCGAAAAATCATCCCGCCAGAGCGCGCTTATATTCGTCGGCCGGCCGACGAGCGCACCGTAACGATAGACATCGTAGCGCGGTAAATCCGTGCGCAGATCCAGATCACCCAATTGGGGAACGAGCGGCACACCGCTGCGGCTGACTCCGACCAGCGGTAGCGGCTTGGGGTTTCGTTTGCAAAACTGTAGAAAATCGTCTGCGAACCGACGCGGGATAACGACCAAATTGGCTTGCAACTTCCCGGGCGCCAGCCCTGAAGTTTGCCCTCCGTAAGCGCCTTGCCGGATAATTTTGCGCAGGCTTCCGGCATCTTTGGCGCTCAGCGCTTCGTGGAACGATAACGCTTTAGAACCATGGATAAACACCACAACGCCGCCCCTCTCGGCTTATTTGCGTTGTATCGAACATCTTCCCGGCAACGGTCACTGTCAAATTTTTAGTTTTTTACCATTGCAATAGATTTTTTCTTCACCAGGGCGGCTCGGGTCAAGAATTGCCTGATCATCAAATGCAAGTCGGGCAGGCGATCAACTCGATATAGCGTGATGCATCACGCATGAAACTGATGTTTCCGTCCATGTAGTGAACCAGGAAAGACCCATACAGGACGAGAATGACACTGAAGACCAGCGCTTTTACCACCAGGGAGAGCGCGAAGATATTCAAATGCGGTGATGCGCGCGTAAGAAAGCCTAGGACAATGTCCGACAGCAGAAGTCCTACGATCAGCGGGAACATCAAAAGCACAGCCATACCAAGGATTCGATCAAGCAATTCAATGATGATTTCCGCTGCCTCGGGACCGAACTGCGGAGTGAGCTGATCCATCGGCCAGAATTCATAGCTGCGGTAATGCAGGGTCAGAATCAGCTCGAGCCCTCCAGCGGCAAGGAAGATCATCAGCATCACGATGCCCAGCAAGGTCCCGGTGGGACTGGTTTGCTGGGTCATCATGGGATCCAGAAGCGCCGCCATGGTCGAACCGCGTTGCAGATCCACGATCTCGCCAGCCGCTTCCGCAGCCCAGAAGGGAACGCCGAGGACCAGCCCCAGCACCAACCCAATCAACACCTCTTTGAACATAAAAAGTATGATGAGCGGCGCAGACGCTTCCATTTGTGGCAATGAAGCCGCAATCATTGGAATCACCGGCACCGCGAATGCAAACGCCGCACCGTTGCGCAACACGCCTGTCAGCCGTGTGCGTGTGAACAGTGGCATAATCGTCATAAGGCCGATCATACGCGCCAGCGCGAATGTCGTGGCGACGATATAGTATTCGAGACCTTGTATCGCCTCCAGAAATGGTTCCAGATCCGGCATCTTCTAGCGAGTAACGCGCGGAAACTGCTCGAAGGCGAGCGAGGCCTGGTCGGCGACCTGGTATGCCATGAATGGGCCGAAAAACAGGATCACCAGCAGAACTGCCACCAACTTCACGATCTGCGGAAGACTTTGATCCTGAATCTGGGTAAGCGCCTGCGCCAGACCGACTATTAGACCGACCGCGAGCGCGGTCACGATGACCGGGGCCGACACGAGCAGTATGACCACCAACGAAGCTTGAACTTTCGCGAGGACGAGATCACCGTTCATGATGGCGTTGTCCTAGACATAGCTCAGAATGAGCCCCTGCATCAGTCTTGACCAACCTTCGACCGCGACAAACAAGAAAAGCTTCAGCGGCACAGAAATCAGCACGGGTGGAACCATGATCATTCCAAGCGTCATCAAAATACTGGCGACCACCACGTCGACGACGAGAAACGGCAGATAGATCAAAAACCCGATCTCAAAGGCGCGCGTTAGTTCGGAAGCCACGAAAGCTGGCACCAAGATTGAAAGATCGTCGCCCTTCACATCCTCACGTGCACCTTCCGGCCAGAGCCGATTGGTCGCCTGGAGAAAGAAGGATCGTTCGTCCGGCCGCGTGAAGTTCAGGAGATGTTGCTTTAGAGGTTGGCGAATAAGTCCGGCTGCACGCTCCATATCCTGGCTTGACTGGAAGGTGATGTTGTTCTCTTCCAAACGCCCCGAAATCTCGCTTACCAAGGGCGCCGTGACATAAACGGTTAAGACAAGAGCAATTCCATAGAGCACCAGATTGGGCGGTGTATTCTGAATACCGAGTGCATTTCGGATAAGAAACAGCACCACTGAAATTTTCAGAAATCCGGTCATCGTCACAACCGCCAACGGGAATATCCCGATGGCGCCAATGGCGACCAGTATTCCCAGAAAATTGGGGGCGCTCTCAAGCATCGCCGAAAATCCGAGTGACCTGTACGCCCAGACCCTCGCCGACGCGAACGATCTCCCCGCGGCCAATTCGCTTGCCGTTGACCAGCAAGTCCACCGTCTGGTCGGAAACATCGGTAACCTTGACCACCGCTCCGGGCGTGAGCTGGGAAATATCCTTCAGTGACATTCCCACACGCCCGATTTCGAATGCCACCATCAATGGCAACTCCGCGAGTTCGGAATCCTCGAGTGCGGCTGCGTCCGGTCTTTTCGACTGATCCATGATCCATTCCCATTTCGTGGCCGCGACGGGGTTGGGCCGCGCCATCAAAAGCCAACCTTCCCCTGTTCCCCGAACCGGGGCAGTGAAACGGTTCGCGAAGATCGCTACGGCAACGTCCTCAGCCGAGTTGATTTCGTCCGGTAAAATCACGTCGCCTGGCCGCAGGTCTTTCAATTCCGCCAACGACAGGCCGATAGCACCCCGCCAGATGCTGACACTGACAGGGATATCCACGCGCGATGGCCGTGTCTTCGGCTCCAGCTCGTTCAATGCTCGCCCAAGGCGAATGGCCCAGCCATCCTCAAGGTCGAGAAGACACTCACTTTCCTCATCATCGCGCGAAAACACGAAAGCGTAAGGGAACGCCTCGACCGATGCAGGTGCGCGGTCGATGGATAACAGCGCAATCCGACAGCCGAGATATTGTTCGAGCCGGTCTATTTCGTTTTCCAGGAGACACTCCAGCAGGAGCGCCGCATGATCCGGCGCAAGGCGCTCGATATTGACATCGGGATCGACCATCGCGATCCATTCGTCAATTGCCGCCAAAGGAACAGCAAGCCGGCCGTGCGACCCATCGACGGTAAAGTCGATCGTCCCGAGCAACGCGCCTTCATCCCGAGGTGGCCAGATGACTGAAACCGAAGCTTGGTCTCCGAAAATCGTCAACTTTAAAGGCGCGCGCCAGCGATACAGCTGGTTGAATGCACGCATTCTCGGAAGAGTGATCTCGCGTAGTTTTATGGGCGAAGTGGACTCGTTCTTCTTCTCACGCGTCGCAACACGCCTTTTCGGTCGTTCAGACGTGTCTTGGACGATGCTCATGTCTTCTTGAAGGCTCCATGCTCGGCCGGCTCGTCCTCCCCGGACTCTTCGCGGACAACCTTGCCATAAACGGAATTGGACGAGAGCTTTTCCAAAACGAGATCCAGTTTTGAGACTGCTCGGGCACAAACGCGGTGCTCGACACGAGCGGCGGCCAGCTTCTCTTCGTGTCGTCGGGCGGCCGCAGACGCGCTGCTTTCGATGTCGAGCAATTGGGCGAGTTCGTCCGCGCGTTGGTGAAAAAAACCCTGGAGTTGATGTATTCTGTCCACGTCGACTTGCTGTCCAACCAAGGAGGCCAGCTGCGCCTTTTCTTCTGACGCGGCTTTCTGAAGATGCAGGGTTTTGGCCACCGAAGCATCCCTCAGGGCTTTCTCCGCACCGACCATCGCTGCATGTCGGCGAACAACGGTCTCCCGGGCGCGCTGCGCGCGCAACTGACGCAACTCACGGAGCCGGGCGATGGTCTCAGCTTCACGCATCGGCGATCTCCTGGAGGCGCTCGAACGTCGTCCTCATGGCTTCATGTGTGCTCGAAGGTTGACGCAAAAAATCATGGATGCGATCGATCTTCTGTACCGCTTCATCGGCCAAGGGGTCTGCGCCTTCCTTGTATTCTCCGACGCGGATCAGAAGTTCGACCTCCTGATAACGTGCCAGCAGATTACGCAGTTTTCCCGCAGCAAGCTTATGCTCATGGGACACAACGTCCTCCATCAACCGGCTCCGGCTGCGAAGAATGTCGATGGCGGGAAAGTGGTCGCGGCGGGCCAAATCGTTGGACAGAAAGACGTGCCCATCCAGCAATGCCTGAAGCTCCTCCGCAACAGGATCAAGCGTGCCGTCGCCCTCCGTCAGCACGCTGTAAAGCCCGGTGATCGAACCACGTTCTCCCGGTCCGGAACGCTCCAGTAGCCTCGGCAAAGCCGCAAAAAGCGATGACGGGAATCCACGTCGCGTCGGCGGCTCACCCGAAGCCAATCCGATTTCGCGCTGAGCACGAGCGAAACGGGTTATGTTGTCCATGGCCAGAAGCACATGCTTACCCTGATCGCGAAAATATTCGGCAATCGTGGTGGCCACATACGCAGCTTTGACACGCTCGATAGCCGGCCGATCCGAAGTAGCGGCAACGATGACCGTTCGTGCTTTCCCATCCGCGCTGAGTTGGCGCTCAACGAATTCGCGTACTTCGCGTCCGCGTTCGCCAACCAGCGCCACAACCGCGACATCTGCGTCGGTTCCGCGTACGATATCGGCCGTGAGCATGGATTTCCCCACACCGGGTTCTCCGAATACCCCCAAACGCTGACCGCGCGCGCAGCTCAAGAGACCATCCAGAGCGCGGATACCGAACTGGATCGGCTCTGAGATTAAAATGCGCGAGAGTGGAGGGGGTGGATATGCGTGCACGGGGTAAGTGCCTTCAATTTCGCCGGGTGGCCAGGGACCGTCGTCCAGCGGATCGCCGAGGGCGCTGATCACACGCCCAAGGAGCCCGGCGCCAACCGGAACCTGTAAATCCTTTCCTGTGGGAACCACCTCGGTCAGGCTGGAAAGCCCGGTCACATCGCCCAATGGTACGAGCACCGCCTCCTCATCAGCGAAGCCAACAACTTCCGCCTTGGCCCGCCGACCGGTCTTCGGGTCCACAAGATCGCAGATTTCGCCCAGCCTTACCTCGTCCACGGCGGCATGAATGACGACGCCGATTACCTTCCGCACACGTCCATTTCGCGGTCGCGTCGCATCATCGCGCAGCCGCTCGCGCAACCGCGGCACAATCTCAGAAAGCCGGGCGTCTAAAGCAGGCTTTGTTTCGCTCATGGCCTGCCTTCTCCTTCGGCGCCGACCACCTTCGCCAGTGCCTCGAGCTGGGCTTCAATACTGGCATCGAACACCGAAAGGTCTGTTGCAACAATGCACGCATGCGCCGCTAGGGAGCTGTCGCCATCGACTTCAACTGCACAGCCGAGCGTTTCTTCATCCACCAATGCAGCCAGTTCGCTTTCAACATCAGCCACCGAATTCGGGTGAACCGTGATACGGATAAACTTCGCTCGCCGGATATCTGCAACGGCTTGCTTCGCCGCTTGAATCACGCGCTGCTTGATATCGAGGTCACCCAGAACACGCCTTACGACGTCGAAGGCGAGCCCCACAACCTCGTTTTCGATACCCTCAAGATAGCCGTCGACTTTGGCAACCGTGTCGTAGATCAGGCGGGCTGCCTCCGCTTCTCCTGCGGCTTTTCCATCCTGATAGCCTTGCGCGTACTCACTGGCGTATCCGTGCCGGCCCCGCTCCCGCAACTGACTGGCTTCGCGTTTCGCAGTTTCGAGAAAGCCGAAGCCGCTTTGCCACGCCTGTGCTTCCGCCGGTTTGAGAACGCGTCCGGAGGGCTTCGCAGGCAGCAGGTCATGAAGAAGTCCACCTTCTACTGTTTTGCCCATGTCTTCGCCTCCCACACAGAACAGCTCAAAGCGCCGTTCGACGAACGATCGCCGGTCCCGTTTTGTAAAAGCTCTCTGGCGGCGCCTCCTGAAGGGCTGACGACAACGGCACTTTGAGGCGAAATCGCACACCAATGGCTGGATCGACGGCCTCGCACCAAGCGGCTAGGCATCGCCACCCGTCTGCTTCTATGCGCGCGCGCAACGTCTCCACCGGATCAAGAGGCTGCATCGGACCCGCGAGATCTTTGTTCGCAACCGCCAATGCACTCAGATCGGCGCCAAGTACCTCCCGCAATGCGGCTGCATTCCGCCCCAGAATGGTGCCGGCAAAAACGTTCCCCCAGTAAACCGCGCCGGCGCGCAACGCGATATCGTCGAGGCGTTCCGGGCTTGCCGCAGCAATCTTGCGATCCACCTGATCGACCTCGATTTCGGACGCAGCGGAAAAAGGGGGCAATTCGAAATGGACGTTCAGCACTTCTGACAGGCGTTCTCGCAACCGCTCACATTGCAGGAGACGTTTAGATCCTGCGAGACTGACCGCTTGATCAAAGCATTGCGCGAGATGCTCCCAGTGCGCATAGGCGGCGGGCTCCCGCAGGAAGGAGCCCCACACGTCCGGTTCGTCTAATTGTGCTTCGCGCGACTGTGTCATGTCTTCTTCGCGCGTACGGGAAGTGTGTACACACTGCGGCGCTGCCGCCAATGCTCGAAGCCGAGGCCACCCGCCAGGCAAAGAACCAGGAAACCGAGACCGTAGATCAGAAACTGCGCCCGAGCGACGCTATCCGGATGCATCCACATTCCAAGAAAGGTCGCGAATTTCGCATTATCGATCGCCGAATCCGAAACCCCTTGGGCGGGCACGAGGACCACAGAAACGTTGTCGTAGGCCAATCCGGCGACCCCGTTTGCAACGAGCATTTTAACTTGGGGCACATAGTCGCCCATTTGCGCAGAAGCGCGATGACGGATGAAGACCGAAGCGGACGAAGGCACAAGCTCCCGGCGGAGCGGATCGTTGTCGGGCAGAACCAAATGCACGCGCGCGGACAGGACACCGTCGATATCGGCTATGGTTCGAGAAAGTTCCTGGCTCAGCCCATAGACCATGGCTGCGCGCTCCTCGACCGGAGACGAAACCAAGCCATCCCGCTGGAAGACATCGCCCAAAGATTTATACTCGGTCTTTGGGAGACCAGCGTCTTCCAGAACGGCCATGGCATCGGCAAAGCGCCCTTTCCCAACCGTAACCGTCATGGCGCCATCGTTGTCGGCGCGCCGTTGAGCGGGAATTCCATGCCGCACCAGAGTGGCCACGATCTCATTCGCCTGACGTTGATCAAGGCCGGTGTAAAGTTCGACGGAGCATGCCTGCAACAGCAGCATCGCCAGAACAACGATTACGCTGCGGCTCTGGCCCAGCCATCTGGCAAATGACGCCCGTTGCAGAAAGGCTGTGTTCACGAGACGGGCTACTGCTGCTTGATCAATGTGTTTGCGGACGATGAGGCTGCTGTCATCCCGTTGACCGCCATGGATGCGTTCGCGGCCGCCCACATGACCGAAATCGCTCGGTCGAGTGTCGTTGAAAGTTCGGTATTGGCTTCACGCATACCGGATTCGCCTTGCGGCACGTTTTCAGTTGCCGAATTGTCAGCCTGCACATTCTCCGATCGAGTTGCCACGTCTTCGAATGCGTTTTTGAGCTGTTGCGCTACTCCATCGACCGTTTCCAGCGCGGAACCGAGGAACGCCGACGGATCGTTGAACCCGCCCACGACACCCATCCCCTTTTCAACTTCGACCATATAGTCGAAAAGATTCTGCTCTACGGAAACAGGAGGCTGACCCGGCTGGATCTCTGATGGCAACAATGCCTGCGAAGGGGCTATTCCCGTTGTGGCTTCCATAACCGCTCTCCTAAGCCGCCTTACAGTTCCGGCTATCCTTCGTCGGACTCGCCCTGCTGCACTTCCTTGATCGCTTCATTGGCGGAATTGTTGACCTGAGTACTCTTGATCATGGGCTGTTCGGCCATCGCGTTGCTGATCTGAGCCTCCAACGCATGCTCTTTGGATTTCACTTTCTGATTTGCCTGAAGCTGCAGATCTGTCCCAGAAGCATCTACTCGCATGTTGGTCTCCCTGTTCGTTAATTCCTGGCGGGTTCGACTTCAGCCACACTCCGCCCGCGAAACACACGAACGGTACCGGAACCCTTGTTCTTTCTGGCAACATGAGATGTCGCAGGCCCCGCCATCAGATCCAGAGCGCCCTTTACGGCACTGATATAGGCTGGTGGACCGGAAACGGAGAGAATGTTCTCGTCGCGAAGGCGGATCGGATAGCGTGGATCGCTGATACCGAGACTGCCCAGCCGCGCCCGGACATCGTGCATGTCCTCCACGGCCAGCTTCATCATCTCGGTGTGCACTTCCCCTTCCGCCGCCACATGCAGGATCGATCCGTCATAATACCAGACAAGTCCGTACCGGTCGCAAACCCACTCCAAAAACTCCTGAGCGGTTCCGCGTGGCATGCCATGGTTGAGCGTACCACGCACCTGTTCGCTTAATTCCACCGGTATGCCGACATTGCGCCCGAACTCGCGCAAAGCGTTTTCCACGGACTGCTCAATGGTAATGTACTTGTATGTACCGGAAGGCCACTCCGGTTCCGCGGCCAGGGCCGGCGCACTGATGCAAACGCTCGCGGCAATTATCAAGCCGGAAAGCCATCGAGACGGTCGCATCTTTTTATCGAAGCCGAATGCCATACTCTCGCAATCCGTGTTTGCCGGCAGACCGGCACAAAGAGATACTGTCGTGACACTATAACCAGTCGGCTCAAAAGAAAAGTCCAACTGGACTGTAAATTAGAAAAAATTCCAAATGTTGCGCGACCACGAAAACCGAATATGCTTCCGATCCTTATCGAATGGTCCAATGGGGTTCGTATGCAATTTTGCCTGGGTATAGCGCGTGACCGTTTTCGCAATTTCATTCGTGCCGCCACCGTCGCGTTTTGCCCCCGGCGATGGACCGTTGCACTGATGGGCGTGATGACGCTGACCGTTTCCGTTGCGCTTGCACAGCCAGGTGGCTACGACCCCAGAACCTGGTCTTTTGACGCGACATCGCACACCCTCGTTCAACCCGGACAGTCGGAAGACCGCGGTTCTCCCAACACGCAATCGAACCGCGTGCGGCCGACGCGCGAAGTGGTGCCGTTCAACGAGTCCGTGCCGGTCGGAACCATTGTCGTCAGCACGCGACAGAAACGCCTTTACCTGGTGCTGGGCGATAAAATAGCTCTGCGATATACCGTTGGCGTTGGGCGCGACGGTTTCAGTTGGAGTGGCCAGGACCGCATAACGCAAAAACGCGAATGGCCCGACTGGCGGCCGCCGGATGAAATGCGCCGGCGAGAAGCAGCAAAAGGCAATCTTTTGCCGGCGCATGTGGAAGGCGGACCCAACAATCCTCTCGGTGCCCGCGCACTTTATATTGGAAGCACTCTTTATCGCATCCATGGAACGAACCAGCCCTGGACGGTTGGCCAGGCAACCTCCTCAGGTTGCATTCGATTGACCAATGAGGATGCTATCGACCTTTATGAGAGGGTGGCAATTGGCGCAACGGTCATTGTCCGCAACTGACTCGGTATTCGAAAGAGACGCGCCGCGATTGTAGTCATCGGAGTTTGGATGAAATGGTCACGGCTACAGATTGTGACGTAAGGACCGCCATGATTCCCTTTAACATCAAGCAGCTTGAGACGTTCCTCTGGGTGGCCACCCTCGGCAGTTTCCGCAAGGCGGCCAATCAACTGAATACGACACAACCTGCCGTTTCCGCTCGCATTGCGAGTCTTGAGCGAGCACTGGACGTGCAGCTATTCGAGCGTCTGAGCAACACTGTTCGCCTCACCTCGATGGGGCAACAATTGCTTCCGATGGTACGACGCACCTTGCGCACGGCGGATCGTCTGCAACGAGCGGCCAACACGTTGTCGACGATGAACGGCGTGCTGCGTCTCGGCGTTGCCGAAACGATAGTGCACACGTGGCTGTCCGAATTCCTGAAAGAATTTCATGCCAGTTATCCGATGATCGACGTCGACCTGGTGGTGGATGTCACACTAAATCTGCGCAACGATATTATCGCGCACCGGCTCGACACCGCCATTCTCATGGGCCCTATATCCGAATACAGGATCGAAAACATCGATGTGCCTTCCGTCCCGCTCGTTTGGGTCTGTGCGCCGCACCTCGACTTGCCGCAAACGACAATAACACTCTGCGAGTTGATACGTTATCCGATCATCACCTATGCCCGCACGACGCGACCGTATAATGAGCTCTACCACAAACTCGGTGCTGAAATGGACGATCCGCCGCGAATGTTCCCGGCAAACTCGCTTGCCGCCTCCTTGCGCATGGTCGTCGATGGGATTGGCATTGGCGCGCTTCCCTATGATGTTGTAGCGGAACAACTGAAGAAAGGCGAGTTGCGAAGCGTCAGTTGCGAATGGCGGCCGTCGGACCTTGAATTCACGGCATCCTTTTCGATGGATCCGTACAACCCCATTGCCGAGCACGCCGCCCTTCTGGCCGCCAAGGTTGCAAAGACCTACGCGATTCGGAGGCAAGTGATGTTGCGGGCGAAGACCGCCTGACCAACTCTTTGCGCACCCATCTGCCGCGCCACGAATTTTATGCGGAAGGCAAATATATCCGGTCGCCCTCGAAGATCACGTTTGGATCGAAAATGTGATCGTTCAACATGATGGCATCGGCCGTATCGATTGATCGCTCTCGCGCTATACTGCCGAGCGTCTGTCCCCGTTTCACCTCGATGCGTTCATATTCTCCGTTCTCAAGATCTGGATTGATACGCCCCCGTTGGGTCTGTTCACCTTCTTCATGTGGCTCCACATAGTCCACGCAAACCCAGCCTTCATGCTCGTTGCCCGCCCAATCACGGCCGCGCACGGCAACCCATTCCCGACCGGTTTCGTCGGTTTCCCGTTCGCCCGTTTCTTCTATCAGGGTTCCCGGCTGGAAAGCGGTTATCCGATTTTCTCCAATCTTAGGCTCATCGCGCAGGTTGAGGCCTTCATTTGCCGTTACGACCAATTGCGGCTGTTCGTCCGGCTCCTCCGGAGCCGGCTCGGACGGTGAGGTTGGCTCGGTTGGTCCGTCGGTTTCATTGGGCTGCGGTGGTGTTGAACTCTCCTGTGGCTCTTCCTCGCTCGGCGGAGGGTTTTCCTCAACAGCCGGCTCGGCCTGATCTGCGGAGAACGCATTTTCAATCAGATAATGTGTACCAAAACCCAAAAGCCCGACTCCGACGGCCCCTGTAGCCAGCCGACCTTTTGTCGCGTCGGAGAGACCGGTACTCTTTTGTCGCGTTGCTGCTGTGGTATCTCCCGGACCCAGCCTTGCGGCGCGATGCGCGTCTATATCGGCGCGCACACCTTTATAGGCCAGATATGCCGCCCCCGAACCGAAAAGAACGTTAGGAACCCAAGCATCGGGGCCTGCCGGGACCGAGTACGTGGCCATGAGGAAGGCATTGCCCACATTCATGGTGGTCATTCCTGCATACTTCTCGACTTTGGAAGGCGTATACGCATTTCCGGTTATTGCCTGATGCGCGTTTTGTACCCCGCCCGTGTGATCGGAAATTGTATAAAGTTGATTGTAAGGTGTCCCGTCACCATAGCCGTAGGAGGATGTGTGGTAAGCGCCGTTCAACACGAAAGTGAACGCGTTCAATGCACTCAAACTGCGGCCAAGCTTCGTGTCGCGGCCCGTAAGTTTCGGTGCCAATGCAAGTGGCGTGGTTCCCACGCCCCTCAGAACAAAGCCGGCGCCGTTGCCCACCATCAGAATTTCAGGCGGAACGGTCGCTGCAAGCGTCACATTTGCACCGAGATATGGACCGTAGCGAACCGCCAGATCTTTTATTCTGCCTGACACATTCCCCGTTGTGGGTGCATTAGGCTGGCCACCTGTTTGCAGAAGTTCAGCCCGCTGCGGATCCAGCTTTGCCGATTGCGCAGAACGCATGGCGGCCCGTTGCTCGCTGTTGAATGCACGAAGTTGATCGTTGTTGAAAGAGGCAAAATGGTCAGGCGTCAGCTTTGCAACCTGCTCCGGAGTCATTGCCGCAAGCTGCTCTGGCGTGAAGGCAGCAGCCTGAGCGGCACTTAAGTTAGTAAGCCGTCCAGGTTTGATGGCCGCGATTGAGAATGGTCGGATCGCCTGTAACTGCTCGCCACTCATTGCGCGGAGCTGCTTGGGACGAAGAGCACCGATCTGGTCGAACCGCATCCGGCCGACCTGCGCGGGTGAGAATGCGGCCATCTGATCGGTGGAAAGCTGTGCAAATGCATTTGCCTCGATCGAACGCAGTTCCGTGGTGGTCAGGTTCGCGATGTCATCGGTCGAGAAGCTGCGAACCGTCTTTCCATTGAGAATAAAAGGTGGCCATCCAGCAGGCTCCGCATGGGAATGGAACGGCAGGTCGAGACTCAAGATCTCACCGGTCGAAGCATCGATCTCGACCTGTCCTCGCCAGGCATTCGGCTCGGAAGGATCACTTCGCGTTTGCGTTGCTTCGGTCCCTTCCGGTGCGATCGTCTGCCCATCGCCATCGTTCAAGGGTGGCTGGTCTATCGGCCTTGCCGGCCCGGTCGGCGGATCGCCGTCGCCCCTGCCGATCTCGCGCAGGGTCTCTTCATACTGCCGTGTCAGGGTTTTATCCTGGTCCAGCCGCTTGAACTCGGCAAGCCGGGTCCGGTCGTCCAGGAACGCCCTGGGTATCCAGCCCACCGTCTCTCCGTCGGGACCTATGATCGGAACCGAAAGCGCATGGAGCGTCCCGTCCTGAGGCAGGTTCGGCCGCAGAAGCGCATGCCGGATCTCGGCCAGAGTGCTCGGATTGCCGTCGCCAAAGGAATCCACCAGCACCGTGCGAACATCCTGGCGCCCCATGAAGGTCTGTGCCGCCTTGTTGACATTAAAGGCCGAACGCCATTCGGAAACGGGGTTACCCGCCGCATCCCTCTTCATCACCTCGCCACTCGTGATCACGAGCGGAGCAGGCGTATCCGATGGCGGCGGTACATCACCGGCAACCCGCGGCAGCCCAAGCTGATCGATCACGGCTTCGGCCTGATACTGCATCGGATCGACCACCCGCACATGATCCATGCCGCGATTGGCCAGCGCCGTTTCGACATGGCCTTTGAGCGCCGGGTAATGCGTGCAGGTCAGCCACAGAGACGTCGCATCCGCGTCGACCTTCGCCACATAATGATCGACCGCCGCCTGAACCGTCTGCTGGTCCGCGGGATCGGCACTGTCATGCATCATCCTGTTGACCAGCGTCGCCAGATCCAGATCCGGATTGTCTTTCGAGCTCGCGCCGATCTCCTGTACCTGGATCCGCCCGCCGCTCAGCCGTGTGACCTCGTTGCTGTAGGCATGGCTGTTCACCGTCCCGGTCGTCGACAGGGAAACCGGCCGCTCACCGCCAAGCTCGACCATTTTGCCGGCGGTTACGTCGACAAGATTGACGACCGGCGTATCCACGCCCCGGGCAATAACACTCGTCCCCGGAGTGCAGGCCGTATTGCACGCCATGGCGATAACGCTCGGTGAAGCCGTGCTCTTCAGAACCCCGTCAAGTGTTCTGAGTACATTGTTGGTGTTGGAGGCAATCTGGTCCGGCAGGAGGTTCCCATAGGGCGCATTCGCATGATCCACTCCGATCACGCGCTGCACCGATATACCGGTCTGCTCACGAATGATCCTGGCCAGGTTGTTGGATGCGAACAGGCCACCATTGCTGGAATCCATGACCCCCAACTGGATCGGCTCCACGCTCGTCCTTTGCGACGCATCCGCAAGCAGGCTTCGAAAGCCGCGATGTGCCTCATGATGGAAACCGTCGACGCTGGCTTCCTGAAGCCGGGTCACGCCATCGACCGCGCCCGCATCCGCCGCCGCGGCTATCGCATTATACTGCTCATTCCCCGTATGAAGCCGCACGTCCGAACGGCCTGAGAGCCGCAGCATGGAGGCTGCGACCGCTTCCGCCCCCCAGTTCGACACGCTCGCCGTCACAAGATAATCGACAGGCACCGTCGCCGCCATCGGCTCGCCGTTCAAGGCAGGCGGAATGTGCTGGCTGACATTGCCCATGCCCGCTTCGTTGCCGCC
Organism: uncultured Nitratireductor sp.; assembly: GCF_913053745.1. GTDB lineage: Bacteria > Pseudomonadota > Alphaproteobacteria > Rhizobiales > Rhizobiaceae > Nitratireductor. Next base: position 40,689 of record NZ_CAJXGF010000008.1, read on the forward strand.
GTCGCCAATGCCCAGCGTCTCAATGCCCGGCCGTTCGTTGGCCGCAAGCACGATCTCGTCGAGCGGCGGGTTGATAATATGCGTCTGACCGTTCTCGTCCGTCTCCTGCTTCACGGAAATGCCGCGCATGTTGCGATACTCGCCATCCGCGCTGCGCGCCGGAAGCTCGATCGCCATCACCGCATCCGGCTGCACATCGTTCAGGATATCGTCCGCCGCCTGCCGGGCCGCGCTCGCCTCATGCGGGGCATCGAACACGCGTATCCGGTCTGTCGGCTGGCCGAGCGCCTCCAACGATGCCCGCAAGACGGGCGCGTTGGCACTGTCCGTCACGTAAGTGACCTGCTTGTCGAGCCCGTTCAGCATGCGCCCGAGGAGCGCCGTTCCCGGAGGGCCGTCTGTCTCCGGCATACCCCGCGCAACGTTGAACCCCGTTACGAGAACGATGTTCTCCTTCCCATGCAGGACACGGGCAGCCGATTCAACGCCTCCGCGAGCCTGGAAGAGATCGACGCCCCGTCCAGGATAGAGTGTCGCCACCTGGTGAACCTCCGAGCCCCCGGGGACATCCCGGCCCCCCAGCCGCTCGAAAGGCGCGATCCCGTCGGACCGATGCGACGCCGCTTCCGGGGTCGAGGACGAGGCGCGATGCGCCTGCGATCCTCCCCGATGCCACGGAACGATACCGGTCTCGCCCGTCTCCGGGTCGCGCACAAGAATATGCGTCTTCCCCGCAACCTCAGGCGCATCGCCGCGCAATTGCGGACCGTTCGGATGCGGAACATAAACGTCGCTCGGATCCGCCGGAAGACGCCCATAAACAGGAGCGCTGATCGTTTGACCCCTATCGTCACTCACCCGGATGAATGTTTTCTTGTCTACCCTGGCATAGGCGGCGGCACCTTGCGCTCCGAGGCCTGCGCCGGCAAAACCGGTCGTAAAGCCGGTGATCGCATCGGCAATCTGCAGCCCCGACATCTGATCGTAGTGCAGGATCAGGTCCTTTGCCGTGACATACATCAGCGGAGCGCCAACCGCCATTGCGCTCGCATCGAGCGCATGGGCGGCCAGATTAAATCCGCCCGCTGTCCGGATATAATCGTCCACCTGCCCGGTAGCGTAGGGAGCCTTGTGCCAGATTTGGCTGAGACGCCCGGCATCCGCGGCGGCATTGGCGGCGCCTGATGTGCGAACCGCCCCCATTCCGGCCAGAAATGCCTGGCCTTTTGTCAGATTAAGACTGCGCGCCATTCCGACCATTCTGAGACCGCTGCCCGCCATTGGCAGGACGGTCGTTGCGACCATCGCCATATTCATCAAGGACTGGCTCTCACCCCATTCACCGCCATGCTGCAGGTGATTGACCTGGTGCATCACAGCCCGTGTGCCCAGATAAGTCCCGCCGGCAACAGCCACTGGTGCAGCGATTGGCGCTGCAGGTGTGAACGAAAGAACGGTTGCGATTCCCGTGCCGATTCCCACCAGCGGATCAACGACCTTGTCCATTGCCGAAACGTTCCGGGCCTGAACAACGTCGAGTTCGATGTGGCCATCCGCGTTCGGGTTCATCCGGAGATCGGAGGGAACGATCAGATCGCCGTCTTCGGAATATTGATTGTTGTTGTCCTGAAAGTCTTTGACACTGTCAAAAGCCTTGCCTGCGACATCGACATAGCGCGTGTCGCCATCATTGTTTTTGACTGCAAAAAGCGCACCCTGCTGCATGCCGACTTCGTCATCGATGTAGAAAACCGGTACCACGCGGACTTCGGCGTCATCACCGCCGATATCCCGGATCTCCTCGCGAACCTTGTCGAGCGCCTCGTTTCCTTCGTCGGTCGAAGCATCGAGTTGCAGGGCCTCAATGATGAGCCCATCCTCCACCGGACGGAAGGTCTCGTCATATCCGCCTTCGTAGAGCGACTGCATTTCCAGTTGAACGCGCTCCAGCATGTCTTCCCTGCGCGTATCGAAATACGTGTGTTCCAGCTCGCTGTTGTGTTCTCGGGACGTACTGTCGTCAAAGAGCTTCAGCGGTTGCGTTTGCTGGAAGGATTGCCAATCGGCAGCCGTATCGGCGGAGGCACGGATCCGGTCGAGCCCGTCGCTCAGCTCGCGGGCCATGTCCAGAGCAATCTGGCTCTGCGCAATCTCTGGAGCGACCCAGCGCCATTCATCCGCCTTACCATCTTGATTGATATCGATTTGGATGGCCACCGGTGCATCGCCGTTCAGCGCCTCGAGCCCCCGTGCCTCATAATCGGCGGCAACGTCGGGGTGCACTTTCACCGGCGTTCCATTTATATCAATCTCAACCGGATCGACCCCATCTGGAAGCGCACCCTCCGGCGGCTCTATGCTGCCCAGGCCGTGCTGTTCGAGAAGCTCGTTGTATTCCTGTTCGAGTTCTTCGATCTGGCCGTTTATATCCTCGATCCGGACATTCAGTTGCTCCTCGAGGGTGCGATTGACGGTTTCACCTGCCTGAAGCTCCGCAGTCCTCAGCGCCGCCGGCTGATTCGGCGCGCAGACAGGGGCTCCGGGATCCGTCTCACCTGTTAGCAGCGCATTCCATTCATCATTCAGCTCGTGATAGCGGTAGCTTTCGTCCCCATCGACAACCCCGAGATCGAACGTCAGCTGCTGCCGCGTTTCACCATCGGAGAATGTGTTGACGACCCAAAGCTGTCCATCTTCTTCAATCACCTCCTGGCTTTGAAAAGTGCCGAGATAATCACCGCCTATGGTCGAATGTTTTTTACCCTCCTCGGCCAGGTGTTCATTCTGTTCGTTATAGGCATCCAGCAATCGATCCTTGATATCGTACGCTTCGAGTTCGATCCCGGCGCGATCGCTTCTGGCCTGATAGTAGTCAGCGTAAGCAGCAGTAATCTCCAGTTGCTTGTCGTATGCGTACAGTTGCTCCTTGAATTCAAGCCAGGAAGCGGCCTTCGCGCCGCTCACCCAATGCCATTCCGCTGAACCGTCACCATCGGCGTCAAACTGTATCCTGACAGGCTGTCCGCCCTCGGAAAGAGCCAATAGGCCTTTATCTTCAAAAGCCTCGGCAACGTCCGGCGCGACTTCGACTGTCTGTTCACCGATTTCGATTTCCACCGGATCCACATCCTCCGGCAATCCCTCGATCGAAAGATCGAAACCGTTCTCGATATCCGTGACAATTGAGGCCGTCAGTGTTCTGTCCCCCAGAAGGGACTGGGCATCGGCTTCATAAACGAGCGATTTGAATTCGGCGAAATCCTCGTCGTACTCTTTTACGACTTCTTCTATGTCGAAACCACTGCCTGGTTCGGTTGCATACTCGCCATTCGGATCCGGACGCGACAAGGGCATTTCACCGCGCTTGTCGATAGCCTCTTCCATGAGGCGCTCGGCTTCCTCATAGGCTTCCAAAGCGTCGCTGGCCTCTTCTACACCGGCTTCGGCATCCGCCAGCCGTTCCCGTGCATCACCGAGGTTCTCAGCCTGCGCTTCTGGCCGACGCCAGGAATAGCGTTCCCCGAGCCCTTCGCGGAAAACCTCGTCGAGCTTGTTGCCCGCCGCGTTCCAGGCGTCTTCCGAATCCGGATCAAGCATCCAGACATCAATCTGCGCGTTCAAGCGCTCGACTTCTTCCTGGTACGAGATCAATTCACCGAGAGCCACTTTTTCAGCCATGATGGCTTCGGCAACTTCGGGATGCACCCAATGCCAGGTGCCCTCGATCTGAACCGGTACATGGTCGACATTGGGATCCTGTGGCGGCTCTCCCTGGAAATCGATGATCACCACATTGCCGTCTTCGTCGACCTCCGTTACGGGAGTCGCTTCAGGCCCCAACCCGTGTTCTTCGATCGCGGCGTCGGTGGCTTCGGCTGCTTCTTCAGCATCACCTTTGATCTCCTCATGGGTATCGCCGGCAAGCATGCCTTCGATGACGGTTTTGACGATCGCATCTTCCTCGGCTTGAGCCGCGTCATCACTGTTTGGATTGATGGAGATCAGGGTGCGCGCCAGCGCTTCCTCCAGACTTCCGGCCTCAATCGCGATCTCCGTGCCGTTGTCGTGATTCTCCAGCGTCATCTCGCCGTCAGGACCCGTTTTCAGCGTATGGCCGTTGAACGTCTCCTCGACGGTGGTTTCGGTGGCACCATCGATAATGATCTTATCGCCCGGATGGATAACGCCGCCTTGCTCTTCGAGCAGTTCCTCGTTCTGCTCTCTCAACTCCTCGACGGTGACATCGTATTTCTCTGCAATGGAGTGCAACGATTCTCCCGCACCCACGTCGTGCTCAACGGGCTCGCCACCATTGACAGGCGTCGTGCTGGTAACGGTCTCCCGCCCCTCAGAATCAGTCACCGTTTCGTGTATCGAGCCATCGTCGTGTTCGACTCGCCTGACATGGTCGCCATCCTTGTTCACATATTCTCGGATGGTGGTGCCATTGCGGTAGTGCCGGAAAAAACTGGCCTCAACGTCGCCGGATTCGGCATCGCGAACTTCAATTTCACGGGATATCGGGAAATCTTGGTCCGGGTCTGAAATTTCGACCTCGTATCCAGCGGCCTCGAGCTGCGCGATAACCTGTTCACGCGTCAAACCACGCTCTTCCGCGATCGTGCCGATGCTTTTGCCGTCGACCACATCGTCTAGAATGTCCGCCGTACCTCCGCTTGTCGCGTCCTGATCTGCGGTGAGTTCCGTCTCCTCTCCGTCCGAGATAACGACCGTCGTCGTCTCGCCCTGTTCCGTGGTGGTCTCTCGCACCACCACCCCGCTTGGCAGTTCCCGTTCCTCGATCACCGTGCCAGAACCCAGATCGTCTTCGTAACGGGTCGTTGTCACGCCGGTTTCGGAATCGTGAGCTTCTTCAACCTTCCAGCCGCGCTCATCACGAACCGACGACAATTCCTCTTCACCGCCTTCCTCCTGGACGCCGGTGTGGTACGTGCCATCACTCTGATTGCGGTATTCCGTTACGGTGCGTTCGCCGTCGGGATCGGTAATTTCTGTCGTATGAACGCCATCTTCCGTACTCTCTGGCCCCGCCGTCTCGACGGAATAGCCGCCGGCTTCAAGTGCCTCGACCACCTGATCGCGAGACATCTCCTGATCCTCGGCAACGGCATCGATGCTGTGACCCGCTTCAATCTCCTCAAGGATCGTGTCAGCTGTTTCCTGGGCGGCCTCGGAGGGCTCGTCTCGAAGGGGACCGTCTTCGAAGGTCACGGGCGTGAATATAGGCCGCATGTCCGGATCGTTGCCGGGCACAGACTGATCGTTATTCGATGGTGTCCAGCTCGCTGGCGTTGCACTGGTCGGTTCTACCCCGTTTGTGCCGTTGGCAGAACTGTCTCCACTCGAAGGGCGCGTCACTTCCCAGGAAGCCGGCGATGACTGCTTCATGGCCTCTGCCTGCTGACGTTGGAGTTCCGCAATAGCCGCTCGGATAGCGGCCATGGCTGCCCAAGGTGCCTTCATCAGTGGCGAAATCCGACCTACCGGCATCAGCGTTCCCTTCCTCAATTCGAGCCCGAAGGACGTCGCCAACCGCTTCCTCCACGGCGGGCAAACAGTCTCAGCGCTTCCAATAGACCTCGAAGGCAGCGAGTTCCTTCTTCGCGCGGCTCAGAGCGCCTTCAACATCGATTCCGCGCTGGTCGGCAATCAAGCCGGCCAGCAATTCAACAGCCGCGATGGCCGGTACCACACTGCAGAATCCCGATTGCGAGCGAGCGGTAACGATGAGGCTTTGGTGCGCCGCCCGCGCGAGTGGCGAAACAGGGCTATCCGTAACGGCCACAAGCGTGACACCGAGATCGACTGCCTTGCGTGCGACCTCTACCGTTACCCGTGCGTAGGGCTCGAGTCCGATGACAAGGATCGCATCGCCTTCACCGGCATGCCGGAGGGGTCCCACTCCGGTTCCTCCCCCAGAGTCCAGCAGCGCTACGTCTTCTCCGAGAAGCGAAAGCGCATGCGCGAAATAATGTGCGGCGGCATGTTCCGCCTCGACACCGAGGCAAAAAAGGCGGCGCGCTCCGGCAAGCGTATCCCCCGCCGCGAGAAGCTGCTTTGCACTGATGTATTCGCCCAGGCTTGCAACCTGCGCGGCAAGTGTATCCGACATGCTGCCGACCCGGGAGAAGACCCCCTGCTCAACGCCCTCGATACCGATTGGCGTTGTAAAATCCGCCTCGGCATGAGGATTGCGCAACTCTCTGGCGTAAAGCGCCCGGATGTCCTCATAGCTTTTCAGACCCAGTGTTCGCGCCAGACGCATCATGGTGCTGTGCGAAACGCCGGCTCGATTTGCTTGCTCGCGCATGGATATCAACGCAACATCGTCCGGATGGTCGAGGACGTAACGGCTCGCCATCTGCAATTGCCGCGGCATCGTTTCGAAACGCTCGATCAAAAGCTCTGCCAATGGTCCCTGTTTCATCGCTGTCTCTTAGCCCCTTGCCCAGTTGAAGATTACGGTCACCTTCACAAAAATGCAACATTTGGAACGATTCTTATAAAAAATTCCAAATGGACTTTCATTCCCGCCGCCGTTATCTTACACTCTCTTTGTGCACACACCCACTTCATCAAGGGTGTCTGCACATCAATGAACCTGATCCATCGAGGGAGTGAACAATGAGCGACTCATCACCCGGCGCCATTTCCAGCGCGTCGAGCAATGATGGAAATCTCGACAAGATGATTCAGCACCAGAAAGAAATGTTCAATCTGAGCATCAAGGCCGAAATGGCCAAGTCGGAGCACGACTACAACATGAGCATCTCGCGCAAGATCGGCGAGGCAGGCCAGAAGGCCTAATGCAACATGAGTCGGGAATGCGTGTCGCGGCCTCGATGCGACACGCGTTTTCCCAAGCTACGAGAATTTCAGCCGAGACGTTCAAGCATATCGCAAGTCGTTGAGAGGTGCGTCTGAATGATGGCGGAGATGACCCCAATTGTTGACCGCGTTCGGGACACGGCCCTTGTCCGGCGGATTTCCCAAAGCATTCCCGGTCTGAAAAAACATGCCGATGCCGTTCCGAGCGGTGAGCCTTACGTCGACTTCGAAGTAACTGCCGGCCTTCACTCGGGTGCCCGGTTGGATTTTGCCGAGTCGACATTCACCGTAGGGTCGAGTGTCGAAGCCGACGTTGTCCTGAGTGATCCTGAGATCGCAGACATCCACGTGCGCCTCCGTATCGAGGGCGACCGCGTATATCTGGAAGCGCTTGGCGGAATGGTTCGGATCGTCGACGGAGACACTATACCTGAAGGCTATGGCCGGCGCTGTCGTCTGCCTCTGGAGATTTCGCTCGGCGGCGCAAATCTGCGCCTGCTCGACACACGCCCACCGCGCCCTGCAAAACTGCCTTTTTCGAACCGCTCGTTCATGATTGCGGTTGGCTTGGCAGCCGCAGTCTTCGCCGTTCCAGTCGCATCCAATACGCTTTCTCCAGGCAATCAGGAAAGTTCGGACAGCGGGACGGCTAGTCTGGCGCTCGCGGATACGTCAATGCGAGATGGCCCTGTGCGTGAGCAGCAAGCGCTTGGTGCGTTTGAAGCGCAGATGAAGCAGATGGGCCTCGACGGTCTGTCCTTGACGGCTGAGAAAGGTCGCCTCGTCGTCTCCGGCAATATTCCCGACCATATGGCCGAGAAATGGAGGTCGATCCAGGCCTGGTTCGACGAAGTTCACGGCGGCCGCCTCCTCTTGAAGTCCAATGTTGTGATTGGTGACGCCAGCGACGTGCCGCGGCTTCCACTGCGAGCGATCTGGTATGGGGAACGTCCTTATATTATTACGGCCGGCGGCGCGCGCTTCCACGAAGGAGCTTTCGTCGACGGCGGCTGGATCATCAAGGAAATCGGGGACGAGCGACTGCTTCTGGCCAAAGGCGGAACAGAAATGGCCATTGAGTATCGATGACAAGACGCATCGAAGCACTTCGAATAGATACGTCCAGTATTCATTCGAACGCCCGTTCCACGCAAAATTCAGAGGCGCAGCGTGGTGACGCCGCACGGCGCGAGCAGATCGACAAAGTCGGGCTCCAGGCGAACCGGACACAGGAATCGCACACGTCGCAAGGAGCCAATTTTCAAGACCTTGCTCCTTCAGCGCCCCCTGATCGGAAACGCTCACCCGACGAGCTCCTTGCCGATTTCGTGGCACCTGAAACACCGAATGTCGAAGTTCTCGAGCGGTCCGTTCCCATCCTGGAGCATTTTGTAACCGAGATGGTGCCGGAGTTGAGAGGGGGTAAAGAGCTCCACGAGATGGCCACCACCTTGTTGGCGGAGGAAATTGAACGTCATCAGTACCTTCTCAGAAGGATGCAGGGGGGAGTGGAACCTGATTGACGCGCGTGACACGGTGCATCTCCTGCATGTTCTCGGTCACCTCTATGGCAGTCACGGACAGGTGAAGCGAGGGGTGGCCTATTTGCTAATTGCAATTCAACTTGCTCCCGGGGATTCCGGCATCCTGCGCACTCTCGCGCACCTTCTTATTCTTGATGGCGAGGCGGACAAGGCACTGGTCACGATCGAGCGGCTGGAGACAATGGAAGACACTGCCCGACATCCCGCCCTCGCATTGCTGAAGAGCCGCGCATTGGCGCTTGCCGGTCGGACGGAGGAGGCACGTAACTCCTTCCGTGAGTTTCTCGCCGAACAGGAGAACGAAACCCGTGCTTGAGCGGATTTTGCCGGTCCTGTCGAAACTTTCCCGGCGCAGCGATCTGGTCGTCGCCGTTCTTATGCTTGTCGCCGTGACGATGATGTTGATCCCGCTGCCGACCTGGCTCGTGGACATCCTCATTACGGCCAATATCGCATTCAGCGTGCTGATCCTGCTCGCCGCGCTCTACGTTGCGCATCCTCTGCAATTCTCGTCGTTGCCGTCAGTCATCCTACTGGCGACGCTCTTTCGCCTCGCGATTACAATCACCACGACACGGCTTATCCTCCTTCACGCCGACGCAGGCGAGATCGTGACAGCCTTTGGTGCTTTCGTCGTCGGTGGCAGTATCGCAGTCGGGCTCGTCATATTCCTCATCATTACGGTTGCTCAGTTCGTGGTCATCGCAAAGGGTGCGGAACGGGTTGCCGAAGTGGCTGCGCGTTTCATGCTGGATGCTTTGCCGGGCAAGCAGATGAGCATCGATGCGGAGCTGCGCAATGGCGATATCGACCAGGCCGAGGCACGACGCCTGCGCAAACAGCTCGAGCATGAAAGCCAGCTCTATGGCGCAATGGATGGCGCCATGAAGTTTGTCAAAGGCGATGTGATCGCCGGCATACTTATCATCCTGGTTAATCTGATCGGCGGCTTTGCGGTTGGAACGTTGCAGCAAGGAATGTCGCTCGGCGAAGCCCTGCAGACCTATTCGCTTCTGACAGTGGGGGATGGTCTTGTCGCGCAAATTCCAGCACTACTGATTTCCGTCGCTTCGGGAACAATGATCACGCGGGTCACAGGGGCAGAAGATCAGAGCGACCTTGGTCGGCAGATCACCGGACAGTTGCTGCGCGACGCCCGGACCCTCACATTCGGGGCTGTCATTCTTGTTGCCTTGAGCCTGGTGCCCGGCTTCCCTTCGCTCGTGTTTCTCACACTCGGGACAATCCTGGGCATTGGCGCTTATGGAATCTATCGGCGGTCGGGCGAAACCAAGCCGATCGATATTACCTCGCCGACTGAGGATCAGACATCGACAGACAGCGAAACCCGATCGCTGCAGTACGAAAAGGCCCCCAGTTTATCGGCACCGACCCGCATTGTTGTGCGGCTCGGCAACGACCTCGGAAACCTGGTGCCAAAAGCGGAGCTTAGCGCACGGTGTGAACAGGTCCGGGCTACTCTCAAGGCCGATCTCGGCATCGAAGTTCCCCCCATGGGTACGTATGTAGACGATGGTATCGAAACCCATCACCTACGGGTGGATCTTGAAGGCGCGCCCATTCTCTCCGCAGAGGTGCCTCACGATCAAGTGCTTGTCACCGCAAACCCTACGGATCTGGAACTTCTGAATGTGCCTTTCATCACCGGGCAATCGGTGGCGGGCCGGCAGAAGCCGGTATGGGTTGAAAACCGTTATCTCGCAGATCTCGCAAAGGCGAATTTGGAGTATCTTCAGCATGCGGAATTTCTTGGCCAGGTCATTGAGCATGCATTGCGCGGCTATGCAGATCATTTCATAGGCATTCAGGAAACACGAAAACTGCTGTCTTCGCAGGAAGACGAATACGCCGATCTTGTCCGTGAGGCGCAGGAAACCGTTCCGCTTCAAAAACTATCGGAAATCCTTCGCCGGCTCGTCGTTGAAGACATCCCGATCAATCATACTCGCATCATACTGGAAGCCCTTATCGAGCAGGGTCAGCACGAGAAAGATGCGGCACTTTTGTGTGAGCATGTACGCATCGCCTTGAAACGACAGATCAGCTTTCGCATGGCCGACCGCGACGGGATCATTGCCGCGTATATCCTGCAACCTTCGGCGGAAGAAGCACTGCGAAACGCAGTTCAGAATACATCTGCCGGTGCATTCATCAACGTTAGCGATGAGGAGGCGCGGTTCATCGCCGGACAGATAGAAGAGACGCTTTCAATGGCGACGGCCGGAACCGCTCCGGTGGTTCTGACGGGCGCGGACGTGCGGCGTCATGTCCGCAGTCTGCTAACGCGCCAGAAAGTGAAACTACCCGTGCTTTCCT
>NZ_CAJXGF010000009.1 GCF_913053745.1 uncultured Nitratireductor sp.
GCCGGCGCCCACATTGTGAACGATGTATGGGGGCTTCAGCGTGAACCCGGCATAGCTCAGATCGCAGCGCGGAGCGGTGCCGGGCTTGTCGTCATGCACACCGGCCGGGAGCGGAAAAAACTTGCCGACGTGATCGCCGATCAGTTTGCGTTTTTGCGCCATTCGCTCGAAATTGCCCGTCAGGCAGGCGTACGGGACGAGCAGATCATGCTGGACCCCGGCTTTGGGTTCGCCAAGGACACACACGAAAACCTCGAGATCATGAACCGTTTTGAAGAATTGGCCGGGCTCGCTTTTCCGCTTCTTGTCGGTACGTCGCGCAAGCGCTTTGTCGGCTCTGTCACGGGCCGCGAACGTGCCGAGGAGAGGGATGTGGGAACCGGTGCGACAAGTGCGTTGTTACGAATGAAAGGTGCGGCCGTTTTTCGGGTGCACAATGTCGCAATCAACAGGGATTCCCTTAGAGTCGCAGATGCTATGCTTACGGCGCGGAGATAGGCCGGTGAGACGATGATGTATGTAATTCGGATGAAGAATTGCGCGTTCTTCGCGCGGCATGGCGTGCACGATGAAGAAGAGCGGTTGGGTCAACGCTTTTATGTGGATGCGGTGCTGACCGTGGCGCCCGGTCGCGCGCTGAGCGATGATTCGCTTGAGGGCACGGTCGATTATGGCGCGGCCTTCAAGGTGATTGAGGAGATCGTTGCCGGTAAACGCCGGTTTTTGATCGAGGCGCTGGCCATGGAGGTCGCCAAGACACTCGCATCTCGTTTCCCGCAGATAGCCAGTTCCGAAATTACGATACGCAAGCCCAATGCCCCGGTTCCCGGTGTTCTGGACTATGTCGAAGTTTCGGTGGTCTGGCCGCAATAGCATGCACGACGTCTATCTTGGCCTGGGTGGTAATATTGGTGAGCCACGGCGGGCGATGCAGATGGTGCTGCGGGCTCTCGATGCCAGGCCCGACACGGCTGTGGTCACCGTCTCTTCGCTTTATCGAACACCGCCATGGGGCAAGCTCGATCAGCCGGATTTTCTCAACGCGGTTGCCTTGGTGCGCACCAGCCTGGATCCGCGGGCGCTTCTTGAACAATGTCTTACGATCGAACGCGCCCTCAAGCGCGTTCGCGCCGAGCGTTGGGGGCCGAGGTCCATCGACGTGGATATTTTGCTGTACGGCACACGCACTGTCGACGACGAAGGTTTGACGATTCCGCATCCGCGGATGAGCGAACGCGCCTTCGTTCTGGCACCTTTGGCAGAGATTGCGCCGGCGCTTGAGATTGCCGGGCGAAACGTCGAAACGCTCCTTGAGAGCCTCGACCGGTCCGGCGTGGAACGCATCACGCCGGATGGTGAGTGGTGGAAGTTCGAAGAAATCACGAAAGGCGGCTGAATGCCGCTTTTCGTGCCTGGATAAAACATTTGACACGGTCTGAGGAACGCGTCGAGCCCGTCCCGGTTACTGGCGGGCGATGGCTTCGATGCCACCCGAATCTGTGCGTTTCAGCTTCATACCGATAACCGGAACCATATCGTCGTTCACCTGTACCGAAATGGTGATGTGCATTGTGTTCTTGTCGCTGATGCGCGCGCGCATCGCGCCGCTAAGCGAAGAACGGTGGAGTGCAAACACCACATCGTTTCCGATCACTTTACCGCCGGTCACGTCGAGCCCTTTTCCGGAAGCTCCATCGAGAAACGTTCCGCGATAGCCGCCATTTCCGCGTACGACGCTGGCTTTCATCGGCTGTGTAAAAACGCCGACACGGCAACTCCCGTCAAGCGCCATACCGATCTTCTTGTCGGGCGTGCCGCCATCGAAATTGCAGACGAATTTGGTGCCCTTGTACTTGCCAGCGACAATCTCGCCGGGGCCGGACCAGCTTCCTTCTACGGACTGAAAGAAGCGTCGCTCTTTTTCGGACGCTTCCACCGGACTGGCCAGACCGGAAATCGGGGCTGCTGCAACGGCCAGAAGAGCGAGCTTGAGCGCGAATTTCAGCATGAGCAAAAGAAACCAGATCGGGTTGAAACAGAAAGCTGACCGAAATCCTGCCGGAGATTGGTTAAGGCTTTGTCTACCATATCGAACCGATTCGTTGCAGCTGCCATGCGCATCAAACCTGGCTTTCGGATCGACATGTTTGGCATGTGTGTCTTTTTGGACTCATCTCAACGGCGGAAAGGCTTTTGATGTCGCGCATGTCACTCTTAATCGCTCGGACGAGCCTTCTTCTCTTTTTCGCTTGATGCGAAGCTCGTGAGAGCTTTCAGGAAATCGCCGATACCGGGGCGTTGGACCGCGTTGAACGGCAGCGGTCGCGCCGCGTCCATGGCAGCAATGCCGATGCGCGCGGTCAACATCCCGTTGACCACGCCTTCGCCTAGTTTTGCCGAAAGGCGTGCTGCAAGTCCGTGACCGACCACCTGCTGCACCAGCGTTTCGCCGGCGGCCATGGATCCGGTAATTGCAAGATGGGTGAAAATGCTCCGAACCAGGCGCATGAAACCTAGGAAGCCCGGTCGGCCTCCGTAGAGATCGGCAATCCGCCGCGTAAGCCGCGCTGCTTCGAAAAGCACATAGACGATATCGACCAGAGCCCGAGGAGAAACCGCAGTCACCACCGACACCCGCTTAGCCGCATTCAGAACCTGGGTACGCGCCAATACGTCAAGCGGCGCGAGCAGTTCCTTTTCGGCAACCGCCAGCAGGTCCGCGCCGTCGATAACGTCGTCTTTCAAGCCTTCCAGCGTGCTGCGCCCGGCCGCCGTTTGCGGTTTGCGGGCCAGTAGATCCATCAGGTGCTCCACCGTCTTTCTCGCTTCTTTCGTATCGTTACGAAGGATAGCGTCCGCTGCATCCCGGCGCATTGCCTCAATAGAAGCAAGCCGCATAATCCCGAGCGCCTCGCGGATGAGAATCGTCACGAATGCCAGCAGCGCGATTGCGGCCACTGCGAGCGCCAGCCAGCCCAGCCAGTCGGCACGGCTGAACAGATCCCGGATCAGTTGATCGGTCCACAGGCCGATCGCCAGTGAGACAAGAATGCCGAGGGCTGTAAAGAACACGCGGCCGAGCATGGAACGACGGCGTGGCGGAACCGGCGGCGGATCGGTGAGCGCCATATCCGGCTCCGCGAAATAGTCGTCGCTTTCCGCCACGACGGCAATTGCCTTGCTGGAGTCCATTGCTTGCGGTTTTCGTCTGCTCGCCGGCTTTTCGACCTTCGCGGGTTTAGGCGGGTCGATCCGGAATGAAGCGGGCGCTCTTTTCATGCGAGGTGATCTCCGACAAGAAACTGGAGGGCCCGGTCGAGCCTGATGTGGGGCAGGGACAAGGTGATGCCTTCCGCGGTGCGTTCGAGCCGGGGAGGGCGAAAGCGCACGAAGCGGAGCGATTGCTCGGGAGGCGTTCTGGAGCCGCTGTCTTCGTTTTTCTTCTGCTGGAAGATCAGGCCGGGCTTTTCTGGCAGGTCGCCCGGAAAGATTGCCGTTTCGGTATCGCCATTGAATGTTTCCCCGGCAATGGTTTCGCCTTCCAGCGGGGTCCCGATGATGACCGGCAACGTGTCCTTGCCCTGCTGGACGGTACCCTCGCGTGTTGCCCGCACGGCCGCCATGGCGAGCACGTCCACCGCGGCGCCAGAAAAATCGGCGCGTGAAATGGCGCGATCGGCCAGACGCCGCACGATCGCTTGTAGCCGGTCATGGCTTTCATGATGAATGTGATCAGCCTTTGTTGCCGCGACGAGAATCCGGTCGATGCGGTGCGCAAAGAGGCCCGTCAGAAGGTTTCCGCGACCTGGACGGAAACAGGACAGGATTTCGCTCAGCGCCCGTTCGAGGTCGGTCACTGCTTCGTTGCCGGCATTCATGGCCTGCATGGCGTCGACGAGTACGATCTGTCGGTCGAGCCGGGCGATGTGCTCGCGAAAGAAAGGGCGAACCACATGCGTTTTGTAGGCCTCGTAGCGTCGCTCCATCATGGCATGCAGGGAGCCGGGCTTGCGCTTGGCGTCCGGCTTGATGTTTAGCGGGGCGAATGTGAGCGCTGGTGAACCCTCCAGGTCTCCCGGCATCAGAAAGCGGCCGGGTGGCAGCGTGGAAAGCGCCCGGTGATCGGCCTTGCAGGCGCGCAGATAGGAAGAGAACGCCTCAAAGAGCTTGCGCGCCGTCATTTCGTCGCCAGGGCCTTCCGGATCGACCCCGGAAGTCAGTTCGCGCCAGTCGGCCGACAGATCGGCGCGGGCGGGCAGAGTGGCCAACTCCAGCGCTTCCCGGCTGAATGTATCGTAATCCTTCGCGAGGAGAGGTAGATCGAGCAACCATTCGCCAGGATAATCAACAATATCGAAGGACAGCTTCCCACGTGACAAGAGGCGGTTCCAGGCTGAAGCAGATTCGAACTCCACCGTCAGGCGCAGTTCGGAGATGGCGCGGGTGGATTCGGGCCAGATACGATTCTCGATAAGGGCGGCGATGTGATCTTCGTACTGGAACCGGGGCACCGCATCGTCCGGTTGATGCTCGAGATAGGCCTTGGAAATACGGCCTGAACTCTGGGCATCGAACAGTGGCAGACGTCCGCCATGCAGCAGATTGTGTACGAAGGCGGTGATGAATACGGTTTTGCCTGCTCGCGAAAGTCCGGTTACGCCAATGCGCAGCGACGGCGAGATCAGGCCGGTTGCGCGACCGGCCAGCGTATCGAGAGCGATCCGCGCTTCGTCCGTGTATGTGGTCAATGAAGCCAAAGGGCGAAATCCTCAAAAATCGCAAGGTCTTGCATATAGGATATCAAAGCGGTGATTGAAGGCCGGCGCAGCGACGTTTCATCAGCGCGTCGGTTTCAGGAATGCTTCCAGCCGCCCACTTTTGCGCCGTATATTGGCAAGTGAACTGGAAAAGCCGATCACGGCGAGGCCGCATGTGGGAAAGCCGGATGCTGCGTTTTTCACTGCCTCGTCATCTCCGGTGGCGGGAAGTTCGAAGGCAAGGTCCTCCATCATCGGATTGTGACCGACCACCAGAAGCGTTTCGACCGATGGGGCTTCGCGCACGGCATGCAGGTAATCGATTGCATCCGAATTGTACAACTCGGCGAGGTAACGCGTTTTCGGCGACCCCTGGAAGAGTGTGAGAGCAACACCGTCCAGCGTTTCGACGGCGCGTTTCGCTGTTGAACACAGGACCAGGTCGGGCAAGAGATTCGCTGCGCGCATGCGTTGGCCGAGCGCTTTTGTGTCGGCTCGACCTGATTGCGTGAGCCCGCGGTCGAAATCCGCCATGCCCGGAGCCGCCCAACCGGCCTTGGCATGGCGAAGCAGGAGAAGGCGCGGCATCACCAAAACTCGGGAAAAAACGCCGGAAACGTTCCAAAAAGGGGACGCTTTGATCGCAAAACGCGCGTATTTGAATGCATTTTACCCTCCAAAAATGCCTCGGATGCCTCAACGAAGACTATATCCATCACGCTTTCGTTGTAGGAGATATCCACTTTTTCCGCTGCTTTTAACAAAAGCGTGAAGCATGTGGCCTTTGCGCTTGTGGTTGTGGGGGTGCGTGAATATATAGGCGCGGGCGTCAAAACATCTCAGGGTGACTCGATGAATGAGCTCAGTAATGCCGAATATGTGCCCACCGAGGACGAACCCTTCATGAATGAGCGCCAACGCTCGTATTTTCGTGCGAAACTGCTGCGTTGGAAAAGCGACATTCTTAAGGAAGCGCGTGAGACCCTCGAGGCGCTGCAACAAGAAAGTGCAAATCATCCGGACCTTGCCGACCGCGCGTCGTCCGAAACGGACAGGGCAATTGAATTGCGGGCGCGAGACCGTCAGCGCAAGCTGATCTCCAAGATCGATGCTGCCCTCCAGCGGATCGAGGAAGGAACCTACGGGTATTGTGAAGAAACGGGGGAGCCGATTTCGTTGAAGCGGCTCGATGCTCGCCCGATTGCCACCTTGTCGATCGAAGCACAAGAGCGTCACGAACGTCGCGAGAAAGTGTATCGCGACGATTGATGGCTAAGACGGGCTTCGACAGGCCTAAACTTTTTGCTTGCGCCATGCCTGAGGGCTGGCGCTTTTTTTTGCCTGCTGCTGCAGATATTCGCCCGATGGAAGCCTGCGTTCAGCGCTTCTGTTCGGAAAGCTCTTCAAGCAGACGACTCATCTCGTCTTCAAGCGAGTGCTCGCTGACGGATTCGTTTTTTGCGGTCGGTTCGTTTGGTCCTGACGTCTCAAATTCAACCGTTGGCTCGTGGCGCGCTTGCGACGGTTGGGGCCCGGTCGGCTCGGTCGCCGGAGCGCTGGCATGACTTTCCTGCGGATGTTCCTCGGGCATCGATTCTCGCTTCTCTGTTACGGAAGCCGATGGTGAGAGCGAACCGAAGGACGCCGCTGCAACTGCAGTTCGAGGCGTACTGGCCGGCGTGGAGCGCTCAAGGTCGGGCTCCGGTCGCTGGGACTGCGCTCTCGTGCGGTGCGAATACCGATGTGGGGGCGGCATGGGGGAGGCCGAGGCACGATTTGCAACTTGTATGGCGGGTTCGGCAGGTGTTGGTCGTTGCTCGGATCCCGGCGTTTCTGGCGCTGCCTCAGGGGGCGGAGGCCGGGTCTGTTCTGTCTCAATTCTGGGCTCGGGAACGTTTCTGGCCGGGACCTGCCTCGGTGCGGCCGGCTCTTCCGCTGCGCCTGGATGCGTTTCATCAAGCGTTGCGCGGCTTCGCCCGATACCGCTTTCGATCACAATGTCGCTTGGACCGCCGATGAGAATGAGGTGTTCCACATTGTCGCGGCGCACCAGCACAAGCCGCCGATTGTTGTCCACCGGCGTGGCGTCGGTTACGGCCAGTCGCGGTTGCTTGCTTCTGGAGCCGGAGATAAACGTGCCGGAGGTGAACCGTCGGTTCACCCGCAGGAACACGAGAAGAAACAGGGCGATTGCTAGCAGAACAATCGTCCACAAGGCCGCGGTCGCATAAGCTTCTCCGAATATCCCCACGAGCCAGTCGCGCATTCGTTTACTCCAGTCTGTGTCAGGTCAGCCAAAATATGCATCTCGCCGCGCGGCGGCAACCCGGGACGAATTTCCAATCGGGACTGTCGTTTTTCAGCAGCACAATTCGGGCAAAGAAAGGCGATTTGCGGTTCGATTACATGTGCGCGCTTGCAGATGCCGGGAGCCCTGATATATCCCGGGGAGGCTGGGTTCGCGTGGAGCCTGGCAGGAACTGGGCGCGACAGACGGGAAACGCATGGCCAAGCAGACCGGGGGAGAAATCCACGCAGCACCGATTGTCGACCAGAGTTCGCGTCCGGGCGCCATAACGCGCCTGATCATCTTCATCGCCATACTAACCCTTTCTGCGGTGGCTTTTTCCGTTTTCCGCGACCGGGTCGGCGACCCCTTTCTGTTGGGGCTTCTGGGCATTTTGGCGATGATCGGCGTGGGCTTCCTCTTCGCGACTGCCATCGGTTTCGTGCAAGTCGCGCCGCGTTCGGCGGGAAGTGAACTCTCCAGGGCCTTTGTCGATTCCATGGAGGAGGGCCTCGTGGTTGCGGACACCAAGGGCCGTATCCTTTATGCAAACAATGCTTATGCGCAAATGACGGGAGCCACCTCGGTGGCGGACGTGAAGACCGTCGACGGTCTACTGTCCGACAACCCTGAAGCGGCTCCTGTCGTGGAAAAATTGTCGGCGGGCCTGCGCGATGGACGCGCCGGCGATGGCGAGTTCCGCCTTGCCCGCTCCATCCGGCCCGGTGGTGCGCTGGGCGCGCGCTGGTACAGGACATGGGCAAGAATTTTCAAGCTGCCGGGCTATCGCCAGCCGGTTTCCGCCTGGCAGATTGCCGATATTTCCGAGGAACGCGCCGAGCAGGAGCGTTTTTTCCTCGACCTCCAGAAAGCGATCGACCATCTGGATCATGCACCGGCCGGTTTTTTCGCCGCCGATCCCGACGGGCGTGTAACCTATATCAACGCAACACTGGCAGAGTGGCTTGGCATCGATCTCGCGAACTTCGTGCCTGGAGCAGTGCGTTTGCCGCAGATCGTCGCCGGGGATGGCATGGCGTTGATCAATGCCGTAAAGGCTGATCCCGGTACGGCCCGCAATGCGATGATCGACCTGGATCTATCGACTATGAACGGTGAGGTTTTGCCGGTTCGCTTCATGCATCGCGTAACGGCCAGCCGTGAGGGTGCGCCAGGAGCGACCCGCACCATCGTTCTAAACCGTCAGGTCGGTGAAGACGCGTCAGCGGATCTGCGCGCTTCCGAAGTCCGGTTTACGCGTTTTTTCAATTCTACGCCGATGGCCATCGCCTCGGTGGATCATCAGGGACGGATCCTGCGCACCAACGCGCCGTTCCTTTCGTTGTTTTCGCGGGTGGTCGACAGCGACGCGCTGGAGCGGAACATCCGGCTCGACGCCGTGATTCACGACAACGATCATGATGCGTTTGCGGCAGCGCTTGAACGAGCGAAACAACATCAGGCGGAGATCGCGCCCATCGATACCGTCCTGCCGGACGATGCCGAGCGGCATGTGCGCTTTTATGTGAACCCCGTGGTCGATCACGATGGTGGTGAAGGTGTGGAGGAGGCGGCAATCGTCTACGCCGTGGAAACCACCGAACAGAAAGCGCTCGAAGCGCAGATGGCGCAGAGCCAGAAGATGCAGGCTGTCGGCCAGCTGGCCGGTGGCATCGCGCACGATTTCAACAACGTTCTGACGGCCATCATCATGGCCTCGGACCTGCTTTTGACCAATCACCGTCCGTCGGACCCGTCTTTTCCGGACATTATGAATATCAAACAGAACGCCAATCGCGCCGCATCGCTGGTGCGCCAGCTTCTGGCATTCTCGCGTCGGCAAACATTGCGTCCGGAAGTGCTCAATCTCACGGACGTTCTGGCAGATCTGCGCATGCTTCTCGCGCGTCTGGTCGGCAACGAAGTTTCACTTTCCATCGAGCATGGACGGGATCTGTGGCCGGTCAAGGCCGATATCGGTCAGTTCGAGCAGGTCGTCGTCAATCTGACTGTGAACGCGCGCGATGCGATGCCGGAAGGCGGAAAACTGCAGGTGCGAACGCGCAATATCACTGCGGATGAATGCGCGCAGTTCTCCTACCGCGAAATGGCGGCTGCCGATTACGTCGCCGTCGAGGTGAGCGATACGGGCACGGGAATCGATCCCGAAACTGTCAAGAAGATCTTCGAGCCGTTTTTTACCACCAAGGAAGTGGGCAAGGGCACTGGTCTTGGCCTCTCCATGGTTTATGGCATCGTCAAGCAGACGGGCGGCTTCATCTTCTGCGATTCCGAGTTGGGTGAGGGAACCACCTTCCGCATTTTCCTTCCGCGCCACATTCCGAGCGAGGCGGAAAAGTCCGCCGAAGAGGCCGCTGCACAGGGGGAGAACGGTGCAGCGAAGGCGAAAGAAGAGAGCCGGGACCTTTCAGGCTCGGCGCGCGTGCTTCTGGTTGAGGATGAGGATGCGGTTCGCATGGGCAGCGTGCGCGCGCTCTCCTCGCGCGGCTACGAGGTGCACGAGGCGAGTTCCGGAGTCGAGGCACTCGAGATATTCGATGAGCTTGATGGCAAGGTCGATATCGTCGTCTCCGACGTTGTGATGCCGGAGATGGACGGACCGACATTGCTTGGCGAATTGCGCAAGGTACAGCCCGACATCAAATTTATTTTCGTCTCCGGTTACGCCGAAGACGCATTTGCCAAGAACCTGCCGGAGGATGCGCAGTTCGGTTTCCTGCCGAAACCTTTCTCGCTCAAGCAGCTCGCGACAGTGGTCAAGGAAATGTTGGAAGAGGTCTGACGGCTTCAGGCTTTTTGCAAAGAAACGGACGGGACTGGACGTGAATGCCCCGCCCGTCGATTGTAACGCCGGAAAGTTTCAGACCGATACGGCGCGGCGCATACGATTTTCGGTGCCGAAGAGCTTGATATAACGCTCGATTTCGTCGGGATCGCCCGTCGCCTTTTCCGGATTGTCCGAAAGCTTGACAGCCGGTCGGCCATTGGCGTCGCTGACCTTGCAGACCACCGAGATCGCCTTAAGGCCATCCACTTCCCGTGGAGCGCAATCCTCGAAATCATTGGTCAGGTTGGTGCCCCAACCGAACGCCATGCGAACCTTACCTTCGAAATGACGATAGGCGGCTTCGATGGTGTCGACATCCAGACCGTCGGAGAAGATCAGCAGTTTATCACGGGGGTCCTTCCCGTGCTTGCGCCAGAATTCCATGATGCGTTCGCCGCCTTCGATGGGCGGGGCACTGTCGGGTCGGAATCCCGTCCAGTCCGCGACCCATGGCGGGGCGTCGCGCAGGAAGGATTCGGTGCCGAAGGCATCGGGCAGGACGATGAGAAGATTACCGCCGTAATAGCTCTGCCAGTCCTCGAGAACGCGATAGGGCGATTCCAGAAGATCCTCGTCTGTCCTGGCGAGTGCGGCCAGTACCATCGGCAGTTCGTGCGCGTTGGTGCCCAGAGCTTCCAGGTCCGTGTCCATGGCAAGAAGCACATTGGAGGTGCCGGTGAAAGAATCGCCTATGCCTTCCTTGAGCGCTTCGACGCACCAGCGCTGCCACAGGAACGAGTGACGGCGCCGGGTGCCAAAATCGGATATCTTGATGTCCGGTAGTTTTTTCAGGCGCTCGACCTTGGCCCAGACTTTCGCTTTGGCACGTGCGTAAAGCACGTCGAGGGCAAAGGGCCCAAGCGAGCGCATCGCTGCTCTCGAGCGCAACTCGTTGATGATGGCGAGGGCGGGAATTTCCCACATGGTGGTTTCCATCCATCGCCCGTGGAAATGCAGCTCATATTGCCCGTCACGGCGGGTGAGCTCGTATTCGGGTAAGCGAAAGTTCGCGAGCCAGTTAAGGAACTCTGGTTGAAAGATCTGCTTGCGCCCGTAGAACGTGTTGCCGGCCAGCCATATCATCTCTTTCTTGGTGAAACGCAGATCGCGGGCATGGTCCAGTTGTTCGCGCAGTTCACCTTCATCGATTTCCTCGGCGAGCAGCACCGATTTGTTGCGGTTTATCAAAGAGAAGGTTGCGTTGACGTTTGGATACAGTCCCCAAATCATCTGCAACATGAGAAGCTTGTAGAAATCCGTGTCGAGCAGGCTGCGACAAATGGGATCCAGCTTCCAGGTGTGGTTGTAAACGCGGCGCGCAATATCGGTCTTTGGCATGGTGTGCGGGTGTCCTGCGAGTTTAAGCCACCGGTTCGCGGCGTTCATTCGGCGGGCAGAGCACACCGGCAGGCCACGATTGTCAACGATTACGTGAGGCGGGATGGCAATCGCCACCCGGAAAGCAAATGTCAATTCCAAGGGAAGGTGTCGACTGCCGGACAACCCAGTCTCGACGTGGTTAATCTTTCGTTAACGAATGGGGTGAAGACTGAACCTTGGGAGGAGCCCCGAGGAGGTGACGTTGTTCAACTCTGGATCCACCCAACACGGTCTGACGATGGCCGGTGTGTTTTCCCTGATATGCGTACTTCTGGCTGTTCAGTGCGCCGGCGCTCACGAGGCAGAAAGCGGCTGGCGCTATCCCTATGCCTGCTGCTCGGACAGGGACTGCCGGGAGGTGACGGATGCCGCCGTTTCCGAAGGACCGCAGGGTTACATGATCAAGGTTACGGGGGAGATTTTACCCTATACAGACAAACGGGTGCGCAACTCCCCTGACGGTGTTTTCCATTGGTGCTCGGTGGCCGGTAAGAACGACACGCGGACAATCTGCCTCTTCGTGCCGCCGCGCAGTTTCTGAGGCTGCGCCGGGATCATTTCATTTCGACAGCGACCGCCTGCAGATCGAGCGCGGTCAAAGTGGAATGTTGTCGTGTTTTTTCCAAGGGTTCTGAAGATCCTTGTTGCGCAGCATCCGCAGGGCACGCGCAATCCGCGGCCGTGTCGAGTGCGGCATGATGACCTCGTCCACATAACCGCGTTCCGCCGCCACGAAAGGCGAAAGGAACCGATCCTCATACCTCTTGGTATGGTCCGCGATTTTATCGGGATCGTCGATATCCTTGCGGAAGATGATTTCGACCGCGCCCTTGGCGCCCATGACGGCGATCTGGGCGGAGGGCCAGGCGTAGTTGATGTCGCCGCGCAAATGTTTCGACGCCATAACGTCGTAAGCGCCGCCGAACGCCTTGCGGGTGATGAGGGTGATCTTCGGAACCGTGGCCTCGGCGTAGGCGAAGAGCAGCTTGGCGCCGTGCTTGATCAGCCCGCCATATTCCTGCGCGGTACCGGGAAGAAAACCGGGAACGTCCACATAGGTCACGATCGGAATGTTGAAACAATCGCAAAAGCGTACAAAGCGCGCTGCCTTGCGCGAGGCGTCGGAATCCAGAACGCCGGCCAAGACCATGGGTTGATTGGCGACGAATCCAACCGTGCGGCCTTCAACACGCCCGAACCCCGTGACGATGTTTTTGGCGAAAGATGCCTGGATCTCGAAAAAATCCGCTTCGTCGCAGGTTTTCATGATCAGTTCGCGGATGTCGTAAGGTTTGTTGGCGTTGTCCGGGACCAGCCGATCGAGTGAGTGGTCGGGCTCGGAAACGGACTGAAAGCATTCCACCTCCGGCAGGTCTCCTGTGTTGGAAGTGGGCAGGAAGTCGATCAGGCGGCGCATCTGCAGGAGCGCTTCCACATCGTTGTCGTAGGCGCCGTCGGCGATGGAGGATTTGACGGTGTGGACAGAGGCTCCGCCGAGTTCTTCGGCCGTTACCGTTTCGTTGGTGACGGTTTTGACCACATCCGGCCCGGTGACGAACATGTAGGAGGTGTCGCGCACCATGAAGATAAAATCGGTCATTGCCGGGGAATAGACGTCACCGCCCGCACAGGGGCCCATGATGACGGAAATCTGCGGGATGACGCCGGAGGCGAGAACGTTGCGCTGGAAGATTTCGGCATAGCCGCCGAGCGCAGCCACGCCCTCCTGAATGCGCGCGCCGCCGGCATCGTAGAAACCGATGACGGGGGCGCGGTTTTTCAGCGCCATTTCCTGAACTTTGACCACTTTTTCCGCATGCGCTTCGGAAAGAGACCCGCCGAACACGGTGAAATCCTTGGCGAAAACAAAAACTGTGCGGCCGTTGACCGTGCCCCAGCCGGTGACCACGCCATCGCCTGAGATGCGGGTTTTTTCCATGCCGAAATCGGTTGAACGATGTTCGACGAACATGTCGAACTCTTCGAAAGTGTCCTCGTCGAGAAATGCTTCGATGCGTTCGCGCGCGGTCAGTTTACCTTTGGCGTGCTGGGCGTCGACGCGCCGCTGGCCTCCGCCTTCGCGTGCGGCCGCGCGGCGGCGTTCCAACTCCAGAAGGACCTCTTTCATGTGTGTCTTCCCCCCAACGGCGATAAACGGCTTTTCTGCTGTTAGCATGGGCGGGCGGACAGGCAAATACGCCGTGCGCTCCAGATCGCGCACGGCGCGTTTGCAGATTTACCAGCTTCCGGTGTTATCCATAGAGGCCCAGGGCTCGGTCGGTTCTTTTGCGCCGCCCTTCTGTAGAAGCTCGATGGAGATGCCGTCGGGTGAGCGGATGAATGCCATGCGGCCGTCGCGGGGTGGTCGGTTTATCGTGATTCCGGCTTCCATAAGTTGGTCGCAGAGCGCGTAAATGTCATCGACCTCATAGGCGAGATGGCCAAAATTGCGCCCACCGTCATACTCTTCCGGGTCCCAATTGTAAGTGAGCTCGATCAGTGGCGCCTGTTCCTCGCTCGCGCGTGCCGCGTCTTCGGCGGCGGACAGGAAGATCAGCGTGAAGCGGCCTTTCTCGTTATCGGAGCGACGAACCTCGGTCAGTCCAAGCTTGTTGCAGTAGAAATCGAGCGATTCATCGATGTCTTTTACACGGACCATCGTGTGCAGGTAACGCATGTTTTCTCTCGCTTGCTGGTTTACGTATACGGTACGGGGTTCCTACCCGCTCTATTCGGCAATGTTGCACGTTAACCGGTTGTGCCGCATCGCCGAAATCCCTCAAATCCGGCTGTTTTCACCTGCTGTTGAAAATCAGAAACTGGGTCTTGCTATGCCACAAAGCGCCAATGCTATCTTTGAACTACACAGTGAGTCGGGCGGACTTGAAAAAAGGCTTGATGGGATGGACGACAAGTCCTCGACAACCAAGATGCACGAGGCTGGCGATAAGGCGCCCAAGGCGGATGATGCCACGGAAACCGGTGAGCTGGTGGAAATCTCCGGCGCCATCAAATGGTTCGACGTGGCGAAGGGCTATGGCTTTATCCTCCCGGACGATGAAGAGCATGGGGATGTGCTACTTCACGTAACCTGCTTGCGCAAGGATGGGTTCCAGACGGCGCTCGAGGGTGCACGCGTTGAATGTCTCGCACGTCAGGGCGACAAGGGGCTCCAGGCCTTCAAGGTGGTGTCCGTGGACCTGTCGACCGCGGTTCATCCGAGCGAGGATCAGGCCCCGCGCACGCATGTCTCCGTTACCGCCGAGAGCGGACTGGAGCGGGCCCTGGTCAAATGGTTCAACCGCACCAAGGGGTTCGGCTTTCTGACCCGCGGCGAGGGAACAGAGGATATTTTCGTCCATATGGAGACCTTGCGCCGCTACGGTGTGACGGAGCTGCGCCCCGGACAGGTGGTTCTTGTGCGTTTCGGGCGCGGCGAAAAAGGCCTTATGGCTGCCGAAGTTTACCCCGATCTTGGCACTTTGAACGCCGCGCACTGACATTTGCGCGGCCCTTTGTCCTGAGAAAGTGCCGCCGATGCTGAGTGTCCCGTTTTTCCGGTCCTGTTGGTTTCTCCGCCTCCGTTCACTCGGTCTGGTCGCATCCTTCCTCTTCTTCGCGGTGGCGGGAGTTTGGGCACAAGGTTCGGTGATGCGTCTGCCGGTTGATCCCGAACCGCTGGTTGCCGTAACGGCGACGGGCGAGAAGAATGTCGACATAGAGATCGCCGACGAACCGCAGGAGCGCCAGCGCGGCTTGATGTTCCGTCAGTCCATGCCCGAGGATCGCGGCATGCTCTTCGTCTTTCCGGCGGAGCGCCGACAGGGCTTTTGGATGCAGAATACGCCCTTGGCGCTCGATCTGCTTTTTATCGGTGCGGACGGTACGGTGCGGGCGATCGCTCCAGGGACGCCGTTTTCCACCGCATCCATATCGCCGGATGTGGAATCCCAATTCGTGCTTGAACTGCTCGCCGGAACCGCGCAGAAGATGGGGATCGAGGTCGGCAACCGGTTGCGCCACCCGCGCATCGCGACCGTCGACGCACAATAGTCGTTAATGGCGTTTTTCAGAATATGCAGTTTTTCACACATGACGGATTCGAGCTCGCCTTCGTGGATGAAGGTCAGGGCGACCCCATTCTTCTGATCCACGGCTTCGCTTCGACGCATTACGTCAACTGGGTGGCGCCTGGTTGGGTGAAAACCTTGCGTGATGCGGGCTATCGCGTAATCGCGCTGGACAATCGCGGACATGGCCGCTCCACCAAGAGTCATGACGAGGTGGATTACACACCGCACCGAATGGCGGGGGATGCGGCGGCGCTGCTCGACCATCTGCATATTTCTCGGGCGCATGTCATGGGTTATTCCATGGGTGCGCGCATTTCCGCTTTTCTGGCGCTGGAGCATCCATCAAGGGTTGCCACTCTCATCCTCGGCGGCTTGGGCCTCGGCATGATCGAGGGCGTCGGCGAATGGGATGAAATCGCAGAGGCCCTGCGTGCCGACGATCCGGACACGATCGTCTCGGAACGCGGACAGATGTTCCGCAAGTTCGCCGACCAGACGAAGAGCGATCGCGAGGCGCTCGCCGCATGCATCGCGACCTCGCGTGAACTGTTGAGCGCCGCGGATGCCGCGAGGATCGATGCGCCGACACTGGTGGCCGTGGGTACGCGCGACGACATTGCCGGTTCTCCCGAAGGACTGGCCGGTTTGTTGCCTAACGGTGCTGCATTTGCGATTGAAAGACGGGACCACATGCTGGCAGTCGGCGACCGGGCATTCAAGGCGCGTGCACTGGCATTTCTGGAGGAACACCCTCTTGATCGAGCGTAAGGCGATTTCATTCCTCGGGGCCGAAGGAAACGAACTGGCCGGCGACATTTGGGATGGCGGCGGGCAACCGGTGATTTTTTTGCACGGCGGCGGACAGACGCGCCGCGCCTGGGACGCTACGGCACTTGAAGTCGCGGAGCGCGGCATGCGGGCGATCGTTGTCGATCAGCGTGGCCATGGCGAAAGCACTTGGGTGGAAAGTGGTCACTACGGTTTTCATCACTACGGCGATGACGCGGCGGCGATCTTTCGTCAGGCTCACGAGCGTTTTCGCATGAAACCTTCGGCTGTGGGGGCTTCGCTTGGCGGGCTTGCCTCGCTGACGGCGGAGATGCGAGACGGACCGCTGCTCGATGCGCTTGTGCTTGTCGATATTACGCCGCGCCTTGACTCCGCTGGCGTCGACAAGATCCAGGGGTTCATGGGCGAGCGAATGGAGGAGGGTTTCGCTTCGCTAAAAGAAGCCGCAGACGCCATCGCCACCTACCTTCCACATCGCGCGCCACGCCGCTCTCTTGAGGGATTGCGCAAAAATCTGCGGCAGGACGAGGATGGCCGTTACCGCTGGCATTGGGACCCGGCCTTTATCAAGGGGGCGGAGAACATCAACTCCGGCGCTCAAGCGCTGATGCAGGAATTGATGGCCGGCTTGCCGCAGCTTCATCTTCCCGTGCTTTTGGTGCGCGGAATGCGCTCGGAGCTGGTTAAGGAAGCCCATGCGCGGGAGTTCGTCTCACTCGCTCCGGCTGCGTCTTACATCGATGTCGGTGGTGCGGGGCATATGGTCGCCGGTGATCGCAACGATGTGTTCGCGACCGAAATCCTGAAATTTCTGAGCCGCGATCAGGCCGCTTGATCTCTTAATCGCCCCGGAACCGTGCCGGCCGACGCTCGCGGAATGCAAGGCGACCCTCAGCATAGTCCGCGCTTTCGAACGTGATATCGCCGAGATGCTGCGCTCGCGCAAGATCTTCACCGTCGCATGTCAGGGCCGCGGCGATGGAGGCTTTGGAGGCGCGGATCGACAAAGGTGCATTGGCAGCGAGCATGGCGGCAATCTCATTGGCCCGGCTGATCAGAACGTCGGTGGGCACGATCTCCAGAAGAAAACCGCATTCGCGGGCGCGCGCTGCACCGATGCGCGCACCGGTAAAGGTAAGATAACGCGCCATCTGTGCGCCGGCGGTTGCAACGATGTCGCCCATCGCTTCGACCGGATAGGCGAGACCGAGGCGCGCCGCAGGCACTGCAAAGAGCGCATCGGGTGTCGAAATCCGCAGGTCGCAGGCAGCGGCCAAACCAAAGCCACCGCCGAAGCATACGCCGGAAATGGCAGCCAGGGTGGGAAGACGCGTGTTACGGATGGCGGCGAACGTCTCGGCATTGAGCGTTTCATAAACGCGCGCTGTCTCCGCGTCCCGGCGTACACTCTCAAATTCCGAAATGTCTGCGCCCGCGCAGAAATTGTCGCCCGCTCCCCGCAAAACGATCGCCCGGGTCGTCTCGTCCGCATCGATTTCGTCGATTGCTGTAATCAGGTTGCGCCACATTGCCTGGGAAACCGCGTTCATCTTTCCCGGCCGCGACAGGAGAATCGTCGCCACGCCGTCGGTGCGGGAAATGCGTAAAGCTGGCTCACTGTGATGGGCTGGCACCGTCATTCATCAATTTTCCTGTAGCTATGGTCGCGGTTTTTTGCTGTTCAATTACTATGGCTTCTGACGTATGTTGGCGCTCAAGGCAAGTTTACGCCCGCCGTGGAGAAATCCCATGAACGCACGCAATGCAATTCGTGAACGCAGTTCCGGCAAAAGCACGCCGCAACCTGTGGACCCGATCTGGTATGCGGTGCGGGAGGAGGCGGAGGCGGCTGTGGCTAACGATCCGCTGCTTGCGGCGTTTCTTTATGCAACCATACTCAATCACGATGATCTGGAAAGCGCGGTTGTTCACCGGGTTGCCGAGCGGCTCGATCACCCGGACATGGGGGCTGATCTGATCCGCCAGACGTTTCACGCCATGCTCGAGGCCGAGCCGGACTGGCGCACGACGGTTCGTGTCGATATCCAGGCCTATTACGACCGGGATCCGGCATGCGACCGTTTTTTGATGCCGGTGCTTTATTTCAAGGGATTTCACGCCATCCAGACGCATCGGCTGGCTCATTGGCTTTGGAATGAAGGGCGTCGGGACTTCGCACTTTATCTGCAAAGCCGTTCCTCCTCCGTCTTTCAGACGGATATCAATCCGGCTGCGCGTATGGGTAAAGGTATTTTCATCGATCATGCAACCGGCGTTGTGATCGGCGAAACGGCCGTCGTCGAGGACGATGTATCTCTTTTGCATGCCGTCACGCTCGGAGGTACCGGCAAGGAAACCGGTGATCGCCATCCAAAGATTCGTTATGGCGTTCTGATCGGTGCCGGAGCGAAGATTCTTGGAAACATCGAAGTGGGCCATTGTGCACGTGTGGCTGCCGGGTCGGTGGTCTTGAACGACGTGCCCTCGGCCAAGACAGTGGCCGGTGTGCCTGCGCGTGTGGTTGGCGAATCCGGGTGTAGCGAACCGTCCCGTTCGATGGACCAGATCTTGCATGGCGAAGCCTGACGCCGGTCCCGAAATTCTCCTTACCGCACTGTATGAGGCGATCAACGCCGGGTAAGACCGGGTGTGGAGAATATCGCTTCTGTGGAAACGCCTGTTGACCCGCCAGGGCTTTGCGGCTGAAATCCGGGTTTCAGGGTTTACAGTGGCAATGGGCTCGTGCCAGAAGCGCGCGACCGCAGCAGCGTCGTCAGTCAGCCTTCAGGCTGAACTGTTGGCCCTGCACGAAATTTGAGGCTGCGCATCAAGACTTCCCGAAGGAAGTTCGATCCAGACGATGCGCGAGGCAGTGGAGATGTTTCTTGAATCCCGAGGAAATCAGAAAGCTCGAAGCGTATTTCAAACGCACCTTCAACAATCCCGCCCTGAGTGTGAAGGCGCGTCCGCGCAAGGACGATTCTTGCGAGCTCTATCTTGGGGACGAGTTTCTCGGCATCATCTTCAAGGATGAAGACGAAGGCGAGCTGTCATACAACTTCTCGATGGCCATTCTCGACATCGATCTTTGAAACCTCCTGCATGCCGGTCGACATCGAGCCCACGTGCTGCAGCACGTGGGTTTTTTGTTTGTCTGCAGGCGCAATAGCTGCCGATCAGTGCGGTGCGTTCAAAAAGCGGGAGACTTTCCGTTTGATAGCTTCATCGAGCATTTTCCATTGCCCGAGCAGAGAGGCAGGGAAACGGTATGTCATGCTCAGACGGTTTCCGACATTGATATCGCGCTCACAGGGCGCCAGCGCTTCACGCGCTGCGGCACCGGTCAGGCATCGGGCCACGAAAGGTGGCATCGGCGTGGTCGCTTGCGCGATAGCCAAGACTTCGCCGGCATAACCGGAATCCTTCTTGAAACGATGGAAGCGGATGTCGCCAGGTCCAGCGATCGACCGTTTCTCGATAACCTGGCGATAAACCGGCTCTAGCCGGTCGCTCATGTCGCGCGACATAGTCTGTTCCTCGAATGTCAGAAACACGATGTTTCGCGAGCCATCTTCATGATTGAAATCAGCGCGTCGGTGCAGCGTGTAACCTTCAAGTTCAGGCCAGGTCAGATAGAGATCCAGACGCAGCGTCACACCATCCCTGCGCGCGCTTCTAAAACGGATCGTGTTTTCGGGAACCGTGAGGACATTGTTGCGAATTACGATTTCCCGAAGTTGGTTCGATGCGGTGTGGCCTCCATTCGATAGGGTAGCGCCGTACCAGCGTCCGAGAACCAGGATGCCGACCGACAGAAACAAGAGAACGAGGCAGAACTGGAATGTGCGGATCGCAAAGCGATTGCGCCGCGAAACGGGCTCCGCTTTGGAAGCCGGTGTGGTTTGGCCCGTCGCCAGTTTCATTCCCTCACGGCTTGCCTGCCAAAGGAGCAGGGAATCGGTTTCGGTGTGTGATTATCAGCGAAACCTTGGCTCGACATGGTAAATGGATGGTAAATTCGCGTGGCCGCATTTCGGCTTATGGGCAGTTGGAAAAGCGGTCGTGCAGATCCGGAATTCTTCTTCGTCACCGTGTGTTGTAGGGTGCCGGCATTATCGATCTGGGAGTGTTTCATGCCGATTTATGCATTGGCGGGTGCATCGATCATCGGGCGGGTGAGTCTCGGGCGCAATGCAGGCATCTGGTTCGGTGCCGTGTTGCGTGGCGACAACGAGCCCATCGAAATTGGAGCGGATTCGAACATCCAGGAACATTCGGTGCTGCATACGGATATGGGGTTCCCGCTGATTGTCGGGCGGGGCTGCACTGTCGGTCACCGAGCGATCCTGCACGGTTGCCAAATTGGCGACAACAGTCTTATCGGCATGGGCGCTATCGTTCTGAACGGGGTGCAGATCGGCAACAACTGTCTCGTCGGGGCGGGGGCGCTGGTGACGGAGAATAAAAAGATTCCCGACAACTCTCTGGTTGTAGGAGCGCCGGCCAAGGTGGTGCGGACGCTGGACAAGGAAGCCGAGCGCGGCTTGAAATGGTCGGCCGATCATTATGTGGAGAACGGCAACCGTTTCATGACTGGCTTGAAGACCCTCTAGTGTTTTTAAAAAGCGGAGCCGGCCCATGGGGTGGGCCGGCTCCTGTACCCGGTCGTTGGGGACGGGGAGGTGGGGTCTCGACCGGGTATTCCGCAACGGAACCGGCTGCGCGGAGGTCTCGAGCGCAGCGCTGTCCGTTGGATGTCAGTCTGTCATGGGTGCGTCCCGTCCTTTGCGCCCACGAGTATGGAATGGATTAGCGGTTCGATGCAACGCTGCCGACTGCGATGGCCCGCCCGTCATTGATGGTGACCCATTTGCCGGAGTGAGACGCCGACTGCCGTTTCAGATAAGTATAATCGGTATCGGTCCAAACCGAGACGCGTGCTTCCAGATTATCCAGAACATAATCGCCCATATTGGTAACGACCGTCAGTACCGCATGTCCATCGCCGTTGGGCTGGCGAACCACTGTTATGAGAAGGTTGCCTGCCGGAACACCGGCCTGCATCAGGCGGCGGCGCTTCTCCAGGACGTAATCCTCGCAATCGCCATAGGCCTGCGGATAGGACCAATACTCTTCGATGCCCCACATTTCCATGTCGGTGCGCGGCATGACGGTTGAGTTCACCGCATTGTTGATGTCGATCATCACCTGCCACAGCTTGCGCGTGAGCTGCATCGGTCGCGGACGCGCTGTGGTCTGGCGGCATTCAACCGGCTCGCGCTGGCACAATTCGTAGTGACCGATGGGTTGGCTGGTGAGGCCACCGATCTTCATGAAATTGGGTGTGGCGAAGGCCCCCGTGGTGAATGCTCCGAGAGCCAGTGCTGCTGCGGCGATGAGCCGTGCGCCTCTTGCGTGCCCCATTGTCTTGTCTCCCCGTTTGAGGTGACAATGGCACAGGGGAATTTATTCCCGGCAAAATCGCGAAGTATAAATCGCACTAAATTCTATCTGTATTTGAATCAAATAAATATAAATTCTGAGACAAATTCGATTTTTATTTTAGGAAAATTTATCTAAAATTGTAATGAAATTGGAAGGCGCGTTTTGTGGGTCCGCGAGGTGTTTTAGACGTTCGAAGAAATTGGCCGAGATCAAGAAGAAGAAGAAGAAGAGCGCGCGTGCTTCGGTGTCCGATGTGTTCGACACTGTCGTGGTGGTGTGGCGGCGTTGCACCGACGGTGAGCGACGCCTTATACGCTGTAGAGACGCATGGAGCTTAGAAATTTTGCCGACGCATGGCGTGTACGTTGCCAGCCATCAATGCAGACGGTTCGAAGCAGCGACCGTTTTGCGTTCTTGATCGATGTGTTGCACCGGGAGAATCCGGAGACGACCTTGCGGGAGACGGGGGTGATCCGGCGCCGATTGCCGCAAGTGAACTCGATCCGTTCAGCCGCGCCCAAATTGGCTTTTCGCACAACAACGATCTCACGGGTATCCGTGCCTGTGCTCATAGACGAGTATTGCTGGCGCGTGCGGAGGAACGCGGGGAGGGAGAAGGACGGCTGATTGCGCTTCCAAGGTGGCTTGGACGTGAGTGCGAAGGATTTCGGGGAACCGGCGAAGCGCTTGGGCGTCGAGCTCGACCTTGCTCTCAGCTTTCGGTCGGCAGCGAAAACTC
This sequence comes from uncultured Nitratireductor sp., assembly GCF_913053745.1. Lineage (GTDB taxonomy): Bacteria > Pseudomonadota > Alphaproteobacteria > Rhizobiales > Rhizobiaceae > Nitratireductor. The sequence continues at coordinate 22,319 of NZ_CAJXGF010000009.1, forward strand.
CGCTTCCAGGGCTTGGCGGTTCTGGATGCTAGCGAATTCGATTGCGACGCCGTCGTCGAAGAGGCGCACCACCTGGCCGCGCATCGTACCAAGATGTACCTGGGTGCCCCGTTCGGGCCTGACCTCGCTTTCGACGGCAGCGCCCGAAAGCGAAAGGTCGATGATGCGGCAGCGATATTCGCGTCCGTCTGGCAGGCGCAACATGCTGATAGGATTGCGCGGCGCGATGCGCTCGTGGCGGCGGTCTTCCGGCAGGTCCAGCTCATGCTTGTTGGCAAGCCATGTGAGCTGGGCGGCGAGCTTGTCGCGCTTGCGCTCCGAGGCCACCACCGTCATCGCAAATCCGTCTCTATTCACGCGGATGATTTCGCCCTCGATGCGACCGATGTGATCGAGATAGGCAATCACGCGCTCGCCCTGCCTGCCCGAACGCTGGGTAATCATGCACACATCGCCGGGCGACATATCGGTCACCCGGCAGGCATGCTCGCTACGATCCTCCAGCATGAAACGGCCGTATATCGACACTTTGACGCGCTGAAAGCTGCGCCGCTCATCATCTAGGGAGGACAGGTTTGTCGCCACTGACATGGTGGTATGCGCTCTTCGCTCTGGCGGTTCGGACTGCCCTGAAATGGCAGCGCAACCCTACGCCCAAGCGGTTAACAACCGGTAAGAGGCCCTCATGTGTCTCGACCGCCATCAAAGACCACAAGATGCCGGAAGCGCCGACCCTGTCCGGGCTCGATCAGACTGTTTGTGATCGAGCGTCGTTCCGGTACAAGCGGCGGAACCTCGACCGCTGGACGGTTTTTGAGAAGAAGCGGTTCTCGATCGGCGTCGATGAGGCGCAGCGAGGCTACCTCGCAGGCGGTAAGGGCCTCGATGCCCAGCCAGAAAGGTTTTTCGCACGCCAGAAGCGACCCCATGGCGCGTGGGCTTTCCATACCGCCTTCGAGAGGCAACAGCAGGAGCTCGAAGGATGCCGTGTCGCCCGACTTGTTTTTTCCGATGAAAGACAGGGCCACGACGGATTTCATGTCGAAGACGCTGCGCGCTAGCTTACCGACGACCGTCTGATCGCGGTCCGCCCAAAGCGAGGCGAAAGACAGCCCCTTCAATTCCTTTCCGAAAGTGGCACATAAGCGGGTGCCGGCAAGGCGGAACACGGCCTCGCCGCGCGCATCCTTTTCTAGGATGAACGTGTCTGCCAGCAGGGTTTTGATCTCTGCGGGCTCGACTTCCGTGCGTTTGGGGGCCGGACGGTTGCCGCGCAACCTGTTCCAATATTGGAACAACGTCACAGAACCATCGTGTTTCATGCCTCTTGGCTCCTTACCTTCGGCCCGGGCCTGTCCCATAGGCGGACAGGTACGGGCATTTTCAATAGCGACATGTGGATGGCTGCAGGATGCGTGCCAAAGCGGCCGCGGTTGTTCACGCGGCCGTTTCGTTAAGGTTAAAAAAGAGTTTCGTTTGCGCGGTTTGCGGGCCGCTGACACTGTTCGGGCACCAGCAAGACCGAATCATCGGGAAGACGGGCAGGGCCGAGTTTCAAAGAAGAAAAGAACCGGCAGGGGGGCTCGACAAAGCCGTTCAGGACGACCGTTACGGTTTCACCTGAGCGGCTTTTTTCTTTCGCACACGTCTGCTACGCAAAATCATGGAAAGAAATGAAGAGCGTGCGATTCCGACCGAGGAATCCGAAGGACCGCGGCGCGGCGGTGATCGCGGCCACGAGCCCGTATTCAATCTGGCGCCCGCGGTCACGCTTGTCGGCCTGATATGCATGGCTATCTACGCGGTCGAGGTTTTCTGGCTGGATCTGGATCAACAGCTCTGGCTGATGGTGCATTTTGCGTTCCTGCCCATCCGCTATACGGGCCAGTTCGCATTCGATCTCCCTGCGCTTTTCAGTCCCGTCACCTATTCCGTTCTGCATGGAAGCTGGGGCCATCTTCTCGTGAATATGATCTGGCTGGCGGCTTTCGGTTCACCCCTTGCCAATCGCATCGGCACCTTGCGTTTTCTGCTCTTCTGGATTGCCGGTGCTCTTGCGGCGGTGGCCTTTCATTTCATCCTGTACCCTTTTTCGGCGGTTCCTCTCGTGGGAGCTTCCGGTTCGATTTCTGCCATGATGGGCGCGGCCGCACGCTTTGCTTTCCAAGTGGACCGCAGCGCACCGAAACCGGCATTCACAGGGCCGGTTCTGCCGGTTTTGCTGGTGTTGCGATCCCGGACAGTCTTGACTTTTCTAAGCGTGTGGATGGTCGCCAACCTTGTGACAGGCGTTTTCAGCGGTACGGTAGCCAACGAGCCGCAAATCGCCTGGGAGGCGCATATAGGTGGCTTTCTGCTGGGCTTCTTTTGCGTTCAGGCGTTCGATCGGCGGCCTCGTCCAAAGGATCTCTGACGTCCGACAGCACCCGGAAAGACCGCCAATCCACCACTTGCAAAGCATTTGGGCTCGGCGCAACATTGGTGCGTTGCGAGGAGAAGGAGATTGCCATGACGGTGAAAGCCATTCTGGATGCCAAAGGGCGCAACGTGGTCACCATCGGTCCCGACAAAAAGTTGGCGGATGCGGCACAACTTTTGTCGGAACGCGGTATCGGCGCAATCGTCGTGACCGAGGCGGACGACCGCATAGCGGGCATTCTGTCGGAGCGCGACATCGTTCGCGTGATCGGCAGGGATGGTGCCGGCGCACTTGAACAGACCATCTCCAAGGTCATGACCTCCAAGGTGCAGCGCTGCCATGAGCAGAACACCATCAACGAGGTCATGCAGATTATGACCACCGGACGTTTTCGCCATCTACCTGTCGAGGAGAGTGGCAAGATCGCCGGTATCATCTCCATCGGCGACGTCGTGAAGAAGCGCATCGAGGAAGTCGAGCGCGAGGCGGAGGACATCCGCAGCTACATCGCCACAGCCTGAAGAAGAGGAGGTTGCCGACCGGCAGCCTCGCTCCATTTCAACGGTTGTCGCCTTGTGAGCGAACCAGTTGCAGACCGCGTCGTGTAATGCGGTATGGGCCGCCATTGCGCGATTGGATCGCGCGTTTGCGTTTGATTTTTCTGAATAGCGGCATGTCGAGGCCGGGGAAACACCAGCCGTCGCGTGTGACGCAGTTCAGTTCGAGAATTTGGCCGCGCTCGTCCTTTTCGATGTCGATGCGACCGCCCTGCGCCATTATATGCAGGATGCGCTGTTCTGCGCGTGAAATATCCATGTCTTGAAGTCCTGGAAGACCGATAGGAAAACCGCTGACCCGATGGCCAGCAAACATTTCCGCGTCGACATGCGACGACGCGGGGTTGAAGGTTTTCATGCCCCGATCCTGCGTTGGTTCAGGTTCGGGGCTTCACCGGGCCTCAAGGCTGTTGGACATAAAAACTCCGTTCGATGCCGCGTTTCATAAAGCAAACTGCGGCTGGAATAAAGCACTTGGCTTGCCACGCGGGTGGGTTTGGTCTAGCGAATGCGGCGATCCAATTTGAACCATCCGACTGCACGGCACCGTGAAACCATGACAATCATCGATACGCGCACGCCCGACCCCAAGCGTTTCATCTCCGGCGCGACCGGCGACTGGGAGATAATCGTCGGCATGGAGATCCATGCCCAGGTTACATCCCAAGCCAAACTCTTTTCCGGGGCCTCGACGTCTTTCGGTGCCGCCCCCAACGCGAATGTTTCTCTCGTTGATGCGGCCATGCCCGGCATGCTGCCGGTGATCAACGAGGAATGCGTCAAGCAGGCGATCCGCACAGGCCTGGGTCTGAAAGCGCAGATCAATTTGCGTTCGGTTTTCGATCGCAAGAACTATTTCTATCCGGATCTGCCACAGGGCTATCAGATCTCGCAGTTCAAGCAGCCGATTGTCGGTGAGGGGAAGGTAACAGTCTCCGTCGGTCCGGCAAAAGACGGCTCGTTTGAGGAGATCGAGGTCGGCATCGAGCGCCTGCATTTGGAGCAGGATGCTGGAAAATCGATGCACGACCAGCATCCCACCATGTCCTATGTCGATCTCAACCGTTCAGGCGTCGCATTGATGGAAATCGTTTCGAAGCCCGATATCCGGTCGGCGGACGAAGCCAAGGCATTCTTGACCAAGCTGCGCACGATCCTGCGCTATCTGGGCACTTGCGACGGCAATATGGATGAAGGTTCGATGCGCGCCGACGTGAACGTGTCCGTACGCCAGCCGGGTGGAGAATTCGGCACGCGCTGTGAGATCAAGAATGTAAACTCGGTTCGTTTTGTCGGTCAGGCCATCGAGTCGGAGGCGCGCCGCCAGATCGCCATTCTCGAGGACGGCGGCTCGATCGATCAGGAAACTCGCCTGTTCGATCCGGCGAAAGGAGAAACCCGGTCCATGCGCTCCAAAGAAGAGGCGCACGACTACCGTTATTTCCCCGACCCGGACCTGGTGCCGCTCGAATTCGATCAGGCCTTCGTGGATACGCTCGCCGCCGACCTTACCGAACTGCCGGATGATAAGAAGGTACGCTTCATAGAAGCTTTCGCACTGTCGGAGTACGATGCCTCGGTTCTGATAGCGGAAAAGGCAACGGCGGACTTCTTCGAGAAGGTGGCCGAAGGGCGCGATGGCAAGAGCGCCGCCAACTGGGTCATCAACGATCTTTTGGGTGCCTTGAACAAGGCTGGCCAGGAAATCGAGGATACAGCTGTAACGCCTGAACAACTCGGCGCGATAATCGACCTGATCAAGGATGGCACGATCTCCGGCAAGATCGCCAAGGATCTTTTCGAGATCGTGCTCAACGAGGGCGGCGATCCGCGCGTCATCGTCGATGAGCGTGGCATGAAGCAGGTGACCGACACCGGCGCCATTGAAAAGGCTGTCGATGAGGTGATCGCGGCCAATCCGGACAAGGTCGAGCAGGCAAAGGCGAAGCCGACGCTGGCCGGCTGGTTTGTCGGACAGGTGATGAAAGCGACGGGTGGCAAGGCCAATCCGCAGGCGGTGAACGCGCTGGTGAAGGAAAAGCTCGGTATCGATGCCTGACACAGGGACTTTCTTCCTACGCACGGCGAGCGAGCGGGACTTGCCTGCCTTGCGTACGCTTCTTGTGGAAACCTGGCACGACACATATGACGCGATCTATGGTCAGGCGCGGGTGAACGAGATCACCGATGTCTGGCATTCCCTGGCCGCGCTCGGCGCGCGCTTGAAACAGCCGCATTCGGAATTCGTTCTGGCCGACAATGGCCGGAGGATCGGCGGAATGGCATTTGCCGCAGCCGAGAACAAGGGCCAGGAGGTCAAACTTCGACAACTCTATGTGCATCCTGAATGCCAGGGAATAGGCATAGGCAAGGCGCTCTTTGCCGAGATCGCACAGTGTTTTCCGGAGGCGCGCTTCATTACGCTCGAGGTGGACGAAGCCAACAGCGCAGCGCGTGCCTTCTATGCGCGTTTGGGTTTCGAGCAAACCGGGCGAAGCGAGGACTGTGGCGAGGCAGGCTTTGATATTCCGGCTCTCGTCTATCGCCGGATGCTTTGATGACTTCGGATGAAGGCCTGCGGACCGGGGCGCCATTGATTCGAATCGCGCAACGGTATGACGTCGCAGCCATCGTCGCGCTCTTCGCGGCTGATGCCGACGGTGGACATGGAGACAGCACCGATCCAGAAGTGGCGGACGACTATCTTGCGGCATTCGAGCGCATATGCCTCAGCCCAAACGATACACTCTACGTTGTCGAGCTTAACGGCGTGGTCGCGGGAACCTTCCAGACGACGCTCATCCCCGGCATCACCGGGCGTGGTGGCGCCAGCTTTCAGATACAGGCCGTTCAGACCCGCGAGGACCTGCGTGGTATGGGGATAGGCGCTTTGATGATTTCCCATGCGATTAATCAGGCGAGGGCGGTGGATGCCCGCCTCGTTCAACTTATGTCGAATATGACACGCGAGGGCGCGCATCGTTTCTACGAACGGCTCGGATTCAAGAAATCCCATGCCGGTTTCAAGATGAGACTGAAATGAACCTGAAGCATTGGGCTGGGGGCCTTGCCTTCTGGCCAAGCGGACGCCATAACGCAGTTCACGAGCCATCTCTGACGATGATAGCGAGCGACTTGAGGACGCCATGAAGAAGTTCCTGCTTCAGTTTTTCACCTGGTGGAATGGCCAGACGCTGGGCACCCGCTTCCACACCTGGCGCAAGGGAACGCGCGTCGGCGAAGACGAGTTCGGCAACGTTTATTATGAAGGCGGCAAGGATTCGGAGGGGCGCACGCGTCGCTGGGTGATCTATAACGGCATTTCCGATGCATCGCTGGTGCCGTCCGGTTGGCATGGTTGGCTACATCACCGCGTCGACGTTGCGCCGGTCAACGAGAATTATACGCCGAGTGAATGGCAAAAACCGCATCAGCCGAACTTGACGGGGTCGCCGGCTGCGTATCGCCCGAAAGGGTCTATCGCGACGGCCGAGGACCGCCCGCGCGTGACCGGCGACTACGATGCGTGGACGCCTGGCGGCTGATGAAGTCGCTCGCTGTTCTCGCCACAATTGCGCATTAATCGTAAGCTTTGCCATGGGTTAGGCGATTCCGCCGGGCTCTCTCGGGTGACAAGCGAACAGAACGGGTGTCGAGCCAAATGAAATCAGGCCAGAAGAAAAACGCCGGTGTCGTTGGGCTCATTGCGGCATTCGGACTGGCTGTGCTGGTCGTCGGGCCGGTGCAGGCCGCGCGCATCAAGCATCCGGTGGCCGAGTTCACCGGCATCGACAAGATCACCGGCCGGATCATCTCTTTCGATGTCTATATGGATGAAACTGTGCAGTTCGGTGCGCTCCAGGTCACGCCGCGTGTCTGCTACACGTCGGAAGAGACCGAAGAGCCGCGCACCGACGCGTTCGTCGAAGTGGACGAGATCACGCTCGATCGGGAGATTCGCCGTATCTTCACTGGCTGGATGCTCGCTGAAAGTCCGGGTCTCAACGCTGTCGAGCACGCGGTCTACGATGTGTGGCTGAAGGCCTGCAAGGAAGAGACCGAAGTTCCCCCGCCGGAGACCAACTGACGATCCGTTTCAGGAACTGAAGCGTGCTTCGCCGCTTTGCAGCGCCTCCTGCAAAAGCTGCTCATAACGGCTTCGCGGGACGTCGATTGCGCCAAACTGTTTCAGATGCGGTGTCGTGAATTGCGTGTCGAGGAGGGTAAAGCCCCGCGCGCGCAGGCGTTCGACGAGATGCACGAGGCAGACTTTCGAGGCATCGGTGCGGCGTGAGAACATGCTCTCGCCGAAAAAGGCACGGCCCAGCGTGACGCCGTAGAGCCCACCGACAAGGCCTTCCTCCGTCCATGCCTCCACGGTGTGGCAATGCCCATTCTCGAACAGAACGCCATAGGCTTCGCGGATCGGTGCGTTGATCCAGGTTTCGTCGCTGTCGCGGCGGGCTTCGGCGCAGCCTTCGATGACGCCATCGAAATCCGTGTCGAAGGCGATGCGGAAGCGAGAGCGGCGCAAAGCCTTGGCGAGGCTCTTTGGGATGTGAAATGCGTTGAGGGGAATGACACCGCGCATTTCCGGCCGCACCCAAAACACCTCCGGATCGTCGGCGCGCTCGGCCATCGGGAAAACCCCGGTGGCGTAGGCGCGCAAGAGAAGATCCGGAGGGATCTGAAAACCAGGTGCAAAAGGTCGTGCCATCGTGCCCAACCGGCGAGGTTGCCGGAAAATCACATGGGTGCCGAGCCTCAGCTCGTTCTCGCCAGGTAATTCTCCAGCCAGTGAATGTCGTAATCGCCATTGGCGATGTCCGGATTGCCGACAAGATCCTGGAACAGTGGCAGCGTGGTCTTGATACCGTCCACGACGAACTCGTCCAGGGCACGGCGCAGGCGCATCATGCATTCCACGCGATTGCGGCCGTGCACGATCAGCTTGCCGATCAGGCTGTCGTAATAGGGTGGAATGCGATAGCCCGAGTAGACACCGGAATCGACACGAATGCCGAGACCGCCGGGCGTGTGGAAATGCGAGATCGTACCGGGAGACGGAGTAAACGTCCGCGGGTCTTCCGCATTGATGCGGCACTCGATGGCATGGCCCTCGAAGCGCACCTCGTCCTGTGTGCAGGAAAGACCGCCGCCCGAGGCGACGCGGATCTGTTCGTGCACCAGGTCAATTCCGGTGATGGCCTCCGTAACCGGATGCTCCACCTGCAAGCGCGTATTCATCTCGATGAAGTAGAACTCACCGTTCTCGTAGAGAAACTCGATCGTGCCGGCGCCGGAATAGCCGAGATCGGCGATGGCCTTGGAGACGATCTCGCCGATGCGGTTGCGCTGTTCGACATTGAGGGCGGGTGAATTCGCCTCTTCCCAAACCTTCTGGTGACGGCGCTGCAGCGAGCAATCGCGTTCGCCAAGATGGATCGCCTTGCCGGCACCGTCGCCCATCACCTGAACCTCGATGTGGCGCGGTTTTGCCAGATACTTCTCGATATAGACGGCGTCGTCGCCGAAGGCTGCTCCGGCCTCCGAGCGGGCGGTGGAGAGCGCCTCGGCGAGATCCGCTTCGGTGCGCGCGACCTTCATGCCGCGGCCGCCGCCGCCGGCCGACGCCTTGATGAGCACCGGATAGCCGATTTCGGCGGCGATGCGCTTGGCTTCGGCATCATCCGTCACCGCTCCATCGGAACCGGGAACGACTGGAATGCCGAGCTCTTTCACCGTCTTCTTGGCGGTGATCTTGTCGCCCATGATGCGAATGTGTTCGGCCGAAGGGCCGATGAAGGTGAGGTTATGTGCGGCCAGAATCTCGGAGAATTTGGCGTTCTCCGATAGGAAACCATAGCCCGGGTGCACGGCGTCGGCGCCGGTGATCTCGCAGGCGGCCAATATCTGATGGATGTTCAGATAACTGTCGCGCGAGGGCGGCGGCCCAATACACACGCTTTCGTCGGCGAGCCGCACATGCATCGCATCCGCGTCCGCCGTGGAATGCACGGCCACGGTCTGGATGCCGAGCTCTTTGGCGGCGCGCAGCACGCGCAGCGCGATTTCGCCGCGATTGGCGATGAGAATCTTGTGAAACATGCGCGCCTGCCCCGGACTATTCGATGACAACCAGCGGCTCCCCAAACTCGACCGGCTGCGCATCCTCGAACAGGATCGCCGTCACCGTGCCGGAGCGGGGGGCAGGAATCTGGTTCATGGTCTTCATTGCTTCGATGATGAGAAGCGTCTGGCCTTCCTTGACCGACTGGCCGATCTCGATGAACGCACTCGCGCCGGGCGCGGGCGCCTTGTAGGCCGTGCCGACCATGGGAGAGGGAACGGCGTTCTTGGAATCCGCCGGGTTGGCTGCTGCCGATTCTTCTTTCGCGGCTGCGGGAGCTGGTGCCGCAGGGGCGGGCGCCGGAGCAGGAGCGGCGTAAGTCTGCACAGCGGCCGCGCCCTGTTTTGCGACCCGGATTCGCAGATCGTCCTGCTCGACTTCGATTTCCGTCAGATTGGTGTCGTTCAAGATCGTTGCAAGCTCGCGAATGAGTTGCTGATCGACCCCCGTCTTCTTTGTCGACATATTCTTTGTCCTGCTTTGTTCTCAACCGGGCCGGTTTGCGGCCAACGCGTCTAGCGCGAGTACATAACCGATTGTGCCCAAACCGCAAATCATGCCTTTCGCAGCAGGGGCTATCATCGAAACGTGGCGGAATGTTTCGCGCGCGTGAATGTTGGAAATATGCACCTCGATGACCGGCAACGGACTCACGGCACGGATTGCATCGTGCAAGGCGATCGAGGTGTGCCCGTAGGCACCGGGATTGATGACGATGCCGGCAGCGCCGTCACCGGCTTCGTGAATCCAGTCGACGAGGTCGCCTTCGTGGTTGGATTGGCGAAATTCGATATCCATTCCCAGTACTGAAGCTTTTTCCCGGCAGGCCGCTTCGATCCGTTCAAGGGTCTCGCCGCCGTAAATGCCGGGCTCCCGCCTGCCGAGCGCATTCAGGTTGGGTCCGTTCAGAATGAAGACTGTTTTCGCCATAAACTCGCCCCATGACCCTTTGCAGCACGCTGATACGCTCCTCTATAGAGGGCTTAGACCGTGCCGCAAAGATGGCAAGGGGCTTCTTTATCTGTCCACAGAGCGCTTGACGCTCCAATCAGTTGTCTTGTGTGCGTGCCTGGTCGATCTTCTCGGCCAGAACGTCTTTGCCCAGCGCGCCGAACACAACTTCCTCGCCGATCACATAGGCGGGCGTCCCGGTGACGGCAAGCTGATTCGCCAGATCATAGGTTTCGGCGAAGACCTTCTGAATTTCCGGATTTTCCATTTCCTTGCGCAGTGTGGATTCATCGATGCCTGCCTCGGTCGCGATTTTCATGGCAAGCTCACCGTTGGCACGCGTGTCGGCACCGAGAAGTTTCTGATGGAAATCGGCATATTTGTCTGGCGCGATGGCATGAACCGCCATGGAAACGACGTGGGCTTCGCGCGATTCAGCGGAGAGAATGGGGAACTCCTTGAGGACGAACCGGACATCGTCGTTCTCCTCGATCAGCGCCTGCATATCGTCCATGGCGCGTTTGCAGTAACCGCAATTGTAGTCGAAGAACTCGACCACCGTAACTGCCGCGTCGGGATTGCCGACCACACCGTCATACGGGCTGTTGAAAATCTGCTCTTTCTTATCCTTCATGACCGTCTGTTGCGCCAGTTTCTGCTCTTCGCGCTGCTTGCTTTCCAGCGCTTCCTGGACCTCGAGCAGAATCTCGGGATTGTTGAGCAGGTAGTCGCGCACGATCTGCTCGACCTCCGTCTTGCCGAGCGGGGTGGTGGCTTCGGCCTGCGCCGCGGCGCCGTGGACCGTCACCGGTACAAGCAGAGCGACCGTTGTCGCCAAGGTGCGGATCTTTCTGGAGAAGGTCATATCACGTTCCGATTTTATCTGATTGGTGGACGAGTGCGATCGTGAGTGCCAATGCGGAGACCAAAGGTTCACGCTAACCCGGCTTCTTGTACTGAATGATATCCTGAGCACGCAGCCAGCCTGGCGTTCCACGCTTCAGGCGCTTTTGTGCCCTGGTGGCGAAAATCTTCGCATCCTGATACTTGCCAAGGTGAAAATAGCCTTCAGCGGTCGCCAGGTCCGCTGCCGCGACATCGCCAAGTTGGCCATATGCTTGGGCAAGGTAGCGATAGCCGTTGGCAAATTCGGGCTCCCGGGAAAGCCCAGTCTGCAATTCCGACGCTGCCTTCCTGATCAGGTTTGGCTTACCGGTCGCGAGAAGAGCTTGCCCGTACCCCACCTGCAGCAGGCCGGGTGTGCCCGGTGCCAGAGACAGGGCCTTGGCATAGGCATTGGCAGCCTCTTCGGCACGATTGCCCTTTATCAGTATGTCGCCGCGCAACTCCTGCAAGTAGGGATTGCGCGGCAATTGGGAGACGAGCACGTCGACCTTTTGCAGAGCCGTGCGTGGGTTGCCCTTCAGATAGGTAGAGATCGCATCGCCGTAGCGCGCTGGAATGCCGCGCGGATCATCGCGAAAGAGGCGCTGTACGGCCTGACCACCTTGCATATAAGCCGCGATCTTGGCCCGCATCATATCGTGACGCAATTGCAGTTGCGGAGGATCCTGGCGTTCGAAATAGGGGCTGTTGCGGGCGAGTTCCTCTAGGTTTGCGATGCGTTCCCGTGGCATCGGATGGCTGATCTGGTAGGGATCGACATTCACCCCGGCAAGTGCCATGCCTCCGGCCAGGCGCTCGAACGTCTTCAGCATGCCGTTGGCCGACTGTCCGGTGCTGTTCAGATAGTCGATTGCTGTGCGGTCTGCCGTGGCTTCCTCGGAACGCTGATAGCCAAGAAGGCTACGGCGTGCCATTTCGGCACCGCCAGCAGCCATGCCGACGCCGGCCGTCGCTAGGCCGCGCGAATCGGATGCTGCCCCGGCAACGCCCGCACCGATACCGATCAGGGCGGAGACGATAGCCATCGTCTGGGCGCGCTTTAGCTGCTGGCGCAAACGCTCCTGGTGCCCGCCGGCAATATGGCCGGCTTCGTGGGCGATGACACCGATCACTTCGTTCGGAGTATCGGCGTCTGTCAGCGCGCCTGTGTGGATGAAAATTCGGCGTCCGTCGACGAACGCATTGAAACTGCGATCGTTGACCAAAACGATGTCGATTCCTGACCGGGAAAGACCCGCCGCTTTCAGGATCGGCCGCGCATATTCCGAGATCAGTGCCTCGATTTCCGCGTCGCGAACAACGGTGACTCTGGATTGAGCCAACGCTGCAGGGGCTGAAACGGCGTTGAGATAAGCCGCAAGCAGGAAGAGCGAAATGGTTCGCGTGACAGTCGTGTAAACCATGGTGTTTCTCTCAAGCATTGCGGAAGTGGTAGACGAGCATGAGGGCAATGGAAAGGCAGAAACGCCTGCGATCATAGAGTTTTGATCATCTGCAAGTATGCCTCTAGAATGCAAGAAGTCGGCGCTCAGCGCCGGCTTCTCGTTATTCATGAAGGCTCTTGCGGGTGGCTAAAAAAAGCTTTTCCGCTGCCACCACCCGGTCTTACGGGGTCTGTCTTTCTCGGCCGGTTCGGACGAAGAGACCACCGGCTCGGTCGCTGCGACGGCTTCCTCCTTGGCGGCGGCTTTCTTTTCGTCCGGCTTGGCTTTGGTCGCGCTGCGACGCGCTGATGCCCGACGCTTCTTGGGAGCCGGCGTCTCAACCTCCGAAAGGGTATCGTTCTCAGCAGGCGTTTCTTCGGACGGTTTTTCGCCCGATGGTGGGTTTGCTCCGTTCGTTGCATCGGCCTGTTTGCTATCGTCCGCAGCCGCAGCGGCCGTCTTGCGGGTACGTCGGCGTGGTTTCTTGGCCGGTTTCTCATCCTGGGGCGTCATCTGGACTTCGTCCGTGGCCCCGGTCTGAGGTGCATCCTGCGTTGCGGCTTCAGCCTCGACCTTATCGTCCGTATCCGCCCGTTCGGCCGCCGCCAGTACCGGATCTCCTTCGCCGTTGATGGTTCCGGAGGGATCGGCCTGTTCTTCCTGCGCCTGATTGTCGCGACGATTCTTGCGACCGCCTCGCTTGCCCCGATGACGCTTTTTGCGCTCGCCATCGCCGCTTTCAGCAGCCGACGTATCGGCTGTGTCTTCGGAGGTGGCTGCCGCTTCGTCATCTGCATTGGCCGCGACATTTGTGTCGCTTGCAGGGCCTTGTTCGGCGTTCTCGTTCTGGTTCTGCTCGGCTGTCGCTTCGCTCGCATTGTTGCGGTTGCGTCCACCCCGGCGCTTGCGCTTGCGCCGGCGTTTGCGCGGCTCGCCATCCTCGCTGCTGGCAACTTCCGGCGTTGGAGCTGCGGGCTCGGCAGGCTCGGCGGCAAGCGCCTGAGCCGTGGGGGCGGGCTGCTCCATACCGGATTTGTCGGCAAGTTGCTGCTTGGCGATGGCGAAATGCTGAGCGCCCACATCGTCGTCGGCTTCCACCATGATGTTCACGCCGAAGCGGGTTTCCATCTCGACCAGGTTGGAACGTTTGTAATTTAGAAGGTAGAGCGCGGTTGGGGCAGGGGTGCGCACTGCGATGTCATTGCGCGAATCCTTGAGGAGATACTCTTCGATCGAGCGCACCACAAAGAGCGCCACCGAAGAATCGGAGCGGATGTGGCCGGTTCCACCGCAATGGGGGCAGGGCTGCATTGTGCTTTCCAGCACGCTTGCCCGAATGCGTTGACGCGACATTTCCAGAAGGCCGAAATGCGAAATGCGGCCCACCTGGATGCGTGCGCGATCATTCTTCAGGCACTCCTTGAGACGCTTTTCGACCGCACGGTTGTTCCGGTTCTCCTCCATATCGATGAAGTCGATGACGATCAGGCCCGCGAGATCGCGCAGGCGCAACTGACGTGCGACTTCTTCCGCCGCTTCCAGATTGGTCTGGAGCGCCGTATCCTCGATGGAGTGTTCCTTGGTTGAGCGCCCGGAGTTGACGTCAATGGCAACCAGCGCCTCGGTCTGGTTGATGATTATATAGCCGCCGGATTTCAACGTGACCTGCGGCTGTAGCATTCGATCGAGCTGGGCTTCGATGCCGTTGCCGGCAAAGATCGGCGTGACATCGCGATATGGCTGTACGGCCTTGGCATGACTCGGCATGAGCATGCGCATGAAGTCTTTGGCCTCGCGATAACCTTCCTCGCCGGCCACAAGGACTTCACCGATATCCTTATTGTAGAGATCGCGCACCGACCGCTTGATGAGGCTGCCTTCTTCGTAGACGAGAGCGGGAGCGGTCGATTCGAGCGTCAGGCTGCGCACCTTTTCCCAAAGGCGCATCAGATAATCGTAGTCACGCTTGATTTCGGCTTTGGTACGGTTGGCGCCGGCAGTGCGCAAAATGACGCCCATGCCTTGTGGCACGTCGAGCTGCTTGACGACATCTTTCAGACGCTTGCGATCCTGAACATTGGTGATCTTGCGCGAAATGCCGCCACCGCGCGCCGTGTTCGGCATCAGAACCGAATAGCGCCCGGCGAGCGAAAGGTAGGTCGTGAGTGCGGCACCCTTGTTGCCGCGCTCTTCCTTGACGACCTGCACAAGCAGGATCTGGCGGCGCTTGATGACTTCCTGAATCTTGTAGTTCTTGCGTGCCGCACGGCGTGAAGGCTGCGCTTCCTCAAGCGCATCGTCGGCACCGACGGTGTCCACATTGTCGTCTTCGCCATCGCCGTTGCTGTCGTCGTCGGAGCGGCTGCGGCGGGAACGCTTGCCGCGCGGCTCTTCCGAAACAACATCGCCGGCGGCATCCGCCGCCATGGCGGCCGATTTCTCATCGTCCTCGGTGTCGGCGGAATCGTCCCCGGGCTGTTCCTCGCCGTTGTTGTCATCAGCGGCGGCATCGTCGTGTTTCGCTGTCTTTTTCTTGGTGCTGGCGCGCCGGCGTTTGCGATTCCCCTTCTGGGCCTGGCGCTGCTCGACTTCGTCTTCGTCGTCATCGGCCTTCGCTTCCGCAGCCTCGGCTTCGAGAAGTGCCTGACGATCCGCGACCGGAATTTGATAGTAGTCCGGGTGAATTTCACTAAAAGCGAGAAAACCATGTCTGTTTCCGCCATATTCGACAAAGGCGGCCTGGAGAGACGGTTCCACGCGCGTTACGCGCGCCAGATAGATGTTTCCTCGAAGTTGCTTCTTATCTTGGGATTCGAAATCGAATTCTTCGATGCGATTACCGCGAAGGACGACAACCCTTGTTTCCTCCGGATGGGAGGCGTCTATTAGCATTTTGTTCGGCATAAATTCTTGTCTCCCCGGCAGAGATCGATTGTCGGGCCGAGCTCTGCGGGTGTCGCCGCAAGCCATAGTAACAATCGGTGCCGGATAATTTGAGGCTCGCCGGCGTTGAGGGCTGCGCGAAATTGGGCCGGACCACCGTTTGAGCGGTGTGTTTTAATCCGGATCTATTTCCCATCGCGCCTGAAGCCATTCCATCGCCTGGCAGAACCGTTTCAACCAAGGCCCGGTTTTGACGGGCCAGCTTTTGCTCACACAGAGCCGGCGCGGACGTTTCTTAAGGTCCGGCCGTTTCCTGAAGCCAGAGCCTCCATCGTGGGGAGGGCTCTGGAAAAATTCCTCTGAATCACCGCTCGTTCCGGTTTGCGGCGGCGGAAAAGGTTTGCCCCGTTGCTCATCGCCGTTTGTCAGCAGGGACTCAAACCAAGGACGCTTATCGCGATGATTCAAAGATGCTTTTATGATTTGACAGTTGTATTGGCAACCCTGATTTCCATTTGCCGGGTGGAAGGGCATGCATCAAAGAACAGGTTGCTTATTTGCCCACCGGGCTCGAAAAGCGCATAAAAAAGGACTGTTTCCGGGCGATTCGTAAGAAAAATAGCCATCTTTGTTCGTACGGATTGTCGTTGACCCGAAGGAATTTCGCATAACGCAGCGGAGAGAGGCGGTTTTGCACAGACCAGCGCTTTTGTTGACGGTTGTTCTCGCCGTGGCTGTTCTTGTTCTCAACAACGCCTTTGGCGCGGTGCCCGCGCTAAAGGCGCACGACTACAAGATGGCGGGAGACGCCCAGTACACGCGGGTCGTCATCCATTTCGACCGCAAGCCCGATTTTCGCTGGTTCTTGTTACGCGATCCCAGTCGCTTGGTGATTGACCTTCCTTCGACCGAGTTTTCCTTCGATCCTCTGGAATTGCGGCCACGTGGACTGATCGCCGCCGTGCAATATGGCGCAGTCGATGCGCAACGGGCGCGAATACTATTCAAGGCCGAGGGGCCGTTTGCCGTCGAGCAGGTGGACGTGATGAAGAACGAAACCTCCGAAGGTTTTCGTCTCATCATCGAGTTGCGTGCCAGTTCAAGCGAAGCGTTCGATACAGCGCTGCGTGCGAGCATCATGAAGCCCAGTGCCGAAGGTGGACGTCCTGAAACGGTCAAACCGATGAACGACCGCTTCACGATTGCGCTCGACGCCGGCCATGGCGGCGCGGATGGTGGCGCGCGTGGCGTCAACGGCACTGTCGAAAAGCAGATTACGCTCCTGTTTTCGCTCGAACTGGCCAAGAAAATCGAGGAAACCGGGCGTTATAGGGTCGTTTTGACCCGCGACGACGATCGTTTCCTGCGACTCGACGAACGTGTCCGCATTGCCCGCGAGAAAGGAGCGGACCTCTTCGTCTCTGTGCACGCCGATGCGATCGCCGTTCGCGGCGTGCGCGGCGCGACCGTCTATACAGTTTCCGACAAGGCTTCCGATGCCGAGGCGGCGGCCACTGCCGCGCGCGAAAACCTGTCCGACGAGATCGCTGGAAAGGTCGCCGAAGAGGAGCAGAACGAGGTCGAGGACATACTCGTCGATCTTATTCGACGCGAAACCCATGCGTTCTCCATTCGCTTTGCACGTACGCTGATCGGGAAGTTGTCCGATTCCATTCAATTGGTGAAGAACCCGCATCGCTATGCGGGTTTCCGTGTCTTGCGAGCGCCAGACATACCCTCGGTGCTTCTGGAACTCGGCTATCTTTCGAATCCGAAAGACGAGGCGCAGCTCCGCGATCCGCAATGGCGCGCGACCACCATGGAGGCAATCATCGACGCCATCGGTTATTTCGCAAAGGCGAACGGCGCAGCGGGGGGATGATGACGATTTGTTGCAAGTCTGCAACGCTGGCATGGATTAATGTCGTTCGTTTCGGGTTCGCCTTAATCGCCGCATTTTGCCCACAAGGCTGAGGCAATAGGGGCAAGCGTATGATTTTCCGGGCAACCTGGCTGTAGCGGGCGGAATATCATGAGAAAAAGTGGTACGATAGAATCGCTTACAACGAAGATGGGCGGACTGCGTTGCGGTTGCGATGCACGTTCTTCGTCGTTCCTCTTCGTGATGCGGACAGAATCTTGAAAGGCTGCTCCGTGCAGTCTGTGCTCTTGCATGGATAGGCTACGCGGGGTGTGAATTGGAGCGGGCATGGTACGTCTCATCGGGTATTTCTTTGGCGTGGGCATCGTGCTGGCGCTGCTGGTGGCTGCGGGTATTGCGCTCTATGTCGGCGATCTAACGAAGGATCTGCCCGATTACGAAGTGCTGGCGAAATACGAACCGCCTGTGACCACCCGGGTTCATGCATCCGATGGTGCGCTGATGGCTGAGTTCGCGCGGGAGCGCCGCCTGTACCTTCCCATCCAGGCCGTTCCGGACCGCGTCAAAGCGGCCTTCCTCTCCGCTGAGGACAAGAATTTCTACAATCACCCGGGTGTCGACGTCACCGGTCTTGCCCGTGCGGTGGTCACCAACATACAAAATCTGGGTTCCGGTCGCCGCCCCGTGGGCGCGTCGACGATCACGCAACAGGTGGCCAAGAATTTCCTCCTGACGTCAGATCAGACGATCCAGCGCAAGATCAAGGAGATGGTCCTCGCCTTCCGCATCGAGCAAGCCTATTCGAAGGACAGGATTCTCGAGCTCTATCTCAACGAGATTTTCTTTGGCCTCGGCTCCTACGGTATCGCCGGCGCTGCGCTGACCTATTTCGACAAGTCGGTCAACGAGTTGACGCTGGCCGAGTCGGCCTATCTCGCCGCGTTGCCCAAGGGGCCGTCCAATTACCATCCCTTCCGCCACACCGAGCGCGCCATCGAGCGTCGAAACTGGGTCCTCGATCAGATGGTCGCCAATGGATACGCTTCCCCCGAAGAGGGAGCGAAGGCGAAGGAAAAAGGGCTCAACGTGTCGCCGCGTCGTCGCGGCTCCTACCTGTTTGCCGGCGAGTATTTCACCGAGGAAGTGCGCCGCGACATCATTTCCCGATACGGCGAGGACGCTCTTTACGAAGGTGGACTTTCCGTTCGCACGACGCTCGACCCGCAATTGCAGCTCTATGCCCGCAAGGCCTTGCAAAACGGTCTGCTTCGCTACGACACGCTGCGCGGTTATCGCGGTCCCGTCACACAGATCGACGTTTCCGGCGACTGGGGTGTGCCTCTTGGCGAAGTCGATGCTTTGAGCGATGTGCCGGAATGGGAACTCGCCGTCGTTCTGGGAACCGAGGATGAAAAGATTTCCATCGGTCTCAAGCCGGAACGGGTCGTTTCCGGAGCCCTTTCGGAAGAGCGTGAAACCGGAACCATTGCGCTTGACGACATGAAATGGGCAATGCGTCACGTTGTTGACGGCAAGCGTTTGAAGGCAAACAGGCAGTCGGACGTTCTGAAGCCCGGCGACGTGGTATTTGTCGAGAAAAAACCGGACGCAGAGCGGGCCTGGCAGCTCCGCCAGGTGCCCGAAATCGAAGGCGCGCTCGTCGCCATGGACCCGCACACCGGTCGTGTCCTGGCGATGGTTGGTGGCTTTTCCTACGCCGAGTCCGAGTTCAACCGCGCAACACAGGCCTACCGTCAGCCCGGCTCGGCTTTCAAACCCATCGTTTACGCCGCCGCGCTCGACAATGGCTATACCCCTGCATCGGTCGTTCTCGACGCGCCGGTTTCCATTCAGGTTGGCGACGAGGTTTGGGAGCCGAAGAATTACGGCGGCAAGTTTGCGGGTCCGTCGACATTGCGTGCGGGCATCGAGCGCTCGCGTAACCTTATGACAGTGCGCCTGGCCAAGGATATGGGCATGCAACTGGTCGCGGATTATGCAGAGCATTTCGGCCTGTATGACAAGATGCTTCCCGTTCTGGCCATGTCGCTCGGCTCCGGTGAGACCACGGTGATGCGTATGGTTTCGGCCTATGCGGTGATGGCGAACGGCGGTAAGCAGATCGTGCCGTCGCTGGTGGACCGAATTCAGGACCGCTACGGCAAGACCGTCTACAAGCACGATCGCCGCGAATGTGTCGGTTGCGTTGCCAGCGAGTGGACCGGTCAGGCCGAACCCGAAATCATCAATGATCGCGAGCAGGTGCTCGACCCGATGACGGCTTACCAGATCACGTCGATGATGCAGGGCGTGGTTTCGCGCGGAACCGCTGTGACAGTTTCCGAACTCGGCCGTCCGATCGCCGGTAAGACCGGTACGACGAACGACGAGAAGGATGCCTGGTTTGTGGGCTATACGCCGGATCTCGTTGTCGGTGTCTTCATGGGCTACGACACGCCACGACCGATGGGCCGGGGCTCCACAGGTGGCGGTCTGGCGGCTCCGATATTCAAAGAGTTCATGGCGAGTGCCCTGGAAGATATGCGCCCGGCGGATTTCCAGGTCCCTGAAGGGATGAACGTCATCCCCATCGATCGCAAGACGGGAATGCGCGCCGAGGCGGGCCAGCCGGGCGTTATCATGGAAGCCTTCAAGCCTGGCACGGGGCCGGCCGACAGCTATTGGGTCATCGGTATGGAAGACCTGGAAGGCGCAGGCGGCCCCCGAGTGATCTCTCCGCAGGCCAATCGCGCCGTCAATTCAGGCGCGGGCGGTCTCTACTGACAATGTTGCCTTAATTGTGGATGTGTCCGCTTTACACGAGCGGACACGCTCCATATGGTCCGTCGCGATTCAGGCGAGGGTTCCTGACATATCCAACACAACTGAGGTGTCGATCTGCAATGCGTGCGGAAACCGAAAATCTTGTCGACGAAATCAAGCAGGCCATTAGCCTGCTGAGGAGGCATCTTTGACTGGGATGAAGCGGTAAAGAGGCTCGAATATCTAAATTCGCGCGCCGAAGAGGCCGATTTGTGGAACGATCCGCAAGAGGCCCAGAAATTGATGCGTGAGCGACAGATGCTCGAAGAAAACATCACTGGCGTCCGCAATCTTACACAGGCGCTCGACGACAATGTCGGGTTGATAGAGCTTGGCGAGGAAGAAGGCGACGCAGATGTCGTCTCCGAGGCGGAGAGCGCTCTCAAGGGATTGAACGAAGAGATCGCGGCCCGCCAGGTCGAGACCCTTCTTTCCGGTGAGGCGGACGGCAACGACACCTATCTGGAAATTCACGCCGGCGCAGGAGGCACCGAAAGCCAGGACTGGGCGCAAATGCTTCTGCGCATGTACACGCGCTGGGCAGAGCGTCGAGGCATGAAAGTGGACGTGATGGAAGTCCATGATGGCGAAGAAGCAGGTATCAAATCGGCCACCCTGCTGATTAAGGGACGCAATGCCTATGGCTGGTTGAAGACGGAATCGGGCGTTCATCGTCTCGTGCGGATCTCGCCGTACGACAGCAATGCGCGCCGCCATACGTCTTTCGCCAGCGCCTGGGTTTATCCGGTCATCGATGACACCATCGAGATCGATATTCCCGATTCCGACGTTCGCATCGATACCTATCGTGCGTCTGGTGCAGGTGGTCAGCATGTCAACACGACGGATTCGGCTGTGCGCATTACACACATTCCGTCAGGCATCGTCGTGCAGTGCCAGAAGGAACGCTCTCAGCACAAGAACCGGGCAACGGCCTGGGACATGTTGCGCGCGCGTCTTTATGAAGAAGAACTGAAAAAGCGCGAGGATGCTGCCAGCGCCACCGAAGCGTCCAAGACAGATATCGGCTGGGGGCACCAGATCCGCTCCTACGTCCTGCAGCCCTATCAACTCGTCAAGGACCTGCGTACAGGCGTTGAAAGCACAAGCCCTCAGGATGTTCTCGATGGCAAAGTCGATCCGTTCATGGAAGCTGCCCTGTCGCAACGCGTGCATGGAAGCGACGGTACAGATGTAGAAGATCTGGCCTAGGCGAGCCATGCGCGGGAAAATGAAGCGGGTGGACGTTCGAAATCCACCCGTTATTTCATGGCTCGTTCTTCATGTATTTGGCGATTTTTCTCCCTGCAGCGATGAACCGGGAGGGATTGATGGCGGTGCCGGCTTTGCGCACCTCGTAGTGCAGGTGTGGGCCGGTGGAGCGGCCGCTTGAACCGACTTTCCCGATTTGTGTGCCGGCTTCGACTGCCTCACCTTTCTTCACGGTGATCTTGCTCATATGCGCATAGCGTGTCGTCAGGCCGTTGCCATGATCAACTTCCACCATACGACCGTAACCGCCGTTCCAGCCGGCCTTGATGATCCTGCCGGCCCCTGCAGCGTATATCGGTGCGCCGCGGCGTGCGCGGAAGTCCATCCCCGAATGGTGTGCCAACCGGCCCAGAAACGGGTCTTTGCGTGAACCGAAACGGCTTGAAACCTGAGATCCGGGAGAGGGGCTTGCAAGGGGAAGGCGTTTTGCCTTGGCCCTCACTTCATTCAGGTGGGCCAGCGCTTCATCGAGCTCCCGAACGTGATCGTCGAAAACCGCTACGGCGGTTGAGGCGATAAGTGGGCCGCCGACATTCGGATCCTGGTGGCCGCTCGGGATAGCCAGCCCCACATCTTCCAGCGTACCGGCAATCGCATCCGCCGTCTGATATGCATCGTCGGCGAGAAAGCGCACGCTGTCGATCTGATCGGTCTCGATCGTCTCCAGCGCACGGTTGAGTTTGACGAAGAGGTAGTCGGCCTTGTCGGCGGCAGACAACGGCCGATTTTGAGGAGATTCTTGTGCACGAAGCGGCCAAGGTACCGTACTCGTTGCCGAAGGTGCGAAAGAGGCAACGGCAATGCTGCCGGTCTTGGTTGGATCGAGCAGAGGGGTGGTGTCCGCCTTGATCTGCGGTCTTGGTTCCGGCACCGGAGCCTGCTCGGGAAGCAGTTCGGCGCCGGCACGGTTTAAAACCGGAGCCAAGCGGCTTTGGCGTTTGGTCAGCTGATCCTGCCGTGCAAGCAATTCACCGACCTTCTCCTGCATGAACTGCTGATCGAGAAGTTGCCGGCTTGTGACACGGTCGAGTTGAGCGCGTAAGGCCGAAATCCGATCTTCATAGGCCTGCTGCAGGCGCGCCTGCCGCGCCACGCTCGCGCCTATCAGATCGTCGCGCAGAACGAGATAGGACGTTGCCAGAACATAGCCTATTGCAAGAGCAACGATGGCGGACCCCACCGTGGCCGCGATCCACGGCCGAACTGTAAAATGCCGAATCTTCTCGCCCCGCGCGATAATGATCGTGTGAGGCTCTTTACGTTTACCAAATACCGCAGATTGCTGTGGGCGCATCGAAAATCGAACTTATGTTCAAGGGACTATGTTCGATGCCGATTACACTTGATTAGGGTTAATAAAGCTTTTCGCGGGGCGTTCGCAGGCAAACAAAATCGAAGGTTCGGAAACCGAAATCCGCTTCGCTGATCGACCCTGTCGCACGGATTCCGGATTCGATCTGGGCGCTAATCGTTCTTCTTGAGCGCCTTGGTCGCGTCGAGCACCGCTTGCGCATGACCGGGAACCTTCACCTTGCGCCACACTTCTGCAATTCGGCCCGTTTCGTCGATCAAGAAGGTCGAGCGTTCGACGCCCATATATTTGCGTCCATACATGCTTTTCTCGACCCAGACACCGTAAGCCTGCAGCGTCTCTTTCTCCTGGTCTGAAACAAGGTTCACGGTAAGGGCGTGCTTGTTCTTGAATTTGTCGTGGCTTTTAGGGCTGTCGGGCGACATGCCGAGCAGAACGGTGTCAAGCACGTCGAATTCGGGTTTGAAGGCCGTGAAGTCGATGGCCTCAGCCGTGCAGCCGCTCGTATCGTTCTTGGGATAGAAAAACAGGACGACCATCTTGCCGCGAAAATCCGAAAGTCGGATTTCGCTACCGCCGTCGCCAGGCAGTGTAAAATCCGGAGCTTCGCTTCCTTTGGCGGGTTCTGTCATTTTCTTTCCCCTGTTTGTGGATAGGCGATGGAAGGGAGAGATATAATGATGTCGGTGGATTCGTCCATGGCTGCTGAGTGTCGACAGGAACGGTTGTGGATCAGGAAGGCTCTTCACAAAAAAAAATCAGGTTCAAGCGCGGCGAGATAGCGGCGCTGGAGACGTACCCTTCCTCGCATGGCAAGACGCGACGTGTTTTAAGGCGCTCGGTTTTCTGGCTCTGGTGCAGGCGCTGTGTTGCCGGCGTGGTTTGTGCGATCGCACTTCTTGTCAGTGTTGGACTTGCGGTCCAGTTCTTGGGAACCGGCTCCATAGGCCAGGACAGATTGCGTTCGGCCGCGCAACGGGCGCTGACAACGCTGGCGGGATACGAAGTCGAAACGAGTATGGGCGCTCTTCGGCTTGTTTTGAGCGATCGTAGCCTGATCGCGCTTGAGATACATGACGCGCATTTGACCAAAGCGGAGACGGGCGAAACCCTGATCGATGCGGATATCCTGCGTTTTGGCTTTCGGCTTCTGCCAATGCTCAGGGGGCAGGTGCAAGTCGGGAGTGCGGAGATATCCGGTGCCCGGGTGCAACTCGTCGGCCTCGCCTCGCGCCCCGATGAAGTGGCTGCCGTGGCGCGATGGCAAAAGCCGGTCGATCCCGGGCTGATCGAAAACAGTGTCTTCGATGGTCTCCGGCGTGTTTATGCCCTCACTGAGCGAACCGGTACGCGATATTTGCGGCTGCAGGATGTCTCGGTGGTACTCGATGCGGAGACCCAGCGCAGCGTCGACGTCGACGTCAACGCTTCGATGGCCCCATCGGGTAAACTGGATTTCAAGGCGAATGTAGCGCTCGATGACCGCGCAATCGAGATTACGGGCGGGGCTCTGCGTCCGACGCCCAAAGGACCGATCAAATCGTTGGATGTCGAGATCGCGGCACCGAAACCGACTCTGCTGCAGGCGGCCCGCACGGTGACAGGCAGAGGAGAACCGGTAGGCGGCCTTCTGGACGCATCAAGGATTTCACTACAGGGTGGGGAGAGCGAGATTGGCAACGGCCGGCTGCAGTTTGAGCTGGCGTTGCAAGACGCTCCCCTCGACCTAGGCAAAGACGGGGTATTGAGCGCGACGGGCCGGATACGCGCTGAAGTCGGCCAAGAGACGAACACGGTCGTGATCAAACAGGCAAACCTCGTCGTCGGACGCTCGACCTTCAATTTTACCGGCCGAATCGCACCGGTCAAAAACCCAAATGCCAAGAGTGCGATCTATGCATTCGACCTTGTGAGCAGGAAGTCGACGGTCGCTCCCGTTGATTCTCCCGAGGCTGCTGTGTCGTTTGTTGCCGGTGTTTCGGGCAGTATCGACACAGGCAGTGGTCGGATCGTCGGAGATACGGTCCGAATTGCCACCGCCTCCGGTGTGATCACGGCCAGCGCAGCCGTGACGATCGAGGCGGGCAAAACGCCGGGACTGTCGCTGGCGGTTTACACTGAGGGCATGCCGACGCATGAGGTAAAACAATTCTGGCCGTGGTTCGCCGCCTCCGGCGCGCGGCAATGGGTGCTGGAAAATCTCTTTGGTGGGAGGGTCGTCGAGGGCAATCTGCGCCTGCGTGTGCCGCCCGGCCGTTTCGGCAATGGCAAGCCGCTCGACAATGACGAGGTCAGTGGGGCTTTCGAGGTGGCCGACGCTCGCTTCGACATTGCCGGTCGTATTCCGCCGGTACGCGATGCCGTCGGCCGTGTCGGTTTCCGGGGGGCAGACATCGATATCGGCATTGAGGCGGGCACCGTCTTCATGCCGAGTGGCCGCAAGGTGGCGGCGAGCAAGGGGACTCTGACGGTCCGCGATGCGCATGTCAAACCGCGTATCGGCAAACTCGAGATCGATGTCGCTGGCAGGGCACCGGCAATCGTTGAACTGGCTTCCTACGAGCCGATTGACGTTTCCGATAGGATCGATCTTGGGCCGGAGGATGTGACTGGCGATGTCAAAGGTCATGTGAAGGCCGATATTCCTCTGAGCGACGGCATTCCACGCGAAAGTCTGGGCTGGCAGGCAACGCTCGAATACGAGAACCTTTCCATTGCCAAACCGTTCGACGGGCAGACGGTCGCCGATGCCAGCGGCGTCTTGATGGTCGAGCCGGGAAGAGCGGATATTTCCGCCTCCGCGACCCTTAACGGTATTCCGGCGCGACTAGAATTGGTGGAGCCGCTCGGCGGGTCTGAGCTGACGCGGTCGCGCAGGATCGAGCTTACGCTGGACGATGCGGCACGACGCAAAGTGGTGCCGGGCCTCGACGATATTCTGTCCGGTCCCATGACGGTCGATTATTCCGAGCTCGATGACGGGCGTAAGGCACTGACGGTCAAGTTGGACAAGACGCGCCTTACGCTGCCCTGGATCAACTGGAGCAAGGGAGCGGGCATACCCGCGACGGCTTCCTTCGTTCTCGAAGAGAAGCCGTCATCGATGGACCTGACAGACTTCAAGCTCTCGGGCGAGACGTTTTCCGCATCGGGTCAGCTTACCATCGCAGACGGAAACCTCGCCTCCGCGCGCTTCGACAAGGCCCGGCTCAATCGTGGCGACGATTTCTCCGTCTCGATCGATCGTTCTGGCCGGAATTACAATGTGGCTGTTCGAGGCGCGGCGGTCGATGGTCGTGCGCTGGTCAAACATTATCTCGGTGCGGGGCAGGGGCGTTCCGGAAGTGCGGGAGGCGAGACGGGCGAGACCGGCGTGAACCTCGACGCAACACTTGCGCGCGTGGCGGGTTTCGGCGGCGAGATGCTGAGCGATGTTTCGCTGCAATATACGTCGACGGCCGGCAGAACCGGGCGCCTGGATCTGTCGGCCACAACGGAGGCGGGGGGATCCGTATCGTTGGCGCGCGACGCAAGCGGCATCGAGGCCAATTCATCCGACGCTGGTGCGGTGATGCGCTTTGTCGATTTCTACGACAACATGGAAGGCGGTCAGATGAGAGTCGCCCTGAACGAGGGCAATGGCGGTGCGCTGAGCGGCCGCGTCTCGGCCGAAAACTTCTTCATCGTCAATGAGCCGCGTTTGCGTTCGCTGGTGGCGGCCACCGAAAACAATGGCGAGGTGGATGCCACCAGAATCGGTTTTGAGCGCGGCTACGCAACGGTCTTGAAAGGCCCGGGCTATCTGGAACTGAAGGATGGCGTGCTACGCGGTCCATTGATTGGCACGACATTTCAGGGAACGTTGTTCGATGCCAACGACAACATCGCAATCACCGGCACCTTCATGCCGCTTTACGGTCTGAATCGCATTTTCGGCGAGATACCGGTGTTCGGCGAAATACTTGGCAATGGTCGTGACCGCGGCCTGATCGGCATCACTTATCGGCTTTACGGAAAATTGGCTGAACCGCAGATGGAGGTTAACCCCATTTCAGCCATTGCGCCGGGTATATTCCGGCAGATTTTCGAGTTCCGCTAGCACCTGGCATTTCAGCGTATTGAAAAGGCGTGCACCCGGACGGGACACAGGCCGTTGGTTCAAGCCGGTTCTGGATGCCCAGGTCAGACCGGGCGCAGAAGCACATGCTTCTTCTTGCCAAGCGACAGCTTGACGACGCCTTCCTTAGTCAGATTGGCAAGGGTTATCGCTTGCCGATCGTCGCTTACAGGCTGATCGTTGAGGCGCACCGCACCGCCCTTTACGTGCCGACGCGCTTCGCCGTTGGATGTGGCGAGACCGGCGGTTACGAAGAGTGAGAGAAGCCCCACGCCTTCCTCTAGTGCCGATCTTTCCACCTCGACGGTGGGCAGGTTTTGTGCCAGCGCGCCTTCCTCGAAGGTCTTGCGCGCCGTTTCGGCCGCCTCTTCGGCGGCGTCTCTGCCATGCAGCATTGCCGTCACTTCGGTGGCGAGGATTTTCTTGGCCTCGTTGAGCTCGGCTTCCTGCAGCGCTGCAAGGCGGGCGATCTCGTCAAGTGGCATCGTCGTATAAAGCTTCAGGAAGCGCTCCACATCGGCGTCTTCCGTATTGCGCCAATACTGCCAGAAATCATAGGCGCCGAGCATGTCCGGGTTGAGCCACACCGCACCATCGGCGCTCTTGCCCATCTTGGCGCCTGACGCGGTGGTCAGAAGCGGTGAGGTGAGGGCGTAAAGCTGCGGTGTGCCCATGCGATGGCCGAGATCGATGCCGTTGACGATGTTGCCCCACTGGTCGGAACCGCCCATCTGCAGGCGGCAACCCAGCCGCCGGTTGAGCTCAACATAATCGTAGGCCTGGAGGATCATGTAGTTGAATTCCAGGAAGGACAGCGATTGTTCGCGGTCGAGGCGCAGCTTGACCGAATCGAAGGACAACATGCGGTTGACCGAGAAGTGACGGCCGACATCGCGCAGAAACTCGACATAGTTGATGTCCAAGAGCCAGTCGGCATTGTTGACCATCAGCGCTTCCTGCGGGCCGTCGCCAAAGGTCAGATAGTTTGAGAACACCTTCTTGATGCCAGCGATGTTGTCGGCGATCGTTTCCGGGGTCATCAGTTTGCGCGCCTCGTCCTTGAAGGACGGGTCGCCGATCATGCCGGTGCCACCGCCCATCAAGGCAACCGGGCGATGGCCGGTCTGCTGCATCCAGTGCAGCATCATGATCTGGATCAGGCCACCGGCATGCAGACTGGGTGCCGTCGGATCGAAGCCGATATACGCCGTAACCGTCTCGTTCCGGAACAGCTCATCGAGACCCGCATCGTCTGAGGTCTGGTGAATGAACCCGCGCTCGCTGAGCGTGCGCAGGAAATCGGATTTGAAGGCGGTCATGATCTTTCGGACTCTTTGACTTTGGCGGATGCGCTCCTGTATGCGGCGTCCGCCGCACAGGCTATTTCAGGCGTTTGGGGCGAGGTTCGGACAATTCCCCGCGCAAGCGGCGGTCCAGATAATCGGAGCATTCCCCGATCAGTTCGTCGACGTGATCGGTATAGAAGTGGTTCACACCGGGCATCGTCTTCTGTGTGATGGTGATGCCCTTCTGCGACTGCAGCTTGTCCACAAGGCCCTGAACGTCAGTCGGAGGCGCGACTTTATCGGCGTCACCATGAATGATGAGGCCCGATGAGGGGCAGGGCGCCAAGAAGGAGAAATCGTAGAGATTCGGCTGTGGCGAGATGGACATGAAGCCCTCGATCTCCGGGCGTCGCATCAAAAGCTGCATACCGATCCATGCGCCGAACGAATAACCGGCGATCCAGCAATTTTTCGAATCGGGATGCAGCGACTGCACCCAGTCGAGCGCTGCCGCGGCGTCTGACAATTCGCCTGTGCCGTGGTCGAAGGCTCCCTGGCTGCGGCCGATGCCGCGGAAGTTGAAACGCAGCGTCGTGAAGCCCCGGCTTTGAAACATATAGAAAAGATCGTAGACGATCTTATTGTTCATCGTGCCGCCGAAGTGC